>CAMDAN010000073.1 GCA_945888535.1 Bordetella parapertussis
GATGTTGGAGCTGTTGGATTAGTGGGTTAAGGTGTCGTTTTGAAGGGCGCCCCGCTCAATTTTGCGCCAGCCTTGATGCCTTTTTTTGCGAACCAACCTTGATTGACCTCAAGCACGTAGCGCACCGGTTTGGTGGAGCAGTGTGATTCGGTGGTGTTGGCTTGCATGTCTTCGAGATTCACAACCGTCCCATCGTCAGCTACAAAAGCGGCTGTCAAACCCAGCAGCGTGTTTTTCATCCAAAAGCATTGCTTGGAAGGTGCGTTGAAAACGAAAAGCATCCCTTCATTTTGGGGCATTTCTTTTCTGAACATCAAACCGATGGCATGCTCCTCGGGTGTCCGGGCGACTTGGGCATCAATTTGATGGATTCCGGCCGATAGGATGGTTCGCGGTAGGTTGAGTTGGGCTTGTCCTTGGGCCAAAACGGGGGCGGACAACACCAAGGCAATTAAAAAAGCGAGAAAGTGAAGGTTTTTCATAGGCACATTGTTATGGAACTACAGCAGACGTCAGGATTTTGCAAGGGGATGAGGGCCTGGTTTTGACAGAATCGAGTAATTATTCAAGACTAAAATCCCTTTACAAAGTTGCAGGCTGCGTTTAGACGGGGCCCCAGCCCACTTTTGATCATTCACATACAACGAGACTCACTTCATGTACCAGCACATCAAAGTTCCCACAGAAGGTCAAAAAATCACGGTCAATAAAGACATGTCTTTGAATGTCCCTGATCAACCCATTATTCCGTTTATTGAAGGTGACGGAACCGGCGCTGATATTACGCCGGTGATGCTGAAAGTGGTCGATGCCGCTGTTGCCAAGGCTTACGGCGGGAAGCGACAAATTCACTGGATGGAAGTTTTCGCGGGTGAAAAATCGACCAATGTGTACGGCCCCGATGTTTGGTTGCCTGAAGAAACCCTTCACGCTATTCGCGATTACGTGGTGTCCATCAAAGGCCCATTGACAACGCCTGTGGGCGGCGGTATCCGTTCCTTGAACGTTGCTTTGCGCCAAGAGTTGGACTTGTATGTTTGTCTGCGCCCGATTCAATATTTTGATGGCGTGCCCAGCCCGGTGAAAGAACCACAAAAAACCAATATGGTTATTTTTCGTGAAAACTCGGAAGATATTTATGCGGGAATTGAATTTGAAGCCGAGTCGGATAAAGCCAAAAAGCTCATCAAATTCTTGCAAGACGAAATGGGCGTCAAGAAAATCCGTTTCCCTGCCACCTCAGGCATCGGTATCAAACCCGTATCACGCGAAGGAACCGAGCGTTTGGTTCGCAAAGCCATTCAGTACACCATCGACAACGACAAACCCAGCCTGACGATTGTTCATAAAGGCAACATCATGAAGTACACCGAAGGTGGATTCCGTGATTGGGCGTATGCCTTGGCACAAAAAGAGTTTGGTGCGGTCATGATTGACGGCGGACCGTGGTGCAAATTTAAAAATCCAAAGACGGGGAAAGAGATTGTTGTCAAAGACAGCATTGCCGATGCGTTTTTGCAGCAAATTTTGTTGCGTCCTGCGGAATACAGCGTGATCGCCACCTTGAATTTGAATGGTGATTACGTATCAGACGCTTTGGCGGCCCAAGTTGGCGGTATTGGTATTGCGCCTGGCGCCAACCTGAGCGACACCATCGCAATGTTTGAGGCGACCCATGGAACCGCCCCTAAATATGCCGGTAAAGATTACGTGAACCCCGGTTCTGAAATTTTGTCGGCAGAAATGATGTTGCGCCATATGGGCTGGATTGAGGCCGCTGATTTGATCATCAGTTCAATGAAAAAATCCATCCACAGCAAAAAAGTAACGTACGACTTTGCCCGCTTGATGGATGGCGCGACCCAGGTGAGTTGCTCTGGATTTGGCCAAGTGATGATCGACCATATGTAAAAAATGGCTGCAATCGGGCGGAATTGAGCCCGATTGTCGAGACCACCAACCGCTGGACGCGTTAATTCGCTCCGGCGGTTTTTTATTTGGGTGCTTGAAATAAAGCCCAATGTCACCAATTACCCCACGGGCTGCATTACGATGGTGCGGTCTATAAAATAACTCCATGGCAACCAAAATTCCTTCTAAACCGCGAACTGCCCCCCAAGTCACCCCTAAACAAGACGATGGCGGTGCTGTAGTTTTGGAGCGGCTACCCCAGCGGGTTCAGCCGCCCCAGATGTTCCAGGTGCTGATGTTGAATGATGATTTCACGCCCATGGAGTTCGTTGTGATGGTGATTCAGGAGTTTTTTGCCAAGGATTTAGAGACCGCCACGCAGATCATGCTGAAAATCCATTTGGATGGAAGAGGGGTGTGTGGCGTGTATTCTCGGGATGTCGCGGCGACCAAGGTTGACCAGGTGATGGAAGCGGCACAAAAGTCGGGCCATCCTTTGCAGTGTGTAAGTGAGCCTATCGATTTGTAAGGCTATCGAGAGACAGTGGTTGGTAAGCACCACCGCTTATGTAAGCGGGGTAGAGTTTTAAAAATGAACGGGAATAAGGAAGCGTCATGATCGCCCAAGAATTAGAAGTAAGTCTGCATATGGCTTTTGTCGAGGCGCGTCAACAACGCCACGAATTTATTACAGTAGAGCATTTGCTCTTGGCTTTGCTTGATAACCCTAGCGCGGCCGAAGTTTTGCGGGCGTGTTCAGCTAATGTGGACGACCTTCGCAAATCACTGACCAATTTCATCAAAGACAATACGCCGCAGGTGGCCGGCTTGGATGATGTAGATACCCAGCCCACATTGGGCTTTCAGCGCGTTATTCAGCGTGCCATCATGCATGTGCAATCCACTGGCAGTGGAAAAAAAGAGGTGATGGGCAGCAATGTTTTGGTCGCTATCTTTGGTGAAAAAGACTCCCATGCGGTTTACTATTTACACCAACAAGGGGTAACCCGTTTGGATGTGGTGAACTTCATTGCCCACGGCATTAAAAAGAACGAGCCACCAGAAACCAACAAAGGTTCTGAAGGTTCGCCGGAAGCGGAAGATACAGGCAGCGAAAAGAACGAAAAAGCCTCGCCTTTGGAGCTTTACACGCAAAATTTGAATCAGCTTGCCAAGGACGGAAAGATCGACCCGCTGATTGGGCGGGAGCACGAAGTTGAACGTGTGATCCAAATTCTCTGCCGCCGCCGCAAGAACAATCCCTTGTTGGTGGGTGAAGCTGGCGTAGGCAAGACGGCGATTGCCGAGGGCTTGGCTTGGCGTATTTCGCAAAACAGCGTGCCGGAAGTGCTGGCCCAAGCGGTGGTGTATTCGTTAGATATGGGCGCGCTTTTGGCGGGAACCAAATACCGGGGTGACTTTGAGCAACGCTTAAAAGGCGTACTGAAGGCATTGAAAGACCGTCCACATGCGGTTTTGTTTATTGATGAAATTCACACCCTGATTGGGGCGGGCGCAGCTTCTGGCGGAACCATGGACGCTTCGAACTTGCTCAAACCTAGTTTAAGTTCAGGCCAGCTCAAGTGCATCGGGGCAACCACCTTCACGGAGTACCGCGGTATTTTTGAAAAAGACGCAGCGCTGTCTCGTCGTTTCCAAAAGGTTGACGTGGTCGAGCCGACGGTAGAGCAAACGATAGAAATTCTTAAGGGCCTGAAGTCTCGCTTTGAAGAACACCACAAAGTTAAATACGCGTTAGGCGCGCTCCAGGCTGCGGCAGAGTTAAGTGCAAAGTTTATTAACGATCGCCAACTGCCTGATAAGGCCATTGATGTGATTGATGAGGCCGGCGCAGCGCAGCAAATATTGCCAGCGAATAAGCGCAAGAAAACTATCTCTAAAACCGAGGTGGAAGAGATCGTTGCCAAGATTGCCCGTATTCCGCCCGCCAATGTGTCCCAAGACGATCGTAGCAAATTAAAAACCTTGGACCGCGACCTCAAAAGTGTGGTTTTTGGCCAAGACAAGGCGGTGGATATTTTGGCTTCGGCGGTCAAAATGGCCCGCTCTGGATTGGGCAAGGGCGACAAGCCGATTGGCTCTTTCTTGTTCAGCGGGCCCACGGGCGTGGGTAAAACTGAAGCCGCTAAGCAGTTGGCGTACATCATGGGCATCGATTTGATTCGCTTTGACATGAGTGAATACATGGAGCGCCACGCTGTCAGCCGTTTGATTGGTGCGCCTCCGGGCTATGTGGGCTTTGACCAAGGCGGCCTCTTGACAGAGGCGGTGACCAAGAAACCCCATTGCGTCTTGTTACTGGACGAAATTGAGAAGGCGCATCCCGATATCTTCAATGTGCTGTTGCAGGTGATGGACCACGGAGCACTCACCGATAACAACGGGCGCAAGGCAGATTTTCGTAACGTCATTTTGATCATGACGACTAATGCCGGTGCGGAAACGATGAACAAGTCGACGATCGGATTTACCAATCCGCGCGAGTCCGGTGACGAAATGATTGACATCAAACGCCTCTTTACGCCGGAGTTCCGTAACCGTTTGGACGCTATCGTTGGATTTAAAGCCTTGGATGAAAACGTGATTTTGCGGGTGGTTGATAAATTCCTGCTCCAATTGGAAACACAGCTCGCAGAGAAAAAAGTGGAAGTGACTTTCACGGACAAGTTGCGTCAACACCTTGCGAAGAAGGGGTTTGATCCCTTGATGGGCGCGCGACCCATGCAACGCCTGATTCAAGACACAATTCGTCGGGCTCTTGCAGACGAGTTGTTGTTTGGCCGCTTAACCGACGGCGGGCGCTTAACGGTGGAGCTTGACGAAACAGACGCCACGAAAACTGAGGTGCTACTTGATATCAAACCGCTGCCCAAGCGCGAAGGCCGGGCAAAACCGGAAGAAGCCACTGCTGACTAAGTTTTCACTCGGAAGAGGGCGGGTCTTTCTTCTGGTGTAAAATCAGCTGGCTTTGCTAATTGGGAATATTTCTCCGTAAGCAATTCAATCGCAAACCGGTCCTACCGAGGTGTTCTTCATATGGTTTTCCCATTTGAAGGAAATCGGACCGGCTTTAAGACCTAACCTTTGGAGTATTTATGGCTGTAACTATGCGCGAAATGTTGGAAGCGGGCGTTCACTTTGGACACCAAACTCGCTTCTGGAACCCCAAGATGGCTCCGTTCATCTTCGGTCATCGCAACAAAATTCACATTATTAATCTGGAAAAATCCTTGCCGATGTTCCAGGACGCCGCAAAATTCGTGCGTCAACTTACCGCCAAGCGCGGGACCATTTTGATGGTCGGTACCAAGCGCCAAGCGCGTGAGACTGTTGCCGCTGAAGCCCAGCGTGCCGGTGTACCTTTCGTTGACCAACGTTGGTTGGGCGGTATGTTGACGAATTTCAAAACTGTCAAAACCTCGATCAAGCGTTTAAAAGACATGAAAATCCAGCAAGAAGCGGGTCTGGACGCGATGAGCAAAAAAGAACAACTTATGTTTGCCCGTGAGTTGATAAAGCTTGAAAAAGACATCGGCGGAATCCAAGACATGGCGACTTTGCCTGATGCGATTTTCGTGATCGACGTGGGTTACCACAAAATTGCGATTGCTGAAGCACGTAAATTGGGTATTCCTTTGATCGGTGTGGTGGACTCTAACCATTCGCCTGAAGGAATTGATTACGTCATTCCCGGTAACGATGACTCCTCCAAAGCGGTGACTTTGTATGCTCGCGGTATCGCTGACGCGGTGCTTGAGGGACGTGCCAATGCCGTCGATGACCTGGTCAAAGCCGTGGTCGCTGAAGGCGAAGATGAATTTGTCGAGGTGGATGTGGCTGCGTAAGCGCCCATTCGCCCTTAAAAGGGGGCTTCGTGGCCCCTTTTTTTTAGCTTTAATAACTGAACGAATAACGGAGAATTAAAAATGACTGCAATTACCGCAAGCATGGTCGCTGAGCTACGTGGAAAGACCGATGCCCCCATGATGGAGTGCAAAAAAGCATTGACCGAGGCCGAAGGCGACATGGTGAAAGCCGAAGAGTTGCTGCGCGTCAAGCTGGGAAGCAAAGCCGGCAAAGCGGCTGCCCGCATCACTGCCGAAGGTGTGGTCTCAGTGGCTACCGAAGGGGCTGCCAGCGCCATGATCGAAGTGAACTGCGAAACAGACTTCGTCACTAAAAATGACAGTTTTTTGGCTTTGGCAAAAGCCGCCGCGAGCTTGGTGGCCAAGCACAACCCCGCTGACCTCGCCGCCTTAGGCGCTGTGGCATATTCCCAGGATGGTTTTGGTCCTACGCTCGAAGATGTCCGTAAAGGCTTGATCGGGAAAATTGGCGAAAACATGACGTTTCGTCGCTTCAAGCGCTTTGCGTCTGCCTCTAAAGTGGCGTCCTACCTGCACGGTACCCGTATTGGCGTCGTTGTCGAGTTTGAGGGCGATGAAACCGCAGCAAAAGACGTCGCAATGCATGTGGCAGCAATGAAGCCGGTTTCTTTGTCAAGCGCCGAAGTGCCTGCAGAGTTAGTCGAGCGTGAGCGCTCTGTGGCTGCGGCTAAGGCGGCTGAAGATGCGTCCGTGGCGGTGGCAGCGGGCAAACCCGTTCAATCCGCAGAGATCGTTGCTAAACGTATCGAAGGCGGCGTTCAAAAGTACCTCAAAGAAGTTTCCCTGTTTAATCAAGCGTTTGTTAAAAACGACAAGCAAACCGTCGAGCAAATGCTCAAAGCGGTTGCTACGACGGTGCACGGATTTACCTTGTACGTCGTTGGTGAAGGCATTGAGAAGAAAGTAGACGATTTTGCGGCGGAAGTGGCGGCCCAAATCGCTGCAGCCAAGCAAACTGCTTGATAATTTGCTCTAGTGGCACCAAGGTGCACTTGAGTAAGCGTGTTGCTTTTAGTCCTTTAACCCCAAGCCCACGGAGCTTCTTATGAACCCAGTCAAGCCAGCCTACAGTCGAATTTTGCTCAAGCTGTCAGGTGAGGCTTTGATGGGGGATGACCAGTTTGGTATCAACCGCGACACGATTGTGCGTATGGTGGATGAAATTGCAGAAGTAACCCGATTGGGCGTTGAGGTGGCCGTCGTGATCGGCGGAGGAAATATTTTTCGCGGTGTCGCAGGCGGCTCCGTCGGAATGGACCGGGCGACCGCTGATTACATGGGAATGTTGGCCACGGTCATGAATGCCCTGGCTTTGGGCGACACGATGAATAAGGCTGGTCTCACCGCCCGTGTGATGTCTGCTATTGGTATTGAGCAGGTGGTAGAGCCTTATGTGCGGCCCAAAGCGCTCCAGTACCTCGAAGAGGGTAAGGTGGTGATTTTCGCCGCAGGCACAGGGAATCCATTTTTTACGACCGACACCGCGGCCGCGCTGCGCGGGGCAGAGATTGGAGCCCAAATTGTTCTCAAGGCCACTAAAGTGGACGGCGTTTACGATGCGGATCCTAAGAAAGTTCCGGGCGCTAAGCGCTACACCAGCATTACATTCAATGAGGCCATGCAGCAAAACCTAGGCATCATGGATGCCGCTGCGTTTGCCTTGTGCCGGGACCAAAAATTACCGATTAAAGTATTCTCAATTTTCAAGCATGGCGCTTTGAAGCGAGTCGTTATGGGCGAAGATGAAGGCACTTTGGTGCATGTTTGACGATTTGGAGGTGAATCCATGGCAATCGAAGAAATCAGAAGCGCAGTAGAGGGAAAGATGGAGCAATCCATTTCTGCTTTTAAAAACAACCTCTCCAAAATTCGAACAGGTCGGGCAAATCCTGCGATGTTAGACGCCGTGCAGGTCGAGTATTACGGTTCAATGTTGCCCTTGAGTCAAGTGGCAAATCTGTCTTTACTCGATTCCCGAACCGTGGGTATTCAACCCTGGGAAAAAGGCATGGGGGCCAAAATTGAAAAAGCCATTCGTGAAAGCGATTTGGGCCTGAATCCATCGAGTATGGGCGATTTAATTCGCGTTCCCATGCCAGTGATGTCCGAGGAGCGCCGCCGTGAGTTGACCAAGCTTGCCCGCAGCGAAGGCGAAAACGCCAAAATTGCGGTTCGCAACCTGCGCCGCGATGCGAACGAATCGGTTAAAAAATTGGAAAAAGAGAAGCTAGTTTCTGAAGACGACCAAAAGCGCTCGGAAGCAGATATTCAAAAACTAACCGACCGTTTTATTGCTGAAGTCGATCGTCTGGTGGTCTCTAAAGAACAAGACATCATGGCGGTCTAATCCCTCCCCGCTTTATTAACTTCGCTGACATGGACCCACATAACGCGTTACCTGCCCATGTCGCTATCGTGATGGATGGCAACGGGCGATGGGCGGCCAGTCGCCATTTGCCAAGAATCGTGGGCCACAAAAGTGGCGTCGACGGGCTCAAACGGATCGTCAAGGCCTGTGTGGTACGCAAGATTCAAATACTGACGGTATTCGCTTTTTCTTCAGAAAATTGGAACCGACCCGCTGACGAAGTCTCCGGCCTGATGGACTTGATGGCCATGGCCTTGTCCAAAGAAGTCGCGCAACTCCAAAAAGAAGGGGTGCGCCTGCATTTCGTCGGCAATCGCTCTGGCCTTTCACCTGCCATTCGTGCTGGTTTGGGGCAGGCCGAAGAACGCACCGCAAAGAATACGACCTTGGTGTTAAACGTGTGTTTTAACTATGGCGGCAAATGGGACATTGCTAACGCTGCGGCGCAGCTTGCCGCCCAGGGTATTGCGATCACTGAAGAAAGTCTGGATAGCGCCATGGCCTTGTCGCACTGCGCTGAGCCCGACCTGATCATCCGCACGGGCGGCGAACATCGTTTGAGTAATTTCTTACTCTGGCAGGCGGCTTACGCAGAGCTGTATTTCAGCCCGGTGTTGTGGCCTGACTTTGACGATGCAGCTTTAGACGCAGCGCTTTTAGAGTACGCCGTAAGAGAGCGGCGCTACGGGAAAACATCGGCCCAGATTCACGGTTCTTTAAAAAGAGCGAAGGTGTAAGCCATGCTCAAACAGCGCATCATCACCGCACTGCTTTTGTTAGCGATCTTGGTGCCGGCGATGGTTCACCCCAATCCCATAGGTTTTGTGGCGGTCACTGGTGTTTTAATTGCCGCCGCAGCTTGGGAGTGGACGCGACTCAATGGCTTGGATCATCGATTGGCACTCGCTACCGGCCTGTTGTGTGCTGCCATCTGTTTTTCTTTGTGGTTTTCCGACGGGTTGCTGCGCCCGATGCCCTTGGTTTGGGCGGCCCTCGGCGCTTTTTGGGTGTTGTTGTCGGGTTGGTTGTTGGTAGCAGGCGTTACAGCCTGGGGTAAGGTTCCCAAGGGCGTGCGCTGGCTGGGCGGGATCGTTGCGTTGTGTGGCGCTTGGATGGCCTTAGTACAAGCCCGATTGGTAGGCGTCAATTTCCTTTTCTCCTTACTGGCTTTGGTCTGGGTTGCCGATATTTGCGCCTATGTGGCGGGCCGACTTTTGGGTGGTCGCTTGATTGCTCAAAAACTCGCGCCTAGCATTAGTCCTGGAAAAACATGGGAAGGCGTGATGGGCGCGTTGTTGGGCGTGGTGGGATGCTCTTATCTTTGGCGGTGGCTTGAAAGTGCCAACGGTTGGCCTGCGACGAGTTTGTATGACCATTTGTATTTGGTGAGCCCTTATTTTTTGTGGGTGGCACTCGTATTTTTGACGACGATGAGCGTAGTGGGGGACCTGATGGAGTCGCTATTTAAGCGCTCTGCGGGGGTCAAAGACAGCAGCGGGTTGTTGCCGGGCCACGGCGGGGTGTTGGACCGGGTGGATGCTTTATTGCCTGTCTTGCCCTTGGCCATGCTCTTGTGTACTTCATGAACCAGGCAGTGCAGCAGATCACGGTGTTGGGATCGACCGGATCGATCGGGGTCAATACCTTAGACGTCATCGCACGACACCCCGAAAAATTTCGGGCGTTTGCGCTCACGGCCCATACCCAAGTTGATGCGATGGTGGCGCAATGTGTGGCACACCAACCGGCCTTTGCAGTGATGGGTTCCGAAAAGCATGGCCGAGCGGTTCAAAGTGCGCTCCAAGGTTTAGGTATCAAAACAGCCGTTTTGTGGGGCCCTGCGGCTTTGGAAGAAGTTGCATCCCACCCCCAAGCCACGACGGTCATGGCTGCCATTGTGGGCGCGGCAGGGTTGGCGCCCTGTATCGCTGCTGCTCGCTCGGGCAAGCGCTTGTTACTGGCGAATAAAGAAGCATTGGTGGTTGGCGGCAGTTTTTTCATGGCGGCAGTCAAGGCCGGTGGCGCCACACTTTTGCCGATTGACAGCGAACATTCCGCAATTTTTCAGTCCTTGCCCGAAAACCCCAAAATTTGGGGTGATGTGATTGACAAGATTATTTTGACGGCTTCGGGCGGGCCCTTTAGGGCGCGTGACCCAGTGACTTTGAAAAATGTGACCCCCGAAGAAGCCTGCGCCCACCCCAATTGGAGCATGGGTCAAAAAATTTCCGTCGATTCCGCCACCATGATGAACAAAGCCTTGGAGGTTATCGAGGCGAAGTTCTTGTTTGGAGTGGAACCCGCGCAGATTGAAGTCGTCATTCATCCCCAGAGCGTGATTCACTCGATGGTGCAATATATCGACCATTCCGTGGTGGCTCAATTGGGCACACCCGATATGCGGGGTCCGATTGCCTATGGTTTGTCATGGCCCTCACGGATTCAGTCCGGAGCCAGCGCGATCAATTTTGAGACTTTATCTGGCTTGACATTCGAGTCGCTTAGCTCTAACAGGCATTCAGAACGATTCCCAGGCTTGAAATTGGCATGGGACGTCTTGTCGGCGCCAGAAGGAAGCACTGCGGTGTTGAACGCGGCCAACGAAATTGCCGTCGCAGCCTTTTTGGAGGGCAAACTTCGCTTTGACCAAATTCACGCGGTCAATATTGCATGTTTATCGCAGTTCATTCCCTCTGCGCCTTCGTCTCTGGGGGATTTGCTTGCCTTGGACTTGGAGGCGCGTTCTGTGGCTCTAGCGTGGGTCGGGAAACTGGCCGCCTGAGAGCTATCTTCGGTATGATGCTATCTGTTGATTTTCCCCGAGTTTTAACTATGCTATTCACACTCTCTTTTATTCGCCGGATTTTTGTTGCCGCAGCCTTGGGGCTTCTTGCGCAATCCGTCATGGCATTGACGCCTTTTGCCGTCGAAGATATTCGGGTAGAGGGCTTGCAGCGGGTTGAGGCGGGGACCATTTTTGCCTCGTTGCCGGTTCGCATTGGTGATACTTACACCGATGAAAAGGCAGCCGCGTCCATCAAAGCGCTGTTTGGGCTTGGCTTGTTCAATGATGTTCGCATTGAGACCAAAGGCCAAGTCTTGGTCGTGGTTGTGCAAGAGCGTCCCACCGTGGCAGCGGTTGATTTTTCCGGAACCAAAGAGTTTGAAAAAGATGTGTTGGTGAAAGCCCTGAAAGACATCGGTTTAAGCGATGGTCGCCCCTTTGACAAAGCGCTGGCTGACAAAGCAGAGCAAGAACTCAAGCGCCAATACATCAACAAGAGTATGTATGCCGCACAGATCGTTACTACGGTCACCCCCATTGAACGCAACCGGGTTAACCTGAGTTTTGCCGTGGTTGAGGGCGATGTTGCCAAGATCAAAGAACTAAAAATTGTAGGTAACAAAGCCTTTTCTGAAAGCACCTTGCGGGGCCAGATGGACTCCGATACCGGTGGCTGGTTGAGTTGGTATACCAAGTCAGATCGCTACGTTCGCAGCAAGCTCAATGCGGATGTGGAAACGCTTCGTTCTTACTATCTTTCCCGTGGCTATTTGGAGTTCACCGTTGACTCCACCCAAGTCGCCATTTCCCCCAATAAACAAGACATCACGATCACCATCAACGTCACTGAGGGCGAGCTTTTTGTGGTGTCCAAGGTCAAACTCGCTGGCAATCTCTTGGACAAGGAAGCCGATTTCCAAGCCTTGGTCAGTATCAAAGCAGGGGAACCCTATAACGCGACCGATGTTGCGCAAACCACCAAAGCGTTTACTGATTTTTACTCCAACTTTGGCTTTGCCTTTGCTGTTGCTGAGCCTGTAACGGTGGTGGATCGCAAAACAAACCGCGTTGAAATCACCATTCGTGCTGAGCCATCGCGTAGGGTGTACGTGCGCCGAATCAACGTAGCGGGTAACGATAGAACACGTGATGAAGTGATTCGCCGCGAGTTCCGACAGTTAGAAGCCGCTTGGTATGACGGCGAAAAAATTCGCCAATCCCGCAACCGGGTCGATCGCTTGGGGTATTTCAAAGAAGTGTCGATTGAAACCCAAGAGGTTGCCGGTTTTCCGGACCAAGTGGATCTGACGATTACAGTGGCTGAAAAACCCACTGGAAGCTTAAGTTTGGGAGCCGGTGTATCGAGTGCGGACGGATTGGGATTGATGCTTGGCTTTAAACAAGACAATGCGTTTGGCAGCGGCAATTCCTTAGGCGTAGAACTCAATACCAGTAAGCTCAACCGCACCGTGGTTTTTAACACCACAGACCCGTACTTCACTGCCGATGGAGTTTCGCGGACCATTGATGTGTATTTACGCAATACAAAACCCTACACCGACGAAAACAGTTATTCCCTAGAAACATCGGGAGCAAGTTTGCGGTTTGGCGTCCCTTTTAGTGACAGTGATACGGTGTTTTTCGGTGGTGGAATTGAGCGAACCACTATCGTCCCAGGCACTTTGCTGCCTGATGCTTACAAAGACTTTGCTAACCAGTTTGCCTACTCCACCAATGCGCTTCCCTTGACCATTGGTTGGGCTCGTGACACGCGCGATAGCGGATTGATTCCCAGCTCAGGCCGCTTAGTAAAAACCTCGGGCGAGTGGAGCGTGGGCGGTGATTTGCGG
>CAMDAN010000074.1 GCA_945888535.1 Bordetella parapertussis
TGTAATAGGACATATATATATCTTTTTTAAAATCAGGCCGCTGCTTCCAATCCATTGGCAAAGTGCGCTTGCATCTTTTTCACACTCAAACCCGCATCGCGTTTTTCTAGCGCAACCATCAAGGCCCGATGCTCGCTGAGCGACTCTTGCATGCGCCCGCTTTTGAGCAAGGAGTTGTGGCGGTTGAGTTTCATGACCTTGCGCAGGTCGGCCACCATTTGGTCGCGCCAGCGGTTATTAGCGATCTCAAGCAGCCGCATATGAAAGCGCTCGTTGATGGCAAAAAACTGGTCCGCATTGACGACGCCTGGCAAGGCGGAAGCTTCTAGCTCGGCGTGCAGGTTTTGCAGTTCTGCCAATTCAGAAGCGCTGGCTTTTTGCGCCACCACGCCCGCTGCATCGCTTTCTAACAAGCTGAGCAAGTGGTATACATCGGCCATATCGGTCGCGGAGACTTCTGTTACATAGGCCCCGCGCCGGACCTTCATGGTGACCAGTCCTTCCGCCGCCAGTACTTTCAAGGCTTCACGCAGGGGGGTGCGGCTGATTCCATAGGCCTGGGCCAGCTTGAGCTCGTCAATCCAGCTTCCCGGCTCCATTTCCCGTTTGAAAATACGCTGGCGCAGTAGCTCAGCCACCTCTTCATAGAGAGCGCGCGGTGAAAGGGAAGGCAAAGCAGTTAATCCGCTGGACTTGGGTTGCATGGGGTAAATTGTAAGCTGCAATTCATATTTTGAATCAATAATTATAAATAATGTAAACTCGCAGCCAGTATTTATGATGTCCGCTGCAACCTGACCAAAGTGAAAACCTATGACCGCTCAGACCCCAGAATTCAAATCCACAAGCCTTGAGAGTTGGGCCAAGGCGGCTGCCAAATCAGCGCCTGGTGGGAATGTGGAAGCGCTCAACTGGATCACGCCCGATGGCATTTCCGTCAAGCCCTTGTACACAGCGGCGGACACTGCCGGTTTAGAGCACGCGGACACCTTGCCCGGTTTTGAGCCCTATGTGCGCGGCCCGCAAGCCACGATGTATGCCGTTCGTCCTTGGACGATTCGCCAATATGCAGGGTTTTCAACCGCCGAAGAATCCAATGCGTTTTATAAAAAAGCTTTGGCCGCTGGCGGGCAAGGCGTCTCGGTGGCTTTTGATCTGGCCACCCACCGAGGCTACGACTCAGACCATCCGCGTGTAACCGGCGACGTAGGTAAAGCCGGTGTGGCGATTGACTCGGTCGAGGACATGAAAATTTTGTTCAAGGACATTCCCTTGGACAAAGTGTCGGTGTCGATGACGATGAACGGTGCGGTGTTGCCGGTGTTAGCGGGTTACATCGTGGCCGCCGAGGAGCAGGGCGTGAGTCAAGACTTGCTCTCTGGAACGATTCAGAACGACATTCTGAAAGAGTTCATGGTGCGCAACACCTACATTTACCCGCCAGAGCCCAGCATGCGCATCATTGGCGACATCATTGGCTACACGGCCAAGCACATGCCCAAGTTCAACTCGATCTCGATCTCGGGCTACCACATGCAAGAAGCGGGTGCCAACCAAGCCTTGGAGTTAGCTTTTACTTTGGCCGATGGCAAAGAGTATGTAAAAACCGCGATGGACTCGGGCTTGGATGTGGATGCATTCGCTGGCCGCTTGAGCTTTTTCTGGGCCATTGGTATGAACTTCTATCTAGAGGTTGCCAAAATGCGCGCGGCGCGCTTGCTTTGGTGTCGCATCATGAAGGGCTTTAACGCGCAAAACCCCAAGAGCTTGATGCTGCGGACCCACTGCCAAACCAGCGGCTGGAGTTTGACTGAGCAAGACCCCTACAACAATATCGTTCGAACCACGGTGGAGGCGATGGCAGCGGTGTTTGGCGGAACACAAAGCCTGCATACCAATAGTTTTGATGAAGCGATCGCCTTGCCCACCGAGTTCAGCTCACGTATTGCCCGCAATACCCAACTCATTATTCAAGAAGAAACCCATATCACCAACGTGATTGACCCGTGGGCGGGCAGCTACATGATGGAAAAGCTCACCCAAGACATGGCCGATGCGGCGTGGACAATCATCGAAGAAGTTCAGGCCATGGGCGGGATGACCAAAGCCGTGGACAGCGGGTGGGCCAAGCTAAAAATTGAAGCGGCAGCGGCTGAAAAGCAAGCCCGTATTGATAGCGGCCAAGATGTGATCGTGGGCGTGAACAAATACAAGTTAAAAACCGAAGATGCGATTGATGCCCGTGATATCGACAACGTCGCCGTTCGAGAAGGGCAAATCGCAAGACTTCAAACCATCAAGAAAAACCGGGACACGAAAGCGGTTGCGCAGGCGTTAGAAGCGTTAACCTTTGCCGCTGGCCATAAAGAAGGCAATTTGCTAGACCTGAGTATCAAAGCCATTCGACTTCGCGCGACGGTAGGCGAGGTAAGTGACGCGTTAGAAAAAGCCTTTGGCCGCCACCGTGCCGATACGCAAAAGGTCAGCGGTGTGTACGCTGCGGCCTATGAAGATGCAAGCCACCCAGGGGATACCATGGACTATTGGAACCAACTCAAAGCCGACATTGTTTCCTTCGCCAGTGCCCATGGCAGGCGTCCCCGCGTGATGATTTCCAAGCTCGGACAAGATGGCCACGACCGTGGAGCCAAAGTGGTTGCCACAGCTTTCGCCGATTTGGGATTCGATGTGGACATGGGTCCCTTGTTCCAAACCCCTGAAGAATGTGCCCGCCAAGCGATTGAGAACGATGTCCATGCCGTGGGCGTGAGTACCTTAGCCGCAGGCCACAAAACATTGGTCCCCGCCATCATTGCCGAGCTCAAAAAGCAAGGCGCTGACGACATTATTGTTTTTGTCGGCGGAGTGATTCCGCGTCAAGACTACGAGATGCTTTACGAAGCCGGTGTCAAGGGCATTTACGGACCGGGGACCCCTATTCCGGTGAGTGCCAAGGATGTGCTGGAGCAGATTAAGAAGGCATTGGGCTAATGCTTGTGATACAGTAATACGGTATCACAAGCATTTTCAAGGAGTCTGATATGGCTGTATCTGTTCGACTGGAACCGCTGCTCGAAAAAGAGCTGGAGTTGACTGCCAAACGCATGGGCGTGACCAAGTCACAGTTCATCGTTTCGGCGCTGGAGCGGGCATTGGGGCGCAAGAATCCCTATGACCTGTTGCTCAAGGTGCAGGCTGAGGTGCGGGAGCCTTTGCCAGAAAGCAGCCAATTCCTTTCGCCAACCAAGGCGGCCATTCGGGCCAAACTCAAAACCAAACGGGATGCTCATCAAGCCGATTGGCTGGCTTTTCAAGAGTCAAAAAAAATCGGTCAAACGTGGACGGCACCCGACACAGAAAAGGACGCGCCGTGAAGGTGGCCCTGATCGACACTGGCCCCATGGTGGCACTGTTTGACGCCAGTGATGTGGCGCACCGCCACTACACCAACTTGTTGGCTGACAACTGGCGTTTGACGACCACTTGGCCGTGCGTGGTGGAGGTGTGCCATTTTTTAGGTGCCAATGCTGTCCAGCGCTTCCTGCGCTGGGTGTCCGAAGGGGGCGTTATCGTTTACCCTTTTGACGTGTCCAACCTGCCCGATCTCGCCGAGTTGATGGCGCGTTACACCACGCCGCCACGCTCCGAGATGGATTTGGCCGATGCCACTTTGGTTTGGTTGGCACAAGACACCAACACGCTCAGCGTGATGACCATGGATGTACGCGACTTCTCGCGTTACCGGCTGCCCGATGGGCGCAGCTTCGAGATCTTATGAGCATGCCAAGCACAGATCAGCTCTTGGAGGACATGCGGAATGGAACTGCCTCTGCACAACGCCGCGCCATGGCCAAAGCCATCACGCTGCTCGAATCGACCCGCACCGACCACCGCGCCCAAGCCGATGAGTTGCTCACCGCCATGCTGCCGCACACGGGCAATTCGTTTCGCCTAGGAATCAGCGGTGTGCCGGGCGTGGGAAAGTCCACATTTATCGAAGCGCTGGGTTTGTATTTGATCGCGCAGGGCCACAGAGTGGCCGTGTTGACGATTGATCCTTCGAGCTCTGTGTCGGGTGGTTCTATCTTGGGCGACAAGACCCGGATGGAACATTTGTCGGTGCATGAGAAAGCCTACATCCGCCCGAGCCCATCGAGTGGAACCTTAGGCGGTGTGGCGGAGAAAACCCGTGAGTCCATGTTGGTGTGTGAGGCAGCTGGATACGACGTGGTGATTGTCGAAACCGTTGGTGTAGGTCAAAGCGAAACGGCGGTTGCCAATATGACCGATATGTTTGTTCTTTTGCAGCTTCCCAACGCGGGCGACGATTTGCAAGCGATTAAAAAAGGCGTGATGGAGTTGGCGGACTTGGTGGTGATTAACAAATCCGATATTGACGCCGATGCCGCCACCCGTGCCCAAGCCCATATCAGCAGTGCGCTGCGATTGCTGGGGCAGCACGGCTCCTCTGGCAAGGGCCATTCGGACGCGAGCCTCTGGCACCCGCAAGTCATCCAAACCAGTGCGTTATTAGGACGCGGCGTGGATGCATTTTGGGATGCGGTGCAATCTTTTAAAACGCTGCAAGTGGCTAACGGAAAACTGACCCAGCGGCGCGAAAAACAGGCGCTGTCGTGGATGTGGGAGCGCATTGACGCGGGCCTTAAGCAAGCGTTTCAGAACCAACCCAGCGTCCAAGCCTTGCTGCCTTCGCTGACTCAGCAGGTGGCCCAGGGCCAACTTGCCCCATCCACTGCGGCAAGGCAACTCCTCGGTGCGTTTTCAGCGCCAGGTCGTGAATAATTTTTAGTAGAGAGTAGAACCATGCAAGACATCATTGAACAACTAGAGATTAAGCGCGCTGCCGCCCGTTTAGGCGGTGGTCAAAAGCGGATTGATGCCCAACACGGCAAAGGAAAACTCACCGCCCGCGAGCGCTTAGAGGTGCTTTTAGACGAAGGCACGTTTGAAGAGTGGGACATGTTCGTCGAACACCGCTGTACCGACTTTGGTATGCAAGAGAACAAAATCCCAGGCGACGGCGTGGTGACGGGCTACGGCATGATCAACGGCCGTTTGGTGTTTGTGTACAGCCAAGACTTCACCGTGTACGGTGGCGCATTGTCTGAAACGCACGCCGAGAAGATTTGCAAAGTCATGGACCAGGCCATGAAAGTCGGCGCACCCGTGATCGGCCTCAACGATTCGGGTGGCGCTCGAATTCAAGAAGGCGTGGCATCGCTGGGTGGATACGCGGATGTATTTCAGCGCAACGTCATGGCTAGCGGCGTGGTTCCCCAGATCAGCATGATCATGGGCCCATCCGCCGGAGGCGCGGTGTACTCGCCAGCGCTAACTGACTTTATCTTCATGGTGAAAGACAGCTCGTACATGTTTGTGACCGGCCCAGAGGTGGTCAAGACCGTGACGCACGAAGAAGTCAGCGCCGAAGAGTTAGGTGGCGCTATCACCCACACCACCAAGAGCGGCGTGGCCGATTTGGCGTTTGAAAACGATGTTGAAGCGCTTTTGATGCTGCGCCGTCTTTACAACTACTTGCCACTCAACAACAAAGAAAAAGCACCAGTGCGCCAAAGTGGAGACCCCACTGATCGCCAAGACAAGAGTTTGGACACCTTGGTTCCTGAGAATCCCAACCAGCCTTACGACATGAAGGAGTTGATTGTTAAAACGGTGGACGATGGCGATTTCTTTGAGCTTCAGCCCGAGTACGCCAAAAATATTCTGATCGGTTTTGCCCGTATGGACGGCCAAACCGTGGGCATCGTTGCCAACCAACCCTTGGTGCTTGCAGGTTGTTTGGATATTAAGAGCTCGATTAAAGCAGCGCGCTTTGTGCGGTTTTGTGACGCTTTCAATATTCCTGTGATTACCTTCGTTGATGTTCCCGGTTTTATGCCAGGAACCTCTCAAGAGTTCGGCGGCATCATCAAACATGGCGCGAAGTTGTTGTACGCCTACGCGGAATGTACCGTCCCCAAAATCACGGTGATCACGCGCAAAGCTTATGGCGGCGCGTATGACGTGATGGCCTCCAAGCACTTGCGTGGCGATGTGAACTTCGCCTGGCCGCAAGCAGAAATTGCTGTAATGGGCGCCAAAGGGGCAGTCGAAATTATTTTCCGCGAAGACAAAGGCGACCCTGAAAAATTAGCCGCCAGAGAAGCCGAATACAAAGCCCGCTTTGCCAATCCCTTTGTGGCCGGAGCTCGTGGTTTTATCGACGATGTGATTTTGCCTTCCGAGACACGCAAGCGAATTTGTCGCTCTTTGGTCATGCTCAAAGACAAGAAGCTGGAAAACCCTTGGCGTAAACACGGCAATATTCCACTTTAATTTCACCGCGAAGAATTAACTATGTTTACCAAAATCCTCATCGCCAACCGCGGCGAAATCGCCTGCCGTGTCATTGCCACAGCCAAGAAAATGGGCATCCAAACGGTGGCGGTGTATTCCGACGCTGACAAAGATGCGCGACATGTTCAGCTTGCTGATGAAGCCGTCAACATCGGTCCTGCGCCAAGCCGCCAAAGCTATTTGTTAGCTGAAAAAATCATTGCAGCATGTAAACAAACCGGCGCCCAAGCCGTTCATCCTGGCTACGGTTTCTTGAGCGAAAACGCTGAGTTCTCCAAGCGCTGCGAAGAAGAGGGCATTGTCTTCATCGGCCCCAAGCATTACTCGATTGCCGCCATGGGCGACAAAATTGAATCTAAAAAACTGGCGGGCAAGGCTGGTGTGAACTGTATCCCTGGCGTTAATGATGCGATTGAAACGCCAGAACGTGCAGTGGAGATTGCAAAGGGCATTGGTTATCCCGTCATGATCAAAGCGTCGGCGGGCGGCGGTGGCAAGGGCCTGCGCGTGGCTTTCAATGACAAAGAAACTTTGGAGGGCTTTACCAGTTGCCGTAACGAAGCCCGAAACAGCTTTGGCGATGACCGTGTCTTCATTGAGAAGTTTGTTGAAGAGCCGCGCCATATTGAAATCCAATTGATCGGCGATTCGCACGGTAACGTCTTGTATCTCAACGAGCGTGAGTGTTCTATTCAAAGGCGTCACCAAAAAGTCATTGAAGAAGCGCCAAGTCCCTTTATCAGCGAAGCCACGCGCAAAGCCATGGGCGAGCAGGCGGTTGCATTGGCAAAAGCGGTGAAATACCAAAGCGCGGGAACGGTTGAGTTTGTAGTCGGTAAAGACCAAAGCTTTTACTTCCTTGAGATGAATACCCGCTTGCAAGTGGAGCATCCTGTGACTGAAGCCATCACCGGCCTCGACTTGGTCGAGTTGATGATCCGCGTCGCAGCGGGCGAAAAACTGCCGCTCACGCAAGCCCAGGTCAAGCGGGAGGGTTGGGCGATGGAATGCCGGATCAATGCCGAAGATCCGTTGCGTAACTTCCTCCCTTCCACCGGTCGCTTGGTGCGTTTCGCGCCACCCACCCAAACCATGTGGCAATCTGATACCGACCATTTGTATGGCGTGCGGGTCGATACCGGAGTGCAAGACGGCGGTGAAATTCCGATGTTTTATGACTCGATGATTGCCAAGCTGATTGTTCACGGTAAAGACCGGCTCGATGCCATTGCCAAAATGCGCGAAGCACTCAACGGCTTTGTGATTCGCGGTATCAGCAGCAACATCCCCTTTCAGTCCGCTTTACTGGCGCACCCCAAGTTTGTGGCGGGAGATTTCAATACCGGTTTCATTGCAGAAAACTACGCCCACGGTTTTCGCGCTGAAGACGTGCCGCACGAAGATAGCAATTTTTTAATCGCACTGGCCGCGTTTGTTCGGCGCAAGTCGCGCGAGCGTGCTGCGAGCTTAAGCGGTCAACTCCCCGGCTATGCGGTCAATGTGGGTAAAGACTACGTGGTGGTCAGCCTAGATGCGCAAGGCAACAACATTTACACGCCGGTGCATGTCGATGAGTTTGTCGGTGTGAGCGGAACGGCGACTGTGCGCGTCGACAACAAGAGTTACGAGATTTGCAGCGCCTCGCGCTTGAACGATATTGGGATTCATGGCACGGTCAATGGACATCCGTTTACAGCCCAAGTTGAGCGCGGTACGCCTAAAAACCCCTTGGCTTTGCGCGTTCAGCACAACGGGACCCGCATCGATGCGCTCATCATGTCACCGCGCATGGCAGAGCTGCACCAGTTGATGCCGCACAAACTCCCGCCGGACATGAGCCGATTTATCCTTTCGCCTATGCCAGGATTGTTGGTAGATGTAGCGGTTACCGTTGGACAAAAAGTGCTGGCTGGCGAGCGGGTTGCGGTGATTGAAGCCATGAAGATGGAAAACGTACTCTTCGCGGCGGCTGATGGCGTGGTGGGCAAAGTATTGGCAGCTAAAGGTGAAAGCTTAAGCGTAGACCAAGCCATCATCGAGTTTGCATGAGCGAAGGAAATAGCATGCAACGCCCCTTCAAAGTATTAGGAATCCAACAAATCGCCATTGGCGGGCTGGATAAAAAACGGTTGCAAAAGCTCTGGATTGATATGTTGGGCCTCGAAGTCACCGGCACGTTTCAAAGTGAACGTGAAAACGTGGACGAAGACATCTGCGCCATTGGCAGCGGCCCCTTCAAGGTGGAGGTCGATTTGATGCAGCCGATAGATCCCAATAAAAAACCCGCCGTTCACACCACGCCGCTCAACCACGTGGGCTTGTGGATTGATGACTTGCCCCAGGCGGTGCAATGGCTCACCGCGCAAGGCGTGCGCTTTGCCCCTGGCGGTATTCGCAAAGGCGCTGCCGGGTTTGATATTTGTTTTCTACACCCCAAAGCCAGCGAAGAGTTTCCAATTGCAGGCGAGGGCGTTTTGATTGAAATGGTCCAAGCGCCCCCTGAAGTGGTCAGTGCCTTTGCTCGTTTGAGCAGCAGTTAAAGCGTCTAGCCTTTAGCGTCTTTGGGGCCGAGTGGGTTGGACGCTTTGCGAAGCCTGGCCCTTTCCATTGCCGCTTGAATCACGGCTTTTTTCTGGTCTAACACCTGGGTGTCGGTAATGCGCGAGTGAGCCGCCAGGTCGCTTAATTTATTCTGCGCTTTGATAGCTTGGGCTGCTTCGTGTGCGCTTTTTGTTGCAGCTCTGCGATTCTTGGCCACTTGGTAGCGACTTCTTGCTGTATCTGCCAAGTTTTGTGACCAAGCACTCCAACCCGATGGCGCAGTGTTTTGAGATGACGGTTGCGCAGGTTCAAGCGCTATGCAATCGACGGGGCAGACTGGTAAGCAGAGTTCACAACCCGTGCAATACGCCTCGATCACGGTATGCATACGTTTGTTGCTGCCAAAGATCGCATCCGTAGGACACGCGTCAATACACAGCGTACAACCGATACACCACGCTTCATCAATGAACGCAACGGTGCGCGGGCTTTCAATTCCAAAAGTGGGGTCGAGAGGCTTGATGGTCCGGCCGGTGATATTGGCTAAACGCACTATGCCTTCGGCGCCGCCCGGTGGACACTGATTGATGTCGGCCTCTTCAAGGCTCAGAGCGTGTGCGTAAGCCGCACAGTCAGGGTAACCACAGCGCGTACATTGGGTTTGTGGCAACGCGTCTAAAAGACGCGATGCCAGCGCTTCCTTTGTTAGCGCTGGGGAGCTCACCTTTTTGTTGCCGCCTTTTTGGCAGGACCCGCCTTCTTTGCGAGAGTCACTGCTTTTGCAGGAACTGCCTTTTTCACAAGAGCCACTTTTTTAGCTGGGGCGGCCTTGAGGGCTTGGGTGCTGTGGTGGCTTTTGATAAAAGCAGTGACTTCTGGGTACACATGCTCGCGCCAGCGACGACCAGAGAAAATCCCGTAGTGCCCTGCACCTTTGGCTTCAAAGTGCTTTTGTAAAGACTTTGGAACGCCAGTACAAATGTCGTGCACCGCACGGGTTTGGCCCGAACCAGAAATATCGTCTAGCTCACCTTCAATTGACATCAGTGCCGTGGTGCGGATATCCGAAGGTTTGACTCGTTCTAATTTGCCTGAGGGTGAAGTCACATCCCAGGTTCCACTGACCAAGCTGAAGTCTTGGAAAACCACTTTGATGGTCTCAAGGTAGTAATCCGCGTCCATATCCAACACAGCGTTGTATTCGTCATAAAACTTGCGGTGGGCTTCGGTACTGGTGTCGTCGCCTTTGATGAGGTCTTTGAAGTAATCAAAATGGCTTTTGGCATGGTGGTCCGGGTTCATCGCCACGAAACCGCTGTGCTGCAAAAAGCCAGGGTAGACGCGCCGACCTGCGCCAGGAAACTTGCTTGGAACCCGAAAGATCACATTGTTTTCAAACCAGCTGTGGCTCTTGTTGGTTGCCAAGTTATTCACCGCTGTGGGTGATTTGCGGGCATCAATCGGGCCGCCCATCATGGTCATAGTTAGGGGTGTTTTTTCGCCTCGGCTCGCCATCAAAGAGACCGCAGCGAGAACGGGAACGGTGGGCTGGCACACGCTCATCACATGGCAGTTGCCATACTTCGATTGAACATGGCGAATGCATTCTTCGACATAGTTGACATAGTCATCCAAGTGGAATTCGCCTTCGCTTAAAGGAACCAAACGGGCATTTTTCCAGTCGGTGATGTAGACCTTGTGGTCTTGCAGCATGGTTTTAACCGTGTCCCGCAGCAGCGTCGCGTAGTGGCCTGACAAGGGCGCTACGATCAACACGGCTGGTTGGTCTTTCATAATCGCAAGCGTAGGTCCGTCGTCCGTTAGGCGCTTAAACCGCAGCAGCTCACAAAAAGGTTTTTTCCATTCAATGCGCTCGTGAATGGCGACTTCGACGCCTTTGACCTCAATCGTGCGCAAACCAAACTCTGGCTTTTCATAGTCTTTGCCCAAGCGGTGCATCAGGTCGTAACCGGCTGAAATACGCTGTGACAGGGGATTTTGCCCGGCCAGGGAAAGAGGATTCGCGAATGACTTGGCAGCAAAACTGGCCAAGTCAGAAAAGGGTTCAATCAATGAGCGTTGGCTCTCATAGAGTTGATAAAGCATGAGGGATCCCTTTTTGAAAATGTTGCAGTGCAATATAACAGTATTTAGCCTTCCGGTGGCGGGAATTACTTACACCGGAATGACTCAATGGGCTGTTTACATAACCTTGGCGATAGACGCACACACATAGTCAATGTTTTTGCTGTTCAGGGCGGCAACACACATGCGCCCGGTATCGGTTCCATACACCCCAAAGTCCGAGCGCAAACGCACCATTTGGTCTTTATTTAGGCCGGAGTAGCTAAACATTCCGATTTGGGTGGTGATGAACCCCATATCGGCTTTGACCCCAGCGGCTTTCAAGCCGTCGACCAAACTTTTCCGCATAACTTTGATACGGGCGCGCATTTCACCCAACTCTTGTTCCCACTGGGCTCGCAAGCTGGGGTTGTTTAAAACGGCCGCTACGACCGCGCCGCCATGGATCGGCGGGTTGGAGTAATTGGTCCGGATCACAATTTTCAATTGGCTCAACACCCGGTCAGCCTCTTCTTTGCTGGCGCACAGTACCGACAAAGCGCCCACCCGCTCCCCGTAAAGGCTAAAGCTCTTAGAAAATGAGGTAGATACAAAAAAGTCGAGGCCAGCGGCGACAAACTTTCCGATCACTGCGCCATCTTCTGCAATCCCGTGGCCAAAGCCTTGGTAGGCCATGTCTAAAAATGCGGTGAGCGATTTGGCTTTAACGATGGCAATCACCTGATCCCATTGGTCTGCTGTGATGTCGTAGCCGGTAGGGTTGTGGCAGCAGGCGTGCAAAACCACGATGGTGGCAGGCGCAGCGGCGTTGAGGCTTGCCAGCATGCCTTCAAAATTAACGCCACGTTTGTTGGCGTCGTAATAGGCGTAGCTATCAACGATGAAACCCGCGTTGGTGAACAAGGCGCGGTGGTTTTCCCAGCTGGGATCAGATATCAATACCTTGGCGTTGGGGTTCAAGCGCTTTAAGAAATCAGCCCCGATTTTTAAACCACCGGTTCCGCCGATACCTTGCACCGTTGCCACCCGACCCGTCTTGACCGCTTCAGATTCAGCGCCAAAAACCAAGCCTTTGACAGCTGCGTCGTAAGCAGCAATGCCGTCAATAGGCAGGTAGCCGCGCGCAGTGGGGGTAGCCATCAAGGTTTTTTCAGCGGCTTGTACACATTGGAGCAAGGGCAATTTACCGTTATCGTCGAAATAAACGCCTACTCCGAGATTGACTTTATGGGGGTTAGTGTCCGCGTTGTATTGTTCGTTGAGGCCCAAAATCGGGTCACGGGGGGCCATTTCGACGGCGGAAAAGAGAGACATGAATAAA
Organism: Bordetella parapertussis; assembly: GCA_945888535.1. GTDB lineage: Bacteria > Pseudomonadota > Gammaproteobacteria > Burkholderiales > Burkholderiaceae_C > Allorhodoferax > Allorhodoferax parapertussis_A. Next base: position 12,326 of record CAMDAN010000074.1, read on the forward strand.
TCCTGAAAATAGGCAAAATCTGATTTTACCGTTGACCTGCGCTAAGCTAGCGGGTTAGCCTACTCCAAGTCATTCATGTCTGAGCCCACAGAAGTTATTGCGCCGGTGCTTCCCGGAACCTTTGTTAGTTTTCCTGACTCGCCATTCGAGCTCTACCAGCCGTACCCACCGGCGGGTGACCAACCTACCGCTATTGAGAAATTGGTGGAAGGTATCAACGATGGCGAAGTATTTCAAACCTTGTTAGGTGTGACCGGCTCGGGTAAAACGTTCACCATGGCCAACGTGATTGCTCGCATGGGCCGGCCCGCCGTTGTGTTTGCGCCCAACAAAACGCTGGCAGCCCAGCTGTACAGTGAGTTTCGCGAGTTCTTTCCCAAAAACGCGGTGGAGTATTTCGTCAGTTATTACGACTACTACCAACCCGAGGCGTATGTTCCACAGCGAGATTTGTTTATTGAAAAAGACTCGGCGATCAA
>CAMDAN010000075.1 GCA_945888535.1 Bordetella parapertussis
TGCATGAGGTGGAAGAAGCAATCACTCGAGCTGCGTAATTTAATTTCACGACCATACTACTTCTATACTACTTTGAGTTACCAAGAAGCTGCTAACTCAATGAATTTATTAAGGAAAGTAGTGGTCTAAAGGAGTCTTCACACTGCAGGGGTCAGAAGTTCGAAACTTCTATCGCCCACCAATTTATTGGTTATAAATCAAGCACTTAGAGGCGACTTTAAGTGCTTTTTCTTAAGCCCCAGCTGTCAGGGGCTTGCGTAGGGTGCTTGGGTCGCTTCCACCATGCGCTGTGGCTGCCCACGCTGTATCAAGGCCGGGTCAGGGCACGAATCATTTCTGCTGCCAACAAAAGCCGCCGCGGAATGCGGTCGATCAGCACAAACTCTGCCTCGGAGGAGTGGTAGTTGCCACCTGGCAAACCGAAGCCTTCCACAACCGGTTTGCCAGATTGAGACGCCCAGGCGGCGTCGGTGCCGCCATAAGTGCGAGGAACCAATTCAAGCGTGCCGCCCAGCGCCGCGTAAATGTCCCGGGCCATTGATGCCAGTCTTCGACCCTCTTCGGTCGCGTTGAAGGCTGGGAAACCAAGTCCATCCTGAATGCTAATGCTTGATGAAGTGAACTTTTGCCGGTTTATCAGTTGGCGTGTGGCCTGCGACAACTGTGTGAAGGCCGCCTGGTCAGGTACGCGCATATCGGCGGATGCAAAGGCCTCGCCGGCACCACCAGTAAGTGTGATGAGTCCATCCGAGATGTCGGCACTGATTTGTGCGCCTGCAAGAAGCGCCTGCTTTGCGCTTTGTGTCAAGGTTTCTAGTACGGGCGCCGGGTTCGTACCCGCAGGCAGAGAGAGTTCGGCGACAGCCTGGGCGCGATCAGCAATGATGTTAGACACCAGCCCGCCACCGGCAGACCGCCAGTGAAGCCTTGCCCCGGACTGGCGGGCAGCAGCTTCGGTTGTTCGCCGGACTAGGTCCGCCATCTCCACTACTGCGTTGATGCCCAGTGAAGGATTGACGCCAGCGTGTGAGGCACGCCCAGTAATTCGAAAGTCCAAGGTGGTAAAGCGCTGACCGGAAGGCACCAACTTGTCGAGTCGGCGAGGGTCTTCGGCGCGGGCGACGGTCCAGTTCATGCGAGTTCCGACTACCTGCTGCTGCACGTCACGTGAGCGCAGAATCAGATCTGCAAGCTCTTCGACAGGCCGCGCTTCAGCATCTACAAACGAGCCTCCCACCTTGAGCCTGACGTTTGTATGTCCGACGCCCGAGGTAGCAAGAACAATGCTCTCATTTGCGCCGGTGGGTTCACCGCTGAGCACCACATCATGGGCCTGCGCTTGGGAGCGAATCAGGTCGCGCGATCCCACGGACCCGCGCTCTTCATCGCTGTTGAACACCATTGTCACGCGTTCGAAATCTTGAAAGCCGCGAGCTTTAAGCAACTTCATGGTGTGCAGGAATACTGCAATGCCACCTTTGTCGTCTGCGATGCCGGGGGCAATAGCACGATTGCCTTCGAGCCGGAACGGTCGGGCTGCTGCGGTTCCCGCTACGTAAACCGTGTCCATGTGGGAAATTAGCAAAATCTTACGCTTACCCATGCCCTTAAACGTGATGACCAGATTCGGTCCTGCCACGTTACTGGCCGGCGTGACACGGTCAACCTGTGCGCCAAGTCCTTTTGCAAAGTTTTCGATCTGCGTCGCAACCGCTGAGATACCAGCAGCCTGGCCGGTACCGCTGTCGACCGAAGTCAGGTCCCGCAGCGTCTCAAGCACTGCCGCTGCTTCCTGTTCGGCCAAGACAGGTAGCAGCGGATCCAATTGCCAATTTAATGTCGTCTGCGCATGGCTTGTAGTTATGCCAAGAAGGAGAGCCGTAGCAAGAATGCATAGCTTGCAAAAGTCAGACAAGTAGGTGGTTATGCACATGCAAACTCTCCGTAAATAAGGTTCGGTCAGAGCAAGCATAGACCACAATTCAATTACTGCAGCGATCGCGAGCTTGAAAGTTGCATTGCCTACCAATTTATTGGTTACAGATCAAGCGCTTAGAGGAAGCTCTAGATGTTTTTTTATTTCAAACGCTAGCAATGCGCTTGATAAAAAACGTATAAATTTTTTAGCCCTATGAAGCTGGGGGTTCCTTTGCTCAAGTTTTTACCCTCTTACGGGTCTGTCAAATAGAATTAAACATCAGTTTCGAGCACCCACATGGCTCGGCGTCAACGGAGGCATTGATGGAAATTCACAGTTTTCTTGGCGTGACCAACGAAATGGTTTATCTCGTTGGCTTGCCAGTGGTCTTTGCATTGATTGCCATCGAAGTGCTTGTCATGGCGGTTAAGCGCGTTCGCTACTACAAGCTAGACGACACGCTGGGGACCTTGGGAATGCTAGCCGGGAATCTCGCCATGGGAGCGGTGACAAAATCGCTTTTCTTTGCATGCATGGTATGGACCTACCAATTCCGCCTCTTCGATCTGCAAGCGGCTTTGCCCCCGTGGTTTCTGTGCTTGGTAGCGCTGTTTCTCATCGATTTGATGTTTTATATATGGCACCGCGCGAGCCATCGCGTGCGCTTCCTGTGGGCTATTCACTTGAGCCATCACTCCAGCCAAGAGTTGAACTTCGCCGTGGCATTTCGCCAGCCCGTGCTTGCACCCCTGTTCAAGATACCGTTTTTTTCCTTCTTACCTATCCTTGGCCTTGATCCAACAATCATTGTGGTCGTCGGCACGATATCCACCCTTTGGGGTGTTATTGGGCATACCCAAATTGTTCCCAAGCTTGGGATTGCCGAGTGGTTCCTGAATACGCCGTCGGCCCACCGGGTGCACCATGGCATCAATCGGCAGTATGTTGATAAAAACTATGCCAATATGTTCATTTTTATTGACCGCTTGTTGGGCACTTACGAACCTGAAGTGGAGCCAGTCACCTACGGGCTCATCACCCAGGCGAATACGAACAATCCTCTAACCTTGACCACCATGGAGTGGGCCAATATTTGGCAAGACCTGAAGACGGCGCGATCCTTGGGCGAAGTGGTTTGCTATGTGTGTGGACCACCCGGTTGGAAGCCCAGTAATCTTGCACCGACGCAGGTACAGGCGCAGCGGTAATAGTGCCAAGCTGACACACTCCATCCAACTGAGGCGTTACGACAGAGACGATGCAGTTGCATTGATTTGAATCATGAAAATTCCGATCTCCCTAGCCCTCCGGAGTGTGATGCTGAGCATCGCGCTCTTAACGTCTGCCTTGGCGCAGGACCGCTCCGCGGTGATCAATTCCGAAAAGCACACGTTTCGCGTAGTTACCTTGTTGAAAGGACTGGAATACCCCTGGTCGGTGGCTTTTTTGCCCGACGGGCGGATGCTGGTGACCGAACGGGCTGGGCGCTTGCGCCTGGTGGGCCAGGATTTGCGGCTGGATCCGAAACCCATTGCAGGCTTGCCCGATGTGGTAGCGACAGGACAGGGCGGTTTGTTCGATGTGGTCTTGCACCCGGAGCATTCGCAAAACGGCTGGATTTACTGGGCTTACAACGCGCCGGGGGCGGGAGGTTGGGGCACAGCTTTGGCTCGAGGCAAACTGCAAGGATCGCGTATGACCGAGGTCCAGGTCTTGTTCAGCATGAAGCCCAAAACACGTTCGAGCCAGCATTTTGGCGGACGCATTGTGTTCGACAAAGCCGGCATGCTGTATCTGACTTTGGGTGACCGGGGTGATAAGGAGCGCGCCCAAAAACTGGATGACCACGCGGGGTCGGTCATTCGCTTGCATGACGACGGCCGCGTGCCGCTCGACAATCCCTTCGCCAAACGTGTCGATGCCATGCCCGAAAAATGGACTCTTGGTAACCGCAACATGCAGGGCGCCGCCCTTCACCCCAGAACGGGTGAGCTGTGGTCGCATGAGCATGGGCCGCAGGGCGGTGATGAGGTCAATGTGATGCGCTCTGGGCTTAATTACGGCTGGCCCGTGATTACCTATGGCGTGAATTATGGTTTTGGCACCCGCATTGGTGAGGGCCAGACCAAGCCAGGCATGGTGCAGCCCTTGCACCTGTGGGTGCCTTCGATCGCCCCTTCGGGCATGGCTTTTGTGAGCGGCTCAAAATTTCCCAAATGGACAGGTGACTTGCTGGTAGGCGCCTTGCGCGACCAGATGCTGGTGCGCCTGGAGCTCGATGGTGAAAAAGTGGTGCGCGAAGAGCGATTGCTGCAAGGAATCGTGGGTCGTATCCGCGATGTGCGCATGGGGCCAGACAGTTTGGTTTACCTGTTGACAGACGATAACGAAGGGGCTTTGCTGAGGCTCGAGCCTGTTAATCCTTGAGGGGTGGCGGATTCAAGCACGAAGTGCAACTTTAAGTTGCTCAATCCGATCTTGTCCCCAAAACATGTCTTCTCCAACAAAAAAAGTGGGGGCTCCAAAGACGCCGCGGTCGACCGCTTGGGTGGTGATGTCTTTGAGTCTATCTTTTGTGGCTTGCTCGTTGGCCAACTGGAGTAGCTCGACAGGGTCAAAGTGTGCTTCACGCAGAACCTGCTCTACCACTTCGGGTGCGTTAAGGTTCAGTGCATCAACCCAAATTGCTTTAAAAATGGTGTCCATGAATGCATGCATGCGAGCATCGGAGCGCATTTGCAATCCTGTGACCATACGCATGAGGGTGGTTGTAATGATCGGAAAGAAAGGGTTGGTTTCAAGTGGAATGCCGTAGCTGTCTGCAAAACGCTTGAAGTCAACAAAGATGTACTTACCCTTGGCAGGCACACTCGCGGGCGATGCGTTTCCGGTTGCCTTAAAAACCGCACCCAACAGCATGGGAAGATATACAGGACTCACTCCTGTTTCCGCCTTTATTTTGTCCATCTGGGTGTGGGCCAAATAAGTAGCTAAGCTTCCAAAGTCAAAATAGTAATCAAATGTTTTTGCCATAATTTTCTACCTTAAATTTAATCAAAACTTTTCCATATAGGGCCGTAAATCGAGCTCGTGCGTCCAAGCGTCTCTGGGCTGTTGGTGCAGCATCCAATAGGCATCTGCGATGTGGTCAGGATTGAGGATGCCACCCTGATCCTTTAATGCGTAGCGCTCAGGAAAAAGTGTGCGGATGAACTCTGTATCAATAGCGCCGTCAATGATGGTGTGTGCCACATGGATACCCATAGGCCCCAGCTCTCGCGCCATGCTTTGCGCTAAGGCACGCAAGGCCATTTTGCCCCCTGAAAACCCAGCGAAGTTTGCGCTACCTCTTAGAGATGCCGTAGCGCCCGTAAAAATGATGGTTCCTTTTTGGCTGATACCGCCAATGTGTGGCTCGTTGTGACTGGCTCTGGTGACCATTCTCTTGGCAACCTCTCGTCCATTCAAAAAACCAGCTAAACAAGCCATCTCCCACATTTTTGTGTATCGGCGTGCAGTTTCGGTCAAGATGCTACTGGGTGAGTTGGCACCAATATTAAAAACCATCACCTCGATTGAGCCGATGTTGGACTCAATGTGTTCTATCAGCGCAATGACTTCATCTTCTTTGCGTGCATCTGAAGCGAATCCAAACGCAACGCCGCCAGATTGATGAATTTGATCAAGCAATGGCTGTAATTTTTCAAGGGTTCTGCGGGTCACGCAAACAGTGAAACCTTCTCGCGCGAATCGTTTGGCTACAGCGCCACCCGTTGCGTCACCAGCACCTATGACTAAGCAGACTTTTGATGAGGACATGAAATTACTTTAGAGGCGTTGACTTAAATCGCATCTTAATCAATTCCTGCAGATACGCCACTGGAAAAGGAAGACTCGCTAAACTGGTTGTTCACTTAGAGATGAGCCCATGAAAAAAATCAAAGTTTTCGGCCTTGTGCTTTTCGTAGCCGTCCTATTTGCGATTGGCGGCATTGCCTCTATTTGGGCCCCTGATCGATCGGCTGAAGATTTGTCACGGCGCTGGGCGCCACCGCCTTCTCAATTTGTATTGGTCGAAGGGATGAAAGTTCACTTTCGAGACGAAGGGCTCCGTGATGACCCCATGCCACTTATCTTGTTGCACGGAACCTCGTCTAGTTTGCATACTTGGGATGGTTGGACTCAAGCGTTAAAAGAAAAGCACAGAGTGATTCGCGTTGATTTGCCAGGTTTTGGATTGACTGGGCCAACCGCAGATGGCGACTACCGAATGCTGGTGTATTCACGCTTTGTTGCATCTCTGATGGACGCTTTGCGGATACAACGTGCGGCGCTGGTGGGTAATTCATTGGGTGGCTACGTCGCTTGGAAGACTGCGGTGGACTTTCCGGATCGGGTTGGCAAGTTGGTTCTGATCGACTCGGCTGGTTATTCCACAACGGCTACTTCGGTACCACTCGGATTCAAATTGGCACAGATCCCCATGCTTAGTGGGTTGATGGGCCATGTCTTACCACGCTCGGTTATTGAGTCGAGTTTGCGAAATGTTTACGCTGATCCGTCCAAGATTAATTCCGAATTGATTGATCGCTACTACGAGCTTGCGCTTCGCGCGGGAAATCGACAGGCCTTGGCTGCGCGTTTTACACAAAACATACCTGGTGAGTTTGAGATACAAATCAAAGACATAAAGCAACCGACGTTGATTATCTGGGGAGGCCTAGACCGACTCATACCACCAGACAATGCGCAGCGGTTTCATAGCGACATTGCTAATAGTCGTTTAGTGATGTTCGATAAGCTAGGGCATGTAGGCCATGAAGAAGACCCGGCATTGACGGTTGCAGTAGCCTTGGACTTTCTCGGCCGTTAATGTGAGTTACAACCTTAATTGCGAAATTACATTCCTTTAATTTTTTGAATCAACTCTATGAATCATAAAAAAATTCAAATGACCTTCACTCTTGTTTTGTTGTTATGGATGACAACAGCAACGAGCCAAGTAATTACTTCTAGGGTTGAAATACCTGTAGTTGGAGCCAAGTGCAATCAGCGGGTCAAAGATGTGGATACGGTTTCGGGTGAGTTGCGAGTACCAGCCAAGCAAGCCGCACCGATGGCTGTGGTTGTGATTCTTCACAGTAATGCGGGCATTATTAGCGTGGGTGACTTTTACGCTAAAGCATTAAATGCTGTCGGTATAGCTACCTTAGAAGTAGATTCGTTCACGCCACGTGGAGTGAAAAATGGCAGCGATCGGAATGCACCTGTTCTTTGTGATCGTCTTCAAGACGCATGGGGAGCGTTGATATTTTTGTCAAAGGATGCTCGATTTGACGCAAAGCGCATTGGGGTAGTTGGATTTTCTAGCGGTGGCGCCTTGGCAATCATGGCAGGTATGGGTGTACGCCCATCTAAGGTGGCACCTAATAGTGGCGTGTTATCACCTGACTTAATTTACTCTGCTCACTTTGCAACGTATCCAGGCTGCTCTAATATCATGGATGATCAACAGCGAATTCGATCATGGATTAACCCCGGACGCCCGCAAAACTGGGGCTCAACAAAAAAACGCATCCATATTGTTTCAGGAACTAGCGATGACTACGATTTTGATCCGGTGGGGGATTGCCTTCGTATGGGAAAAGAATTTCCAGATATCGCCAATCAACTTTCGGTAAGAATGATTGAAGGCGCAACGCATGGTTTCGATTGGCCCAATCCGCCACCTCCAGCTTTTAGTCAGTTTGCAAAAGCGCAGACGGGAGGCGTTGTCACAATGCGTTACTCGCCTAAGGATGCAGTTGAAACTAGGCAAGAGATGGTTGAGTTTTTTTCGAATCAGTTGGTTCAAAAATAACGACAGATGCAAATGTGAAATCATTCCATCGAACTTTCTTTTTTGTTCGGTGTTCAAATTGATAAATCATTCAGACCACTCGGAAAACCAATGACCCCAACAGAAATTAAAACAGTGCGTCCCACACTGGTTCGTATTCAAGCGTCTCTGTTTGGCATCCCTCTTGGGCTGATGGGTTTGTCGGGCGCGTGGGGACGACTGGGTTTTGCCATTTGGGATGTGTCTGCGCCCATTGCAGACGGATTATTTTTTGTTGCTTTGGCTTTGCTGGCGCTTTTGATGTGCTTATGGATTGCTAAGTTTGCGTTGTATCCACACGCGGTTCAACAAGAGTGGTCTCATCCGGTTCAAGGCGCTTTGATGGCTTTGATTCCTGTTTCACTCATGCTGGCCTTGGCGTTGTTGAACATCCACTGGCCATCGCTTTCCGGGTGGCTTTTTCCATGGGCTATCGTTGTTCTGACTCTACAAGCGGTGATGGCTTGGCACGTAGTTGCTGATATTTCAATGGGGAAAACTCTCACGGAATTTATTACGCCAGCTTTGTATTTGCCGATTGTTCCTGGCGGTTTTATAGGTGCGATCGCGCTGGAGTCTTTTGGCTTGCATGGTTGGGCAGCTTTGCTTTTTGGGATGGGCGTGGGCGCGTGGGCCTTGCTAGAAATTCGTATTCTCCACCGCCTTTTCTCTGGGCCTTTGCCGCTGGCATTGCGCCCCACCTTGGGATTGGAAATGGCGCCTGGAGCGGTTGGCGCTTTGTCTGCGGTAACGTTATGGCCTCACTTACCGCCTGACGCCATGATGGTGATTTTAGGAATCGCCAGCGGCCCTGTGTTAGCCGTTCTCACACGCTGGCGCTACTGGACAGAGACACCATTTAGCGCAGGGTCCTGGTCGTTTTCATTTCCAATTGCGGCTTTAGCGGGTGCTGCGGTGCATTCAGTGCACACCGGAGGATGGCCCGTAGAAGTGGCGCTGGTTGCAGTGGGTATTTCAACCGCGGTCACTTTGTTCTTGATCGTAAGAACAGCAAACCTACTTTTGACAGGCCGTTTGCTGGGGCCTTAAGTCTTTAAAGGGCGTTGATTGGAATCTTGAGGTACGCCGTACCGTTAGATTCTTGATTTCAGTGATTTTGTTATCTTGGTTGTAAAGGGGTGTCGTTTTGACCGTACCACGCGAGCAAGCTGCCAGATAGCCACATGCTGATGGCGACAAACCAGAAGCTGTTGTCCAAGTTGCCGCTGAGCTGGGCGGTCAAACCAATGCCCAATGCGCCTACGGCATAGCCAAGGTCGCGCCAAAAACGGTAGATGCCAATGGCGGAAGCACGCCATGCTGATCCAGCCAAGTCTGCTACAGCTGCACTCAGGTTGGGGTAGAGCATGGCCATGCCCAATCCACTCAATGCAGCTGAAGCAGCCCATTCCATAGCGTTGCCGCTCAAGGGGAACAAGGCTACACCTCCACCGCAAAGCCACATGCCCATCCAATTGAGTTTGTGTCGGCCAATTACATCTGAAAAATAACCACTTGCCAATTGGGCCACGCCCCAGGTGATGCCATAACTGCTGAGCACCCAGCCGATGTCTGTGAGTGTCAAACCGCGTTGAACTAAGTACAGGGGCCAAATCATCCAGACCAAGGCGTCGACAAATTTCTCTACCAAACCTGCCTGGGTAAGTGCCACCAACCGTCGATCGCCCCAACTCATGAGTGCGAAAATTTGTCCCGTAGTAGGAGTCAACCCATCGTGGACTGGCGAGTATGAGTTGTGCAGAAGATTCCATGGTTTGCTTTCAACTACCGCATATACCGTTAGCCATGTGCCCAGCAAAATAACTGCAGCACCAAACCAAAGCAGACCAGCGCGAGCGCCTAGCCATGTGGCTGCGTAAGCAGTGACGATACCGGCCAAAGCTACACCAAGATATCCTGCGAATTCATTCAAACCAATGACCAAACCGCGCTGTTGGGGTTTGGTTAAGTCGAGCGCTGATGTTTGGGTCATGGACCAGGTTAGTCCTTGGTTGACCCCGAGCAACAATGTAGCCAACACGATCCAATTCCAACTGGTGCTGAAGTAAATCAGTAAAGGAATAGGCCATGCCACCAACCATCCTAGCAACAGCACTTTTTGACGGCCTTGTTGTTCGGCCAGTCTGCCAGCCATGAAATTCATGCCACCTTTGACCAGGCCAAAGGCCACCACAAAGGTGACCATCAGTAAGAAGGAGCCGCGAGGCAGACCAAACTCAGTTTCGGCCAATGCTGGCAATACGTTGCGCATCAGCCCAACCGTCATGCCCACCAATAGCACTTGCAGGAGTTGTTGCGCCACTTGACTTCGGTTGTGGCGAAGGCCCAGTTGAATGTGGTCCATGACGTCTTCAAGAAGTTTGAATGACTTCGGGGGTGAGTGCCTTTATAGCTTGGAAATTTGTTAAGAACACCTGACCGTGTAGATGCTCAAAGATCTCCGTGGTCTTGAGTTTGTCCATCACGGGGCCTTTGATTTCCGAGAAGTGCAGGGCGATGCCAGAGTCTTTTAAGCGGCTGGCAATGGCCTCCAAGCTCTCCAAAGCGCTGGCGTCAATGTCGTTCACAGCCGAGCACTGCAGCAACACATGCTCTAAGTCTGAGCGTGCTGCTACCTCGGCGTTGATGCGGTCTTCCACACCCCGGGCATTGGCAAAGAACATGCTGGCGTCCACCCGCAAGCAAACCAATTTGGGGCTAACCAAGACGTCGTGGCGCTCTACATTGCGAAAGTGCTCCGTGCCGGTCACCAAGCCCACGGTGGCAATATGGGGTCGGCTGGCCCTGAACACAAACAGCGCCAAGGACACCAGCACCCCCATGACCAAACCATGCTCGACGCCCACCACCAAAGTGGCCAACAACGTCGTGGCTACAGCGGTGAAGTCCAGTTTGGAGAAGCGCCAGGTAGATTTCAAAATGCTGAAGTCCACCAAAGAAAGCACGGCCACAACGATGGTGGCGGCTAAGGTGGCTTGTGGCAAGTAATACAGCGCAGGCGTTAAAAACAACGAGGCCAAGGTAATACCCACCGCCGTAAACACACCCGCTGCAGGGGTGACGGCTCCGGCGTCAAAATTGACCACCGAGCGGGCAAATCCCCCAGTGACAGGGAAGCCGCCCGTGAAAGCTGCAGACAAATTGCTGGCGCCCAAGGCTACCAATTCTTGGTCGGGTTCAATGCGCTGGCGCCTTTTTGCGGCCAAAGTTTGACCGACCGACACCGACTCGACAAAGCCGACCACGCTGATGAGTAGCGCAGGCATCAAGAGTTCTTGCCAAAGCGCCAAGTCCCAAAGCGGCGCGGTGATGGGGGGAAAGCCTTGCGGCACCTTGCCTACGAGCTTCATTCCTTGGCCTTGCCAGTCCAGCGACCAAGCCAAGATGGTAGTCAAGGCAATCGCGACCACAGGGCCAGCCTTGGCCAGCACATCGGCCAGCGTGGGTTTCAAACCCGTAGAAATAAGTAATGGCTTTAAGCCCTTACGAACCCAGAATAAAAACGCTGTTGCCGCGATGCCGACCAGCAGGGTTAGTACATGGGCGTTCGAAGCTTGGTGCACCAAGGCCCACAGCAGGTCTATAAAGTTGTGTCCCTCGGCTTTCACGCCCATGATGGTTTTTATTTGGCTCAGCGCAATCAGCAAACCTGATGCCGAGATGAAACCAGAAATAACCGGATGGCTTAAAAAATTTGCCAAGAAACCTAGGCGCAGCAAGCCCATTAAAAGCAACATGCCGCCAGACAAGAACGCCAAGGTAATCGCAACTTGCCAATAGGCGTGTGTGCCGGCCGCAGCGTGTTCGGCCACAGCAGCAGCAGTCATAAGGGACACAACGGCCACGGGCCCTACGGCCAACACCCGACTGCTGCCCAAGACCGCATAGAGCAACAAGGGTGCTACGCTGGCGTACAAACCCACCTCGGGTGGCAGCCCTGCCAGCATGGCATATGCCAAGCTCTGCGGGATCAGCATGATGGTGACGATCAGCGCCGCCACCGCGTCATTGGTGAAGGTTTCGTGGTTGTAGCGGCGTCCCCAATCCAGCAGAGGAACCGAGGGCAACCAGCGGGTCAATGCAGTCATTAGCCCACCATTTCAGGTTCTGCCAACCATTCACGGCCTTTGAGCATGGCTTCCCAATAAAGGGGTGGTAGCAGGCGTTCTTTCAGGTACCAGGCCAAGGCCGACGGTTTGGTGCCATCAATGAGCCAAGTCGGGAAAGTGGGGGCCAGCTTGCCGCCATACGCAAACTCCGCCAAGACAATCTTGCCGCGCTCAACCGTTAAGGGGCATGAGCCATAGCCGTCGTACTTGGCTTCGCCTTTCAACTGACCCATGGCCACCAAGACGTTGTTCGCCACCACAGGGGCTTGCTTGCGGGCAGCGGCAGCGGTTTTGGCGTTGGGTGTGTTGGTCGCATCGCCTAAACCAAACACATTGGCATAGGTTTTGTGACGCAAGCTGCCAGGGTCTACATCCACCCATCCCGCGGTGTCAGCCAAGGGACTGACACGCACAAAGTCGGGGGCTTTCTGTGGTGGAACCACGTGGATCATGTCGAAATCGCGCACTACTTTTTCTTTGCTGCCATCGGCAAGATTTTTCATGAAGGTGGCTTTGTGCGATGGGCCATCCACTGCCACCAAGGTTTCGCCAAAGTTCAGGC
>CAMDAN010000076.1 GCA_945888535.1 Bordetella parapertussis
TGATCGAGTTGGGGGCGCAGCTTGTCGATTTGCAATCGCACCAGCCCCAAGTCCACCACCATGCCGTTGTGCGGCGCGGGCTGTCCCCTGACAGTGACTTCGGCGTAATAGGTGTGGCCGTGGACCCGCAGACTTCCCTCGGTTTCGATCTCTCGGCGAAGAGTATGGGCGGCATCGAAAAAGAATTTTTGGCTAACGCTAAATCGCGCCGCAAGAGGTAAGGCGTTCATCGTATTCCCGTGATTTTGTGGGTTTGCAAACTTAAATTCCAAATCGGGTTTTGAAGGCACAAGGCAATGCAAATCTCCGTATTTTTCGTCCGCAACACGTTGTCTTGCGGTTGCAAATAATGGTTTTCAAATGGCAGGTCTTTCATGGCTTGGGCCTCACTCCAAGCCAAACCTTCTTGCGGCCACACCAATTTAAGCTCCTGGCCGCTGCGCTGAAGCCAAGGGGCACCAGCTTTAGGGCTGACACAAATCCAATCAATCCCTTCAGGCGCAAGCAGGCTGCCGTTGGTTTCAACCGCGATTTTGAAGTGACGGGCATGCAAAGCCGCAACCAAAGCGTCATCGACTTGCAACAAGGGCTCCCCGCCAGTTAACACTACAAAGCGGTTTCCTAATTCGCCTTCGGGCCACAACTTTTCTATCTGTTGCGCCAAGGCATCGGCGCTGTCATAGCGTGCGCCCAAGGTGCCGTCGGTTCCAACAAAATCGGTATCGCAAAATTGGCACACGGCGCTGGCGCGGTCAGCCTCGCGCCCCGACCACAAATTACAACCCGCAAAGCGACAAAAGACCGCAGGCTTTCCTGCATTCGCGCCTTCGCCTTGCAAGGTATAAAAAATCTCTTTGATTTGGTAGCTCATGGAACCCACTCAAAAAAGGCAGATTCACTCGGCGAAAAGGGGGAACATTCGCGGACAGCACAACAACAAGCGAAGGCCATCGCAGCGAGGTTTTTATACATGGTAGTCCTCTACATGGCCCAAAAAAGAAACGCTCCAAGCGCGGGCACGCTGTGAAGTGGAACCTATTTTACAACCCGCAGATTGAAATTATTTTGTGGTTACCTGAAACATTTATCACGCAAAACGAGGGTTTTCACTAAGTGCAGCCCAAATTGAGAATCTCATAATGATTTTCAGGCGGTAATTTCACGCTTGTTTTTCCTCATATCGATTGGAGCCCATCTTGACTGATAACAAAACCCCACGCCGTCGTAACCTACTTAAAGGCATTGCAGTTGCTGCTGGTGCAGTTTCTGCACCCATGCTCGCAAAAGCACAGACTGGCCCCATTTCTATGCGTTGGCAGAGCACTTGGCCTGCCAAGGACATTTTCCATGAGTACGCTCTCGACTACGCGAAAAAAGTCAATGACATGACTGGCGGCGATTTGAAAATTGAAGTGTTGCCTGCGGGCGCTGTGGTTCCTGCTTTCGGATTGCTCGAAGCCGTATCTAAAGGAACATTGGACGGTGGTCACGGAGTTTTGGGTTACCACTACGGTAAGCAAAACGCCTTGGCGCTGTGGAATTCTGGTCCCGCTTTCGGTATGGACGCGAACATGATCCTGTCATGGCACAAGTATGGCGGCGGCGCTGACTTGCTCGCTAAGTTGTACGCCTCCATCGGCGGCAACGTGCAATCTTTCTTGTACGGCCCCATGTCCACACAGCCTTTGGGCTGGTTCAAAAAGCCCATTACCAAGTCATCTGACTTCAAAGGCTTGAAATTCCGTACCAACGGATTGGCGATTGACCTGTTCACCGCCATGGGCGCTGCGGTTAATGCTTTGCCAGGCGGCGAGATCGTTCCAGCGATGGACCGCGGCTTGCTCGACGGTGCTGAGTTCAACAACGCAACCTCCGACCGTATCTTGGGCTTCCCCGATGTGTCTAAAGTTTGCATGTTGCAAAGCTACCACCAAAGCGCTGAGACCTTTGAGATCATGTTCAACAAGACCAAGTACGACGCGCTGCCCGCCAAGATGAAAGCCGTGATTGCTGGGGCCACCGAGGCGGCTTCTGCTGACATGTCATGGAAGGCCGTAGATCGTTACTCCAAAGACTACATCGAGTTACAAACCAAAGACAAAGTCAAGTTCTACAAAACTCCTGACGCCATTTTGCAAGACCAGCTCAAAATTTGGTCTGAAATTTTGGAGAAAAAGTCTGCTGAGAATCCACTGTTCAAGGAAATTGTGGAATCGCAAAAAGCGTTTGCAGCCCGTGCTGTGAAATGGGACCAAGACACCAACATCAGCCGACGCATGGCGGTGAACCACTTCTTTGGCGCCAAACCAAAAGCAGCCGCACCGAAAAAAGCTTAACCTTTTTTAGCGTTTCCCCAGCCATCCAGGAGTCCTGAATGGCTGTTTTATACTGATTAGTCACCCGGGACTCCTGGGTGGCTAATTTTTTTATGTGGTTCCCTCATGCAAAACCTGCTTCTTTTCATTGACAAAGTCAGCACCTGGATAGGTCAGTTTTTTTCCTGGCTGATCGTGGCATTGACGTTAATGATTTCTTGGGAAGTTTTTTCCCGCTACGTCCTTGACAGCCCCCATGCGTGGGCATTTGACGTAATGAGCATGATGTATGGCTCGCTGTTCATGATGGCAGGTGCCTACACTTTGTCCAAAAATGGCCATGTGCGAGGGGATGTGCTTTACGGTTTTTTCCCGCCCCGTCTGCAAGCTTGGTTTGACTTGATTCTTTACTTTGTGTTTTTCATTCCAGGTGTATTTGCTTTGGCGTATGCGGGTTACGGTTTTGCAGCCGATTCTTGGGCCATTAACGAGCACTCCAACATCACTGCCGACGGCCCGCCGGTGTACCCCTTTAAAACGATTTTGCCGATTGCAGGTTTTTTTCTTCTAGCCCAAGGTCTGGTTGAGGTTGTGCGCTGCATTGTTTGCATCAAGCAAGGTGAATGGCCTAAGCGCGGCGACGATGTGGACGAGGTCGATGTCGAAAAACTCAAAGAAATGGTCAACGTCAAAGACGAAGACATCGCCAAACTCGATGCGCTTTTGACAGCCGGCAAGGGAACGAAATAATGAAAAAAGAAATCTGGTTTGGCCTGACGATCATGGCCTTGGTCGTGTTGTCGGCCTTTGTTTTGCTGCCAGCACCTTCTGAGATGTCCAACGGCCACTTGGGGCTTTTAATGCTGGCCCTGGTGGTGGTAGCGATCATGTTGGGTTTCCCAACTGCCTTCACCTTGATGGGCATGGGAATGATCTTTGCCTGGATCGCCTACAAAAGTCGAAACCCTGATTTGGCGGTTCAGCAAACTCTGGACCTGATGGTTCAGCGTGCCTATTCGGTCATGTCCAACGACGTGCTGATCTCTATTCCTTTGTTCGTGTTCATGGGTTACCTTATTGAGCGCGCCAACCTGATCGAGAAATTGTTCAAGAGTATGCACTTGGCCATGGCCCGCTTGCCGGGCTCGCTGGCCGTAGCCACCATCGTGACCTGCGCTATTTTTGCGACAGCTACCGGTATCGTGGGCGCGGTAGTTACGCTCATGGGCTTGCTGGCGCTGCCCGCTATGCTGCGGGCTGGCTACAGTGTTCAGTTGTCGGCGGGTGCCATCACCGCTGGTGGTTGTTTGGGTATTTTGATCCCCCCTTCGGTCATGTTGATCGTTTACGGCGCGACCGCAGGCGTATCGGTGGTCAAGTTGTACGCCGGGGCATTTTTCCCGGGGATCATGCTGGCCGCCTTGTACGTCATTTACGTGGTGATCATCGCCAAATGGAAGCCCCATTTGGCACCACCCATGTCGGCCGAAGACCGTATCGTCCCTTTGCCAGCGTTTGCGCAAGTGGTGTCCAAAGAGATCAGCAATATCGTCTTGCCCGGCTTGATCGGTGCCCTCAAAGGCAAGCGCAATGCGGCAGTTTCCATGCGCGATCTGCTCAATCACATGGGCATTGCCTTGTTGCCTGCTTTGGCAGTAGCCGCGATCATGGGGACTATTTATTTCAAGGTCACCGCCCCCCTGCCAGTCGAGGTCGTAGCAGGTGTGGTGGCCATGGGTGGTGATCTGGCCGATTCGAACACCACGGAAGAAGAAGCCCCTAGTGTCAGTGGTTTGTCGGAACCTGAAACAGACGGTTTGCAACCTCCACCGGCGGATTCGACCGAAGTAGCCAAAGCAGAAGCTGCGCCTGCCGCTGAGCAAGCCAAAGATCAAGCGCCTACTGTCGCGGCTGCGGCAGAAACACCCGTGGCCGACGCTGAACGCCAGCCCGCGCCCCTGTCTTTCTGGATCGGTTTGGTCAGTTGTGCGGTGGCCTTGGTCCTCTTTTATGCCTATTTCAGCTTTGCGCGGCTTGAGATCTTTAAGATGCTTTTGGGCTCATTCTTTCCCTTGGCCCTCATGATTTTGGCGGTGTTAGGAACCATCGTGTTTGGCTTGGCCACACCGACCGAGGCCGCGGCTATGGGCTCTTTGGGTGGCTTGCTACTGGCAGCCGCTTACCGACGCCTGAACTACGTGGTGCTGCGCGAGTCGGTGTACCTGACGGCTAAAACCAGTGCCATGGTGTGCTGGCTGTTTGTAGGCTCTAGCATTTTCTCGGCGGCGTTTGCGCTGCTGGGCGGCCAAGAGCTCATCAATACTTGGGTCTTGGGTATGGACCTGACGCCAGTGCAGTTCATGATCTTGGCGCAAGTGGTTATTTTCTTGCTGGGCTGGCCTCTGGAGTGGACAGAAATCATCGTGATTTTCATGCCGATTTTCATCCCCTTGTTACCCCACTTCGGCATTGATCCTTTGTTCTTTGGCTTGTTGGTTGCCCTTAACTTGCAGACCGCGTTCCTCAGTCCGCCCGTGGCCATGGCAGCGTTCTACTTAAAGGGTGTGAGCCCACCGCACGTCACATTGAACCAGATCTTCGCAGGCATGTTGCCTTTCATGGCGATTCAAGTGTTTGCGATCTTCCTGCTTTACATGTTCCCCGCCATCGGAATGTGGCTGCCGGGAGTGCTTTACAATTAATTTTCAAAGCGCGCCCAAACACTTTAATTTTTAAGTGTTTGGGCGATTTTGTTTTGCAAGTTTCAGTGTTGCCCATGAACAGACAACCCAATCTCGCTTCGGTCCAACCGCTTGCGATCGAATGGCCAACTTGGCTCGTTATCATTTCCCTTTACAGCGGCTGGTTGGCGACTTTGGCGTGGTACGCCCATGCGCCAGCGCTAGTGCCCCTGATTGTGCTGGTGATTCTGGGCGCGTGGTACTTGAGCTTGCAGCACGAATTGGTCCACAAGCACCCCACACAAAACCTGCGGCTTAACCGTGCTTTGGGCCTCTTGCCCGTCGCAGTGTGGTACCCGTTTGATGTGTACCGCGACAGCCACCTCGCCCACCACCGCGACGAGCTTTTGACCTTTCCTGGCATCGACCCCGAAAGCAATTACACCGAGCCTGCGGACTACGTTCAATTTTCTGCGCCTTATAAGTTTTTACTTAACGCCCAAAGAACCTCAATTGGACGATTTTTGATTACACCGGCTTTCTCCATCTTCAATCTTCTCCAACCTTTAACCCGGTTGGAAAATTGGCGTAACGCTGCATTTCGCAAAACCTGGATTCAACACTTGGCTCTACTGGTGGCCATGCTCTGGGCGATTGAACGCTTTACCGGCATGTCCGCTTGGGTATACGTTTCCATCAGTTACTTTATGCTCAGCTTGGCTTTCATGCGCTCGTTTTATGAACACCGCCCTGCTGCCAACGCCATGCACCGCATTGTGATCAACGAAGCTGGCTGGCCTTGGCGCTTGCTGTACTTGAACAATAATTTTCACGCCGTACACCACGAACACCCCGGATTGGCTTGGTATGCAATACCCGCCGCCTATCGGCAAGAGCGTGAGCGTTATTTACAAGAGAACGGTAATTTTTTCTTCCCAGGTTACTTGCGCCTTTTCACACGACACGCAATCAAACCAATTGATTCAGCCCAGCAGATCACCCGCTTATGACCATGGGTCTGGCTTCGTTGCCCATGTATGTCAGCAACCAAGACGCAGTAGCGCAGTTATGGGCGGCTGTGGCGGCTCAGTTGCGGGAACAGGGCTTGGCAAACACCCCCCAAGCGTTAACGTGGCCCATCGACTTGCATGCCCATTGGCTGAATCCTGATCTGCTCCTAAGCCAAACTTGTGGCTACCCCTTGATGGACGACTTAGCCGGTAAGGTGCAGCTCGTTGGTTGCTTTCAATACAACGCGCCGGGGTGTGAAGGAATCACCTGCCATAGCGCGCTTATCGCGCGTGATGAACATGCCGCTTTAGCGCTCGAAAATTTCCGAGGATTACGCGCCGCCTTTAACGTTTCTAACTCGCAATCGGGTTACAACGCTTTTCGCGCTCGGTTTGCGCCACTCTCAACCAACGGGAAATTCTTTAAGAGCACCTTAGAAACTGGTGGCCACCGGCTTTCGGTGGACGCGGTACGCTCAGGGATGGCGGACCTCGCAAGCATTGACTGCGTGACGTATGACGGCCTGAAAAGATACAGCCCCGAGGCTGTTCAAGGACTTCACGTTGTGGGCTATACCGCGTCGTATCCGGGATTGCCATTGATTACTTCTGGGAAAACATCGGCACATGACTTGAAAACCATGCAAAGTGTTCTGGCTTCTGTGTTCTCCAACCCCCATGCCGCTCAGGCTTTAAACGATCTCGGTATTGTGGGATTTGAAAACCCGCCCGCAAAGATTTACCAGCGTTGTATGGACATGCGCGAAGCCGCTATCGCGCTGGGTTACCCTACGTTGGCTTAAATTTCTAAGACCTATAAAAGATTAAAGGTCTTAGTAATCATGCTCCACAAAACTCTCAAAACACACTTTGAGTTGGTGTGTCCACTGCTGTTTAGCGTCATCCGAGACAAACGCGGCATGCAAACTATTGTGGGCTAGGGTGTAAGCTTGTTGCGTTGTTAAGCGCAAAGCCTGTGCGGTTTGAACATAGTTGTCGCCCACATAGCCACCGAAATACGCAGGGTCGTCCGAATTAATCGTGACACACAAACTAGCGTCCATCATCTGCCCCAGAGTGTGATCCGCCAAGGTGTTGAATACGCGCAACTTCACATTAGAAAACGGGCAAACGGTCAGTGGGATTTTATCTTGGGCTAAACGCTGCATGAGTGCAGCATCACGCGTGGCCTGAACACCGTGGTCAATGCGCTCGACCTTAAGAATATCCAAGGCACTCCAAATGTAGGCCGGCGGCCCCTCTTCTCCCGCATGCGCAACCAGATGAAAACCGAGTTGTCGCGCCTTGGCAAACACCTTAGCGAATTTTTCGGGTGGATGGCCTAGCTCGCTAGAGGCCAGGCCAATACCAACGATTTTTTCACGCAATGGCAGGATGTCTTCCAAGCATTCAAACGCATCCTCCTCGCTCAAGTGGCGCAGAAAGCACAAAATCAATGACGCAGTCATCCCAAATTTTTGGGGTGCATCGACACAGGCGCGGTGCAATC
Organism: Bordetella parapertussis; assembly: GCA_945888535.1. GTDB lineage: Bacteria > Pseudomonadota > Gammaproteobacteria > Burkholderiales > Burkholderiaceae_C > Allorhodoferax > Allorhodoferax parapertussis_A. The sequence goes on from CAMDAN010000076.1 coordinate 7,517, forward strand.
CGTTGATAACTGTTGCAGAACTCAGGCCGTGGTCGGTGTGGGTTTGGGTGTCAAAGAAAAGTTCGGCGTGAACTACGTTATCCGCTTGCGCACGGGCCAGGTAAGCACAGGCCAAATCGTAAAAATCTTCTTCAGTTTTAAGAACCAAGGTTCCGGCGTGGTAGATGTCTAAAAAACTTTGCAGGTTATCAAACACATAGGCGTTGCGCAGGTCTTGAACACTGGCGTAAGGCAGCGTCACGCCGTTACGCTTGGCCATGGCGAACATCAACTCAGGTTCTAAGGAACCTTCGATATGCATATGTAACTCCGCCTTGGGCATTGCACGCAACAGCGCAGGCATTCGCTTAGGGTCTACCGGATGCACTTTGAACATAACAAATCCTTAATGAAATACGTTTAACACGTACCAAATTCAATGGCCGAATTTTTTAAAAATCGGCGGTACAGAGAAGAAGCTTTATCCGCCGCAGTATGGGATTCTGCTTGAAGATTAAGGGGCAAACACTTGGGTTTTTGCGACTCTAAAACCGGCTGATCTTGGGTAAAGATGGTGTGTTGAAACTCTTGAAACTTTAACTCTGGGGACTCAAAATCTGCAACCGCCAAACGAAACCAAACGCGGCTACTCTCGGTTGTCATTGGGCAAATAAAGAGGGCAATCGATTCTCGCCAGCCGTCAATCGCCGTCTTTCCTGCCTCGGGTATTTTTGTCAACACCGCAGCATAGGGCGCGGTCACTTCGTAGGTGTACTCCACCAGCGCGGGTTCGGTTGAGTGGAGATTACTTTGCGGCTGCCAGGCTTTACAGCCTGTCGCCAATAAGCCCGTCGAAGTCAACTCCACTTGGTAGTCTTCAATCGCGGGCGAACCCCGTGCACCCAACCATCCCTCGTGCACAAAACTAAAGTGGGACATATCCAAAAAGTTTTCCACAATGCGTGGCGCACTGGTGGCAACGTCATAGGGCCCACAGTTGATTTTTCGCAAGCGCGTATCCGCCTCGGCCTCAAACGCGGGCAAGGCAAACGCCGGGGATGCCACATCAACGGGCCGGGTGTTTAAACGCACCCAAACTAAACCGTAGCGCTCTTGAACCTCAAAGACGTGGGCAGTGTGTCCCGCAGACGGGGTAAATCCTGGCAAAGCAGGAACGCGCACACAGCGCCCCGAACCTTCGAACTGCCAACCGTGGTACGGACACTCCAAGCGCCCTTCACACACACGACCTAAAGACAAGCGAGCGCCCCGGTGCGGGCATTGGTCGGCCCAGGCATGGGCTTGGCCTTTCAAATCACGCCAAACAACGACGTCTTGACCAAGCAAGTGGGCAGCATAGGGGATGCTTTGTACATCAGCCGCCAAAACCACCGGATGCCAAAGCGCTGCAGCCACATTGCCAGGTTGGAGATCAGTTTTCATAGTTAGCTATTGTGCGGTCAATCGCGGTATCAAAGCGCAAAAAAAGGGCCGCAGATGCGGCCCTTTTTATCAAGTAGCGAAATTTATTTTCCGCCAGGCACTTTACCTTCAACGCCTTTGACGTAGAAGTTCACGCCGCTGAGGAACTTGTCATCAGCCACTTCATCCTTCTTGAGCAAAGTCTTGCCGGTGTTATCTACCAAAGGACCTTTCCAGATCGAAAAGCTTCCGTCTTTCAAGCCCGCTCTGACCGCATCAACTTTGGCTTTAGTTTCAGCAGGTACGTCTTCAGCGATAGAAACAATGTCAATCGCGCCTTCTTTAACGCCCCACCACACGCCACCGGTTTTCCAAGTGCCTTCTAAAGCGTCTTTGGTGGCCTTCACATAGTAAGGAGTCCAGTTGATGATGGCTGAAGCCAAGTGGGCTTTAGGACCGTAGGCGGTCATGTCCGAGTCCCAACCAAAAGCGCGCTTGCCTTTGTCTTGGGCTGTTTTTAACACGGCTGGGGAGTCGGTGTTTTGGAACAAAACGTCCGCGCCGCCATTGATCAAGCTGGTCGCTGCTTCGGTTTCTTTCGGTGGGTTAAACCACTCATTGACCCACACCACTTTGGTCTTGATTTTGGGGTTGCTGGTTTGTGCGCCCATAGTAAAGCTGTTGATGTTACGGATCACTTCAGGAATTGGCACTGAAGCCACTACGCCCAGCGTTCCGGTTTTACTCATCTTGCCTGCGATCAGACCGGCCATGTACGCGCCTTCGTAGGTGCGGCTGTCATAGGTACGCATGTTGTCGGCTGACTTGTAGCCCGTTGCGTGTTCGAACTTCACATCTTTGAAATCAGGAGCCACTTTGAGCATGGTTTCCATGTAACCAAACGTGGTACCGAAAATCAGCTTGTTACCTTGACCAGCCATATCGCGAATAACGCGCTCAGCGTCTGCAGACTCAGGCACGTTTTCAACAAACGAGGTTTGGATCTTGTCACCGAATTCTTTTTCCAATGCTTTGCGAGCGTTGTCGTGGGCGAAGGTCCAGCCGCCGTCACCCACAGGGCCAACGTAAGCAAAGGCGATCTTCAAGGGTTCCGCTTTGGCTGCGGCTGCAGGCGCAGCAGCAGGAGCCGCCGCCTCTTCTTTTTTGCCACAACCCACCAGCGCCGCCGCAGCGACGGTGGTGATCGCAGCTAATTTCAGCAATGCGCGTTTTTGTACATCTGTCATTTGATTTCCTTTGTTAAAAAAGTGAGGCCAACGGTAAAAAACTAGAAAAAATCAAGAACCCGGATAAAACGGTTTTCCAATGGAAGCCGGCATGTTAATCCGAATCCAGGTCGGATTGCGAGATATTAAGGCCAGAACCACAATGGTAGCGACATACGGGAGCATGCTCAAAAGCTGGCTCGGCACGTCCACACCAATGCCTTGCAGGTGGAATTGCAACATCGTGACCCCACCAAACAAATACGCCCCCAGCAAGACCCGGGCAGGTCGCCAGGTGGCAAACGTGGTGAGCGCCAACGCAATCCAGCCCTTGCCAGAAACCATGCCTTCAACCCATAACGGCGTATAAATAATAGAGATATAAGCCCCCGCCAAGCCACACAAAGCCCCGCCACCCACCACCGCAGCAAACCGGATCCAGCGCACGGGGTAGCCCAAAGCGTGGGCCGACTCGGGGCTTTCACCCACGCTGCGTAACACCAAACCGGACCGGGTTCGGTACAAAAACCAGACCAGCGCCGCAGCAAAAAGGACGGTAAGGTAGACCAAAGGGTGGTGCTTAAAAAAAGCCGATCCGACAAAAGGAATGTCCGACAAGAAGGGAATTGCAAAGTTCGGGCGCTCAGGAATTTTTTCTTGCACGTAGGTCACCCCGGCAAAAGCCGAAAACCCCGCGCCGAACAAACTCAGCGCCAAGCCGGTGGCGTATTGGTTGGTATTGAGCCAAATCACCAAGCCGCCAAAAACCGCAGCCATGGCAGCACCGGCGCACATTCCGGCCGCAAAGCCCACGGTGTCGCTACCTGAATGGACCACAGCGGCAAAGCCCGCAATAGCAGCACACAACATCATGCCCTCAGCGCCGAGGTTGACGATGCCTGCTTTTTCATTGATGAGCAAACCCAAGGAGGCGATGGCGAGAACCGTGCCGGCGTTCAGCGTTGCCGCAATCAGCAGTGCGTAAGATTCCATTACGGTTTTACTCCTGGAAGAGAGGCGCTCGCACGGGCTTGGCGAACCAAGCGGTAATTAACCAAGGTATCGCAAGCCAGCAAGGTAAACAACAACAGCCCTTGGAACACGCCGGTTAACGATTTTGGCAGGCCCATGCGCGATTGCGCCAATTCGCCGCCGATATAAAACATACTCATCAAAAGGCTTGAGAAAACCAAACCGACCGGGTGCAAGCGTCCGACGTAGGCGACGATGATGGCGGCAAATCCGTAGCCTGCGGGTACATAAGGCGTTAATTGACCAATGGGGCCGGCCACTTCAAGCGCACCGGCCAAACCGGCCATTCCGCCGGAGACCAACAAAGCCGTCCACAGCGCACGGCGCGAGGAAAATCCGGCGTAGCGGGCTGCCGCTGGAGCCAAGCCACCCACCTGCTGCGCAAATCCGGCGCGGGTACGAAACAAAAAGACCCACACCGCTGCAACGCCCACCAAAGCAAACAACACCCCGATGCTCATGCGAGAACTGCTGATGAGTTTCGGAATTCGGGTAGCCGCTTCAAAAGTTTGGGTCTGCGGAAAGTTATATCCATTGGGATCTTTCCAAGGACCATAGACCAAGAATCCTAAAACCTGAACGGCGATGTAGACCATCATCAGGCTAACCAAAATTTCATTGGCGTTAAAGCGGTCGCGCAGCAGCGCAGTGATACCCGCCCACAGCATACCCCCCGCCACGCCGGCCAAAATCACCAAAACCACAATCCAACTGCCTGTGGTTTTATCGGCCATCAAGGCCACACCGCTGGCAGCGACTGCGCCCAAGATGTATTGGCCCTCCGCTCCAATGTTCCACACATTGGAGCGGAAACACACGGCCAGCCCTAATGCAATGAGCAACAAAGGCGTTGCTTTCACAACCAACTCGCCCAAGGCGTAAGCACTTTTAACCGGCTCCCAGAAAAACATCGGCAAGCCGCGCACCGGGTCTTTGCCCAAGAGTTGGAACAACACCATGCCAATCAGCACCGTTAAGACAAGTGCCAATAGCGGTGAGGCAAAGGTCCACAAGCGCGAAGGCGCGGGGCGAACCTGCAGTTTGAAATTCAGCATGTCGCGCTCCACAATCCACTCATCCATTCACCGAGTTGCTCGACCGTGGCGTTGGCCGTTGCGATGGAAGGCGACAACTTGCCGTGGGCAATGACGTGCAAGCGGTCACACACTTCAAACAACTCATCAAGTTCTTCAC
>CAMDAN010000077.1 GCA_945888535.1 Bordetella parapertussis
GCCAAGTGCTAGGCCCCACCTACGACTACACCCAGCGGTTGTTGGATTTCAGCCTGCTGGCCAAAGGCGCTAAAGCCCCCGTCGCACGGCAAGCGCAGGCCAGCACCGAAGCCACGCCCCGTGTGGTTGATTTGCTTCACCACGAAAGCCTGCTGGAAACCCAAACCGCGCCCAGCGGCGATCCCGACCCGTTTGATCTCACACGGCAGCCCGTGCGGTTTCCCGCAGACCGCTCCGCCCGTTTACAAAACCTCGCCCGGGCCGACGAAGGATTTTTACTGGCCATGGCGTATTCCACGCAACGCGGTTATTCAGAATCGCACCCGTTTGTCGGCGAGATTCGGTTTGGAACCGTGAACTTGTGTATTGCGCCGGAAGAGCTGGGGTTCGAGATTTCGATTGGCGATTTGCCCATCACCGAGTGCCAAATGATTAACCAGTTCCAAGGCAGCCATGAACAGCCGCCGCAGTTCACCCGCGGCTATGGCTTGGCCTTTGGCCACAGCGAACGCAAAGCCATGGCCATGGCCCTGGTAGACCGAGCGTTGCGGGCCGATGAATTAGGCGAAGCAGTCACAGCGCCAGCACAGATGCAAGAATTTGTGATGTCGCACAGCGACAGCTTAGAGAGCTCTGGTTTTGTGCAGCACTTGAAGTTGCCGCATTATGTTGACTTCCAATCGGAGTTGGAGCTGGTGCGAAAAATGCGCCAATCCTTCGCCAATCCAAAGGACGCACATGCTGCCGGTTGAAACCATCACCCCCAGCCTGGTGCGTGACCCCCGCATCAATTTTGCGTATTTGGACGAGCGTACCAAGCGCATGATTCGGCGCGCTATTTTGAAAGCGGTGGCTATTCCCGGCTACCAAGTTCCGTTTGGCTCCCGCGAAATGCCGCTCCCTTACGGCTGGGGTACGGGCGGTATTCAGGTAACCGCTTCCATCATCGGGCCGGTTGACGTGCTGAAGGTGATTGACCAAGGTTCTGACGACACGGTCAACGCCGTCAATATTCGGCGTTTCTTTCAACGTACCACCGGCGTGGAAGTGACCACCGACACCACCAGCGCCAGCATTATCCAAACCCGCCACCGTATTCCAGAAACGCCTTTGCGCGAAGGCCAAGTGTTGGTGTACCAAGTGCCTGTACCAGAACCCATGCAGCACCTAGAACCGCGCGAAACAGAAACCCGAAAACTTCACGCTTTGCAAGAGTACGGCCTGATGCATGTCAATCTTTTTGAAGACTTGGCGCACTACGGCCACATCGCAACAACTTACGACTACCCTGTTTTGGTCAATGGCCGCTACATCATGTCGCCCTCGCCCATCCCCAAATTTGACAATCCGAAAATGCATCTGAACCCCGCATTGCAACTCTTCGGTGCGGGTCGAGAGAAGCGAATTTATGCGGTGCCGCCTTACACCAGCGTAGAGAGCTTGGGGTTTGAAGACCATCCGTTTGAAGTGCAACGCTGGGACGCTGCCTGTGAACTCTGCGGCTCGCGTGAAAGCTTTCTCGACGAAGTGTTGATGGATGACCAAGGCTCGCGCATGTTTGTTTGCTCAGACAGTGACTACTGCGGCAAACGCCAGGCGGGCACCCCATGAAATACACCGACAACACGCCACCCCTCATGCGCGTGCAGGGCTTGTCCTGCGCGTATGGCGCTCGCTCCGTAGTGCGTGACATTTCTTTTGACCTGTGGCCCGGCGAAGTCTTGGCGATTGTGGGCGAATCCGGATCAGGAAAAACCACGCTGCTCAACGCGGTTGCAGCCCGCCACACGCCCAGTGCCGGGCAGGTCAGCTTTGACATGCGCGACCATGGTTTGCAAAACATTTACGCCATGACAGAAGCCCAACGGCGCATGCTGTCTCGCACCGACTGGGGCTTTGTTCACCAAAACGCTGCCGATGGGCTGCGTATGAATGTATCGGCCGGTGCCAACGTCAGCGAGCGCTTGATGGCACTAGGCCAGCGCCACTATGGCCGGCTGCGCGAGCAAGCTACCGACTGGTTAGAACGCGTAGAAATAAGTCCCAGCCGAATGGATGATCGGCCTGATACGTTTTCAGGTGGAATGCGCCAGCGGCTTCAAATCGCCCGCAATCTGATCACGCAACCGCGCTTAGTCTTTATGGACGAGCCGACCTCGGGCTTGGACGTTTCGGTACAAGCCCGACTGCTCGATATGTTACGGATGCTGACGCGCCAGATGAACCTCGCTGCCATCATCGTCACCCATGATTTGGCGGTGGCTCGCTTGTTAGCCCAGCGCATGTTGGTGATGCAAAACGGCCAAGCCGTCGAAACCGGCTTGACCGACCAAGTGTTGGACGACCCGCAACATCCCTACACCCAGCTTTTGGTTTCTTCGGTGCTGCAACCATGACCCATCCACAGACCGGACCTGCGCCTTTGCTCAACATGCAAGGGGTTAGCAAACACTTTGTTTTGCATTTGCAAAACAGCACGGATTTACCTGTACTTCATGACTTTCATTTGTCTTTGCTACCCGGGGAGTGCGTGCGTTTAAGCGGCCCCTCGGGCATGGGGAAAAGCACGGTGCTCAAGCTCGCTTTCGGAAACTACCGCGCAACCCAAGGGCATATTTGGGTGCGTGACACCGACGGCACCCCCATAGACATTACCCAAGCCAGCGCCCGAACCGTACTTCACCTGCGCAGCCAAACCATGGGCTATGTGAGCCAGTTCTTGCGGGTGATTCCGCGTGTTGCTGCGATTGACATCGTGGCTGAGCCTTTACTCGAAGGGGGAGACGCGAGCATCAGCCCGACCCAAGCCCGCGAACAAGCCGCCCATTGGCTTACCCGTTTGCGTATTCCGCAGTCGCTGTGGCAGCTCCCACCGGCGACATTTTCCGGAGGCGAGCAACAGCGCATCAACATCGCCCGCAGTTTCATTAAGCCACGGCCTTTGTTGTTGCTTGATGAACCCACCGCCTCTTTGGACCCCGAAAACACCCAAACGGTGATCGAGCTGATTACCCAAGCCCGCGCCCAAGGTGTCGCCATCCTTGGCATTTTTCACGATGACCATGTCGCACAAGCCGTCGCCAGTCGCACGGTTGAGATGCAATCTTTTAAGACCACGCTATGAATTCACCGATCGCAAGCCCCACCATTTTTACCAACGCCCGCTTGGTACTCGATGACGAAGTCGTCACTGGAACGCTGTATAGCCACGGTGGAACCATTGAGCGCATAGACCAAGGCGCAAGCGCCGTGAGCGGCGCAATTGATTTGCAGGGTGACATTTTAATGCCTGGCATGGTGGAAGTACATACCGACAATTTTGAGCGCCACTTGATGCCCCGCCCTAAAGTGCGCTGGGACGATGCGCCCGCGCTCCTAGCGCACGATGCAGAAATTGCAGCAGCAGGAATCACTACAGTCTTAGACGCTCTTGGCGTTGGCGAAGCCGACCCCGACAGTGTGCGTGGCAGCGAATGGAATTCTGTACTCGACTGTATTAAAGAATTTTCTGAGCGCGGAACATTGCGTGCTGACCATCTCTTGCATGTGCGCTGTGAATTGCCTGCTCCCAATACGCTGGAGTTGTTTGCGCCCTTCGTGGGTAATCCGATGGTGCGCATGATCTCCCTGATGGACCACACCCCTGGCCAGCGCCAGTGGGAAAACTTAGAACACGCGTGGATCTATTTTTCTGGAAAAAAAGGCTGGAGCAGAGAAAAATTTGATGAACGCGTAGCCATGTCCATCGAACTCCAAGCACTCTACGCACAACCCCACCGCGCCTACTTTACCGCTTACTGTAACGAGCACCAAATCGCATTGGCAAGCCACGACGACACGACGGTTGCCCACGTAGAACAAGCGTTTGCAGAAGGCGCCACGGTGTGCGAGTTTCCAACCACGGTAGCCGCCGCCCAAGCCGCACGCGATCGCAACATGCTAACCATCATGGGCGGGCCCAACGTGGTTCGGGGCGGCTCGCATTCCGGGAATGTGTCTGCCATTGAGCTTGCCAAATTGGGCCTAATGGATATTTTGTCGTCGGACTATGTTCCGGGTAGTCTGCTTTCTGCCGTGGTTCGCCTTACTGAGACTGCCAGCTTGACCTTGCCCCAGGCCGTGGCTTTGGTAAGCCGCAATCCTGCTAAGTCGATCGGCTTACATGACCGGGGCCGTATTGCCCCTGAAATGCGTGCGGACTTAGTCCAAATGCGGATCACCACGCTCGCCGACGGACGCCAGCAACCCATTGTTCGTGCGGTCTGGCGCGGTGGTGTTCGCGTAGTTTAGTTGCGTCACACCAATGACATACAGGCCACCTAAGCTCGCTTTTTTATTTTGAAAACTGGCGCCGCGCCACCCTTCCAACCTATGAACACTCTCGCACTTCACAACCTCACCAAGCGCTTTGGCAACACCACGGCGGTTGACAACGTCTCGCTTGATTTTGAAGCTGGAAGTTTTGTCGGCATCATTGGCCGCTCCGGCGCTGGAAAATCCACGCTCTTGCGCATGATCAACCGCCTCAACGAACCCACCACGGGTTCCATTGAATTTGAAGGTACGGTAGTCACGGATTTAGAAGGCAGAGACTTGAACCAATGGCGTCGCAATTGCGCAATGGTTTTTCAGCAGTTCAACTTAATTGGTCGTTTGGATGTTTTAACCAATGTCTTGATGGGTCGCTTAACCAGTGTGCCGACATGGCGAGCTCTTTTAACCCTGTGGAGTGAAGCTGACAAGCTCGACGCCCTGGAAGCCTTAGACCGCTTTGGCATGGCAGACTTTGCCGCTCAGCGTTGCGACCAACTCTCCGGCGGCCAACAGCAACGCGTGGCTATCTGCCGCGCCCTGGTCCAGCGTCCCAAAATTATTTTGGCCGACGAGCCGATTGCTTCGCTGGACCCACGCAACACCCAAATGGTGATGGACGCGCTGCAAAGCATTAACAAAGATTTGGGGATTACGGTCTTGTGCAACTTGCATGCACTCGATGTTGCCCGCAATTACTGCGACCGCCTGGTTGGAATGTCTGCCGGGCGTGTGGTGTTTGATGGCGCTCCTGAAGCCCTGAGCCAAGACCTCGTGAAATCCCTGTACGGCATTGAAGCCGACGAGATGCTGCTCTCTAACCCAGCGAGTGATCTCAAACAAGCCAATGTTCTCCCTTTTGCGCGTGTGGTTCACACCGCATAAAAAATCTCCCCCTGTGTCTTTTCATTACTTAACTATTAAGGAACTTCGTATGTTGAATCGCCGCGTTCTCCTCGCATTGGCTGCTTCTAGCGCGCTGATGGCTTCTGCCCAAGCACAAGATTGGAAAGCCAAATACCCCGAATTAATTTTTGCCAGCATCCCTGATGAAAATGCAACGATGGTTACTGAAAAGTATGCTGATTTTGTTGCTTACTTGTCCCGTGAAATCGGTGTTCCAGTCAAGCTGCGTATTGCAGGCGACTACGCTGCTGTGATTGAAGGACAGCGCGCTGAACAGATCCACATTGCCTATTACGGTTCCTCCTCGTACGCACGTGCTCGCATGATTGGCGTAAAAACTACCCCGTTTGCGATTGAAGTCAACAAAGGTGGCGTAAAGGCATACCACTCTGTTTTTTATGTAAAAGCCAATTCATCCTACAAAAAAATTGAAGATCTCAAAGGCAAAAGTATCGCTTTGGTTGACCCTAACTCAACCTCTGGCAACAACGTCCCACGCTACGCCATGGACAAAATGGGTATCAAGCCGGATGAATTTTTTGGCAAAGTGGTTTACAGCGGTAGCCACACCAACGCGGTGATGGCACTCAGCCAAGGTACCGTCGACGTAGCTGCTAACTGGTGGAATAACGAAACCGATTCAGAGTTAATCCGCATGTCCGACAAAGGCATGGTAAAAAAGGAGGATTTCCGAATTATTTACAAATCAGATGCGATCGTGAACTCGCCGATTGCTTATCTTGATAGCTTGCCCGCTGATTTGAAAAAGAAAATTGAACAGGCCTTTTTTGATGCGCCCAAAAAAGACAAGGCTGCGTTTGACAAAGTCTCTGGCGGTAAAAATGAGCCCTTCCAAGCTGTGACCCATGAGGCTTATCTCCCCGTCGTGGCGCTCAACCAGTTTGTTGACGCATTGCGTAAAAAGTAAGCACGTATGACAGCGCTCAACACCATGGGCGTGGCCTATGCCGAAGCGGTGGTGGCTAAACGCCGCCAGCTTTGGCTGGGCCTGTTAGTGTTGGGCGTGTGTGTTTTATTGTCTGGACACATCACTGAGATTTCTTTTTCGAAGTTTTTTGACAATATTGGCGCCTTCACCAGCTACATCGTTCGTATTGTTCATCTTGAAAACGGCCAGTCGGTCTTGAGTAATCCCGCAGAGTGGTTCTGGGGCTGGAAAAAATGGTTGGCCTTGATGGGTGAGACCTTGTTAATGGCCTACGTAGGGACTTTAATGGGCGCTTCAGCCGCCTTGGGCCTGTGTTTCTTGGCGAGTAAAAACGTAACCGCTAACGCGGCGGTGGTATTTGCCACTAGGCGGTTATTGGAGTTTTCCAGAACCGTTCCTGAAATGGTATTCGCATTGATTTTTGTCGTGGCGTTCAGTTTGGGTCCCTTGCCCGGCATATTGGCCTTGGCCATTCACACTACCGGCGCTTTAGGTAAATTATTTGCTGAAGTGGTAGAAAACATCGATATGAAACCAGTCGATGGTGTCATATCAACAGGCGGCACTTGGTTGCATAAAGTCCGATTCGCCGTGCTGCCTCAGGTGGCCTCCAATTTCGCCAGTTATGCCTTGCTACGCTTTGAGATCAATGTGCGAAGCGCTGCCGTTTTGGGCTTTGTGGGCGCAGGAGGAATTGGGCAGACGCTGCTCGAAGTGATCCGCAAGTTTTATTACGCTGATGTCAGCGCGTTGTTGGTCTTAATCATTGCCACTGTCATGCTGATAGACACCATCACCGAACGAGTACGCCACCGTCTGCTCGGCCAAGAGAGTGCGTCATGAGCCAGCGCGACATACTCCGCCAGCGCTATAGCAGTGAATTTCAGCCGTTTTACCAAGGCAATCTTCGGTCGTTTTCCATAGCACTCATTGCAGCTGCTTTGTTTTTTTATGGCTTGTACAGCCTTGACATGACCTATGCGCGAATCGCAGGCGGCATCAGTGAGCTCGGACGGATGGTGCTACTCATGCTTCCCCCAGATCCTGGCACTTGGACGCGGGCGGGCACCTACGTTTACGCTATGGTAGAGACGCTTTCTATCGCCTTGCTGGGCACCTTGTTAGCCGCCGTCTTCGCGTTCCCGCTGGGGTTTTTAGCCGCTCGTAATACGACGGTTAACCGCATCGTTCAGTTTTTCGCCCGGCGCAGTTTTGACACGCTGCGGGGCGTTGATATTTTGATTTGGGCGCTCATTTGGATTAACGTGGTTGGCTTGGGCCCGTTTGCAGGTGTATTGGCTTTGCTGATGTCAGACTTAGGCAGCTTTGGCAAGTTGTTTTCTGAGGCGATTGAAGCCGCCGATGACAAGCCAGTGGAAGGCGTTGTGTCTACCGGCGGTTCATCATTGTCTGCGGTTCGCTTTGGCATCTTGCCCCAGTTGATGCCCGTGCTATTGAGCCAAGTGTTGTATGCCTTTGAGTCCAACACCCGCAGCGCCTCCATCATCGGGATCGTCGGTGCTGGCGGTATCGGACTCATTTTGTCCGAGCAAATTCGGACCTTGGAATTTCAGCAAATGTCGTTTGTGATTTTGCTCATCTTGGTGACTGTCTCTGTGATTGATCATTTGTGCTCCAAACTCCGCTTTTCTATCATCGGAGTGAGGGCGCGCTAGTTGTAACGAATAAGGAAAATCCATGTCTCTGTCGATCCCTGAAATCGTTCAACTGCTCGGAAGCCGCGCCACCACGTGGTACGGCCAAGAAGCCGTCAGCCAGCTCGACCACGCCTTACAGTGCGCCCACCTCGCTGAAGAGGCCAATGAAACGCCAGAGACGGTGGTCGCGGCATTGCTCCACGATCTCGGTCACATCCTAAGCACCAAGCGCCCCGATGAAGTTCCCGCCGATGGGTTGCCAACGGTCGATGACCTGCATCAATTCGTTGCCCTGCCCTTTTTGCGCAGCCAGTTCTCTGACGCAGTGTTAGAGCCCATTAAGTTGCATGTCGATGCCAAACGCTATTTGTGCGCGGTGGATGCAGGCTATTGGAAAGCCCTGTCACCGGCATCAAAGCACAGCCTTGAATTGCAAGGCGGCCGGTACGACGAAGAGCAGGTGCGTTCTTTTGAGGCGCTGACGTTTTACTCAGAAGCAGTGCGCTTGCGTCGCTACGATGATTTAGCCAAGGTTCCCGGGCAAATCACCCCGCCTTTAGCCCATTACGCTACGCTGATGGAACAAGTGAAAGTGGCGTAAAGGCTTCCACATACGATTCTTGTTTGTGGGTCTCAATCGCGCCAGGTCGATATTGGCGCACCCGGGCAATCGCAGCCTCGCTGCTCCAGCCCCATGTTTTGTACATAGTCGCCACCAAAGTTCCGGTACGCCCTTTGCCATGGGCGCAATGCACCAAGATATTCCCAGTTTGCAACGTTTTCGTAAGCTGCGGAATCAACCGCCGCCATTGCGCGGTAACAGCCGCGGAGGGAACGCCAAAATCCACCACCGGAAGCTGGTGCCACGCAATACCATGCAAACCCAAATAGTGTGAGAGGTTCTTAGCTCCCAAGCGTTGAAGCTCAATGGTGTCAAGCAAGCTCACGACCGTCTTGATTCCATGCGCAAGCATGATCGCAATATCCGCAGCCAATGGGTTGTCAATGGAAAGGTCGGATTGCTTTTTCCCGGGACACGCAGACATCCCAACCTCACCCTTCCAAGGGGTCGGTGCAAAGTCAATGGTGAGTGCAGTAGGTTCTGAAGTATTCACAGCCCAGTTATAACTTTGGCATGCGACAGGGGAATGACAAAAAGACGAAAAAAACCCGGGCAAGCCCGGGTATAAAACACTTGGAAAAAAACTAACTTAGAAAGCGGTTGTAAAACCTGCTGCAATAAGATCTCCAACGCCATTTGCTGCACCCATGCCAAGCAAGCCAACGTAGAACTTAGTACCTTTAGTCACAGTGTAACCACCGTGCAAGGTATATTGATTAGTAGTTGTTGAAGATGTGGCAGCATTGACCATCCTAACCTGCAAAGATGCAGCCATGTCAAAATCACCCATCACATGATATGCAGCAATACCGTTGTAGCTGGTAATTAAATCCGCTGTACTTGTTGTATTAATGGACATTGCGGAAAGGGTAGTGGACCCAAAGGTGTAATAGATGGATGCTCCCAAGTTAGATTTAACAGTACCTGCAGCAAAAGTATCAGACACATACAGTGGTTGAGTATTAGTGCCGATGTATGCTCTCAAGGGACCAGATTGGTAACCTAAAACAAAAGAATTGCCTAAAGATTGCTCACCAGTTGCAGAACCTGAGTTTGAAGAGCTTATGGAAACTACGCCAGTAAAATCTCCAAATTTACCCATGTATTGCACTTGCCGCCCACGTCCACCAATGGGAGCTTCGCTCACTTTAATGTCAGCGTTGGCAGGATTAAAATAACCCAATGCTTCAGCAATGTTGTCTTCCATGTAAGAGTCATATTGACCGAACTGGATTGATCCAAAAGTCTTGCTAGACAGGCCGATTTTCGTATCGTCCGATAGCGCGGCTGCGTTATCAACCACTGAGTCAAAATCAACTTCAACTTGACCAAACACATTCAGATCATCATTTACCTTTTTAGTGGCTTTCAATTGGATTTGACCGGCGCCGTTAAAAGTAGTGCTGCTACCAACTGTAGCTTTGGTGTTCAAAACTTCAGCCTGAGCATCTAGATTAACTTGAAATGCAGTGCCGTCTGCAGCAGTAAATTCCGCAGCTTGCGCACCAATTACAACCATACCAACTGCAACTGCAGTCAATGTTTTCTTAAACATGAGTTTTCCTTTAAAAAATACACACTTACTCGAATAAGCAGGTGGACCAGAACGTCTGGTTGATATGTATTTTGGAAAAACTCTGTGACACCATCTCCATCAGTTTATGAATTTTTTATGACTTCACTGAAATACAACGACGTCATAATATTTTCATGTCAACAGGGTATGCACTTAAGGGTAAACGCAAGGAAATAGTTACAAGGTATCTGCGATTCGCTGCGCACAAGTCTTGGCTTGATCGAGGTCTTTGGCCTCTACCATCACCCGCACCAAAGGCTCGGTGCCACTGGCACGAATCAACACACGGCCGCTGTCGCCGAGTTCTTTTTCTACGTCCTTGATAACTTTCTGAAGCGCTGCGTTCGATTGCCAGTCCGTACCCGATTTGATTTTTACGTTGATCACAGTTTGAGGAAACAGCGACACAGCGCTTAGCAACTGCGCCATGCTTTTGCCAGAACGAACGCAGGCTTGAAGCACTTGCAAGGCTGAGATGAGTCCATCGCCGGTGGTGTGTTGGTCTAAGGCCAACAAATGGCCAGAGCCTTCACCGCCTAAGATCCATTTTTTTGACTCCATCAATTCCAACACGTATCGGTCGCCCACTTTGGCCCGCACCAACTCGACGCCCCGAGCCTTTAGCGCCAATTCAACCGCCATATTGGTCATCAAGGTTCCGACTACGCCAGGTAGCACATCGCCCCGACTGAGCCGATCGTCTGCCATCAGATACAGCAATTCATCGCCGTTGTACAAGCGGCCTTGGGCATCGACCATTTGCAAGCGGTCTGCGTCGCCATCGAGCGCAATTCCATAATCTGCTTGGTGCGTTTTTACGGCTTCTACCAAAGCCTCTGGGTGGGTCGCGCCTACGTCTTTGTTAATGTTTAAGCCATCGGGCGCACAACCCATAGCGATCACCTCGGCACCCAACTCGTGAAAGACTTTGGGGGCGATGTGGTACGCCGCTCCGTGGGCGGCATCGACAACAATCTTGAGGCCTTTGAGCGTCAAGTCATTGGCAAAAGTGCTTTTGCAAAACTCGATATAGCGACCGGCGGCGTCGTCGAGTCGGCGGGTTTTTCCTAAATTTGCAGACTGGGACCACACGGGTGGCTCTTCAAGTGCCGCCTCCACAGCCAGTTCCCACGCATCAGACAACTTAGTTCCCTTGGCGCTGAAAAATTTAATGCCGTTGTCTGCAAATGGGTTGTGGCTCGCACTAATGACCACGCCCAAAAAGGCGCGCTGCGCCCGAGTCAGGTAGGCCACGCCAGGCGTGGGCAAGGGCCCGAGCAACACCACATCGACACCAGCAGAGTTAAAGCCGCTCTCTAACGCACTCTCTAACATGTAGCCTGAAATTCGGGTGTCTTTGCCAATCAGCACAGTGGGCCGTGACTCCTCTTTTTTTAGCACACGGCCTACGGCATGGGCTAAGCGCAAAATAAAGTCCGGCGTGATGGGTGACTGGCCAACCGTGCCACGGATACCGTCGGTCCCAAAATATTTTCGCGTCATTTTTTTATCTCCATATTTTTATTCTCTTTTGATTCAGCGGCTTGCATCGCTTCAAACACTTTCAATCCTTGAACAGTGGCTTTCACATCATGCACCCGAACAACATGCGCTCCTCTTTCAACCGCCAAAACTGCGGAGGCCACACTTGCGGCCACGCGGTCATCTGCAGCAGCGCCGGTCACAGCCCCCAAAGAAGATTTGCGCGACCAACCAGAAAATACAGGGTAGCCTAAGGCCAACAAGTCCTGTTGATGGGCTAATAGTGAAAAGTTTTGTTCTACCGTTTTCCCGAAACCAATGCCAGGATCAATGCAGATGCGATTGCGAGCAATTCCCTTCCGTAACAATGCGTCGATGCGTTCGGCTAAAAAGCCAGTAACCTGCGCCACCACATCCCCTTGCATGGGTGTAGTTTGCATCGTTTGAGGATCGCGGTACATATGCATCAAACACACACCACATGCGTCAAAAGCCGAGACCACGTCTAAGGCGCTAACCAAACCTTGCGGATCACGCCAGCGCAAAGCCCAAATGTCATTGATGATGTCGGCCCCTAGATCGAGAACGGCTTGCATCACGGCGGGCTTGTAGGTATCGACG
>CAMDAN010000078.1 GCA_945888535.1 Bordetella parapertussis
TAAAGACGCTAAAACCCGCAACTGCATTCGCGCCTAAAAAGCGTTCGGCTAATAGCCCTGCCAGCGGGATGAACTGCTGGGCGTGAACACCTAAAAAATGCGCAGGGCGAAGGTCGTTTTTCCAATGCCACCCCACCAACGGTAAACCAACGCCGCTCGGCGGTTTATGGCCGCCTAACTGAAAACCGCTCACGGTTGCCAAAACAAAAGTCAAGCTCAAGCCCAGCAAAACGCCAAGCGTGGTAGCAGAGAGTTTGGTATCTCCGAGGTCAGACCAGATTAACCAAGCCAACCATGCTTGTGAAGCCGTTAAACCGACCGCCATCACACCCATCAGCGCGAACATAAATATATGAAAGGCATCGTTCGTGTTGTAGTGGGAAGGCTCTCCCAGGGCTGCTTGCAAGCTGATGTAGGCCACCTCAAAAAAGGACGTGACGATGATCAAACCCGCCACACCTTTAAACGCCTCACTGACGCCTACTGTTGTGTTGACCAGGGTGGTGAGCCAAACGGTTGTGATGCAAAACACTGCTGTAGCGGCCATGAACTTCATGGGCTTGGCCCAAATGCCCACATCACGCAAGGTGCGAAGATCAAACCAAGACCACAGATAAGTGATAACCAAGGCGACCACCATCGACAGGCCGTAATAGAACAGAATTTTTTGGGTGGTGCTGAGGGATGCCATACGGATTGAAAAATCGGTTTTAAAACTCAAAAGCGAAGCTAAGAACATCATTAAATCAAAGCGAATTCTCCCTCACTCAGGGGATAGAAGCGCTTCCAAAACACGCTGTGTGGCGGAGATCAAATCCGTAACCAGGCGCTCATCGATTTCAAGTAAGCCTTCGTATTCGCCCAGATTGCGCCTGTTGTGGCACATGTCCAAAACGCGCCAGACCTCTGGCCCTATGCCCAAAGTGTGGGGAAGCAGCTGAAACACCACATATCGGTTGCTAGGGCGGTACCCCTTGGTTCGTAAAGCCAACAGACACAAAGCATGCGCAGCGTTGTAGGCTAGATCAAAACGGCTTTCGAGTGCGAGGGTCGTGTTGGTTGCATCATGCAGACGCGTCTGGCCGGTTCGCAAAAGCCCAGCTTGCTCAGCGGGATCGGACGGCTCGGCCTTGAGTGGTTTTCCGGGGCCGCTCAGGTTTTCAAACGGGGTGGATGGGCTCATATTGTTGCGACTCCTCCTGACCTATCAGCCATATCTTTGGCTGTTGCATGACACGGGTAATAAACGTATTGTCACTCAGCTGGCGAGCCTTGAAATCGACTTCGGTGTAAAGGGCTGGGTTGATGGTACGGCTCAGCGCTTGACTGGCGGGCTCTAAGGCTGCAAATACATCGCCATAACTTAGCGTATTGCTAACCAAAAGCACATCAACATCACTGTGGGCTGAATCTTGCGCCTTGGCTATCGAACCGAAAACAAACGCCATACTAATTTGATTGGCGAGCGGTGCCAACGCCTGGCGTAACGCATCGGCTAACCCTACCGTCTTGAGTACCAGTGAACAAAGCTCGTTAAACACGGGCGAGGCTGAGTTTGCTTGGTAGTGTTTTTGATGGCCCACTTTAGTGCAGGTGAGCAAACCGACTTGCGTCATATCGGCTAATTCGCGTTGTACCGAGCCCGAGCCCGCACGGGCCAAAGCGATTATTTCGGCCGCATAAAAGCTGCGCCCCGGCCGTCCGAAAAGGGTAGCAAGGACACGTTGCCGAGTAGAAGGAAACAAGGCATCTGCCAGCGAAAGTGGTGTGGTGGACATAAATAAGCTACCCAAATTGGGTTTTATTATACCCAATTTGGGTTTTGTGGCGCAGTTGCCTTTGAATCAGAAGGCAGCCCCCGGTTCTGTCAAAAAAGCCAGTTCTAAAAGCGAGGACTGGCGGACCAGCAGGGTGTTGCTGAGAAGGAATCGGTCAAAGCGCAAGCAATCTTAAAAGTCCGCTTTAGGGCTGCTCATCCAGTAAACCTTGAGCAGCAGTGATCAAGTTGGGTAGAGAGCTGTGTGCAATGGTCCAACCGCAGCCTGAACCATTGCATTGTTTTCGTAGGCGGTAACGTCCATACCTTTCGTGAAGGTTTGGATCGCTAAGGCTGCTTCACGCACATCCCACAAAAATGCGCGAGGGTCACGCTGCATAGATCGCTTCCCGATTTTTATTGATACCAGCCAGCACAAAAGGGTTCCGAACGGAACCGGGTTCGATCAGATCAACACCTCGACCCAACAAAGATTCCAGCTCGGACTTGATGCCAAAAAAGCGGTGCAAATCTGCAGGGGCCTCTGGTGAAAATTCCACCAAAAAGTCAGCGTCGCTGTGATCGGCATCAAAGTCATCACCGCGAGCGGCCGAGCCGAACACCTCCAGTCGGCGAATTTGGTATCGCTGACAAATAACCGAAATATCAGCACGGTGTTGGGCAATGGCGAGGTGCATGGGATGAGTTTAGCGAAGTTTTGTTCCCCCAATTACTTATTACTTCCCCCAACTATCCTTCAGCCCCGTCACCCGATTAAACACCGGCTTGTTCCCCGCAACGTGATCCGCCCGATCCGCCACAAAATACCCAAACCGTTCAAACTGGAACTTCTGGTCGGGCTGCGCGTTGGCCAGTGATGGCTCCACATAGGCGGTGACAACTTTCAAGCTGTCTGGGTTCAGGTTTTCTAAAAAGTCTTTGCCGCCCGCATCCGGCTGCGGGTCTAAGAACAGGCGGTCGTACATGCGTACTTCGGCTTGTACGCCATCTGCAACGCCAACCCATGTAATCGCCGCGCTGGCTTTGACGCTGTTGCTGCCTGGGGTTCCGCTTTTGGTGTCGGGGATCAGGGTGGCTAAAACTTCGGTGACGTTGCCGCGTGCGTCGCGGTGGGCTCCGGTGCATTCAATGACGTAGCCCCCTTTGAGGCGCACCTTGTTACCTGGGAACAAGCGCTTGTAGCCCTTGGGCGGAACGTCTTCATAGTCTTCGCGCTCTATCCACACTTCTTTGCCCAGGCTGAAGTGGCGCTCGGGTACTTCCGTGTTGTCATCGGAGTGGGGCAGGGCGGGTTGGCTACAGGCTTCTAGGTGGCCGGGCGAGAACACTTCGTCCCAGTTGGTCAACACGAGCTTGACCGGGTTCAACACAGCCATGCCGCGATGGGCTTTGTTTTCTAGGTCTTCGCGTAGGCAGCCTTCGAGAGTTGAGTAGTCAATCCAACTGTCTGATTTGGTCGCGCCGATGCGGTCGGCAAACAGGCGCAGGCTCTCAGGCGTATAGCCCCGGCGGCGCAGGCCGACGATGGTCGGCATGCGCGGGTCGTCCCAGCCGCTGACTTTGCCCTCAGCAACCAACTGCGCCAGCTTGCGTTTGCTGGTGATCACGTAGGTCAGGTTCAGGCGGGCAAATTCGTATTGCTTCGGGCTGGGCGCGGCCAAGAGGTTGCATTCGCACAGGCGCTCCATCAGCCAGTCGTAAAACGGACGCTGGTCTTCAAACTCCAGCGTGCAGATGCTGTGGGTGATCTGCTCCAACGCGTCTTCAATCGGGTGGGCAAAGGTGTACATCGGGTAGATGCACCATGTGTCGCCCGTATGGTGGTGGGTGGCGCGGCGGATACGGTAGATGGCCGGGTCACGCAGGTTGATGTTGGGCGAAGCCATGTCGATCTTGGCACGTAGTACGGCAGCGCCGTCGGCTAACTTAGCATCGCGCATTTCGCGGAATCGCACTAGGTTCTCGGCGGGTGTGCGGCTTCGGAAAGGGCTGTCAACTCCGGGCTTGCCAAAGTCGCCTCGGTTGGTTCGCATGTCTTCAGCCGTTTGTTCGTCTACGTAAGCGTGACCGGCTTCAATCAGCGCTTCGGCAGCGCGGTACATAAAGTCAAAGTAGTCGCTGGCTTGGTAGGCCTTGCTAGTTCCAAGTGTTTGACCCGGTTGGCTCCAGTCAAAACCGAGCCACTTCACGGCGTCGATGATGCTGTTGACGTATTCGGTATCTTCTTTTTCAGGGTTGGTGTCGTCAAAGCGCAAGTGGCACACGCCGCCGTATTCCTTGGCCAGCCCGAAGTTGATACAGATGCTTTTAGCGTGGCCCACATGCAAATAGCCGTTGGGCTCGGGCGGAAAGCGGGTACGAATCTTGGCGGGGTCGGGTTCGCCCGCAGCGTGGTGCGCGGCGTCACCAGGGCTGCCGGCCCAGCGGCGGCTGGCGTAAGTGCCTTTCTCCAGATCGTTTTCGATGATCTGACGCAGGAAGTTACTGGGCTTGTGGTCGGTTTCAGTCGCAGGGGTGGCGGGTTTCGTCATCCGGCGATTTTAGGGTGCCATAGGCCACAATTAGATCCAGCCTAGCCACTCATGCCAAATCAATTGTCCTAAATAGCGCGATGGCAGCAAGGTAAACGCTCCGGCCACAATGCAAGCGCCGAAATACAGGCTTTGCATCGTTTTTCGATGCGCCGCATATTCGCGCCGCGCCAGCGATCGAAATGCCTTAAACAGACTCACGAACGTGATTGGGATAAGTAAGTGAATTGGCGTGTAGCCCCACACATTGGGTAAATTAAAGTCGCGAATAAAGATGCCGGTGAGTGCTGCGGCCAGCATGAGCGTTGTCCAGGCATAGCCCAGAGCGCGGTGCAGCCACGGTCGGATGTGTTTGCCCAAACGGGCCCACAGCACGATAGGCCCAATGAGGACTGCACCGATGGCGGCACTCATGTGAATGGCGATAGTGGGAGTCAGTTGCATTTTAAATTTTCCGTCCAAGTCGCTTTTCAACTTGTTTCTTTTCCCATTCAGCGCCGAATGGGCTGTAGCGTTCAAACACGCGCAAACCATGAAACAAGACGCCAATGCCCCAGCCCATCGCTACCCAACCCACCCATAAGTATTGGGGGCGGGTCCACAAATTGATGCCCAGCAAGAGGGTGACGACGACGACGTATTGGGCTAGATGCAGATAAAAGCCTTTGAGCTTACGCACTTGGGCAAAGGCCAAGGCTTCGTCTGCGTCAAACGCTGCGGGGGATGCGGGTGCTGTTGTTGTGTTCATTCCGGGCTCCTGAAGTGTTGAGAAATCAATTTCAAACACGGCAGCCAGAGACTTCAAAGATTCAGTGCTTGCCACTTGTCCTTGTTCAATGCGTTGGACGGTGCGCACGCTTAAACCACTAAGGTCAGCCAGTTGCTGTTGCGACCAGCCGCGCTGGAGTCTGAGTTTTTGAATCAAC
Source organism: Bordetella parapertussis (assembly GCA_945888535.1). GTDB lineage: Bacteria > Pseudomonadota > Gammaproteobacteria > Burkholderiales > Burkholderiaceae_C > Allorhodoferax > Allorhodoferax parapertussis_A. Next base: position 5,235 of record CAMDAN010000078.1, read on the forward strand.
ATATAAGGTCCCTGTTTGCCGATGGGCGTAATTTAATTCTTTGTCTAAGAATTGAACACGTCACGGCACGCCAGCAGGACGACTTTGGCATGACACCACTATGACATTGGCATTGCGCACCACCTGCTCTCCTTGCGGGTCTGTCTGAACGTGGTCATCAAGGTAACGTTTAAAAATCGCAATTTTTGCGACCAAATCCCATTAAATTATCATTTAGTCGCGACTTTTTAATAAAGTGATGTAAAAAAGTCGCAAAAACCTCTTCTATCAACCGCAGCTAAAGAGATGCGCAACCGGTCGAACCAGTGAGGTCTGGACTAAGTGCCTGAGCCATAGGGTCTTCATATGTCTTTCCTACAATGCCCGGATGAAACAAAAAACCCGGATTGCGATTGGTTTGGTGATTGTGCTGCTTGCGCTTGGGAGCGCGTGGTGGGCGCAGCGCGGTGGGAGCGCAGAGGTGCAGTACCGGACAGGAAAAATTGAGCGGGGGGATTTGCTGGCAAGTGTTGCGGCAAGCGGGGCGGTGACGCCGGTGTCATTGGTGACAGTAGGGACGCAGGTGAGTGGACAGATTCGTGACGTCTTGGTCGATTTCAATACCGAAGTTAAAGCGGGCCAGTTGCTGGCGCAAATTGACCCAGAGAGTTTTGAGTACCGGGTTCGCTCGGCGCAGGCCGATGTCGATGCGGCTCGGGCTGCGGTGTTAACCGCACAGGCCAACCTGTTGGCAACCCAAACGCAGGTCTCGCGGGCCCAGGTGGATTTAAACGAGGCACAGCGTTCGCAGGATCGCACCCTCAGTTTGGTTGAGAAACAATTCATCGCCCAAAGCGAGGGCGACAAAGCCCGGGCTTTGGTGAACACCAGCGCGGAGGCTTTGAAAGCGACGCAGGCCCAAGTAGGCGTTTCCCAAGCGCAGGTGAGTGCGGCTAAAGCCAATGTGTCGCAGCGCGACTCGGCGCTGGCCCAAGCCCGCATCGATTTGGCCCGCACGAAGATTACTTCTCCCGTGAACGGCATCGTGATCAAGCGGACGATTGAGCGTGGGCAGACGGTTGCCAGCAGCTTGCAAGCCCCCGAGTTGTTTGTGATTGCGCAAAACCTATCTGATATGCAGGTTGAGGCGGCTATTGACGAAAGCGACGTGGGCCGTCTGGTCGTAGGCCAAAAGGCCACTTTTACGGTGGACGCGTTTCCGGGCCAAACTTTTCAAGGGGCGGTTCAGCAGGTGCGCAAAGCGGCGCTTAACGTAGCCAATGTGGTGACGTATGTGGCGGTGATCCGGTTCTCTAATGTTGACGGTCGATTGATGCCGGGCATGACCGCCAACGTCAGAATCGTGACCGAAGAGCGCAAACAAGTTTTAAAAGTTCCTAACGCGGCGTTGCGTTTGCGCATTGCCGGCGTTGAGCCCCCCAAAGGAGATGGCGCTTCTCGCTCCAGCAGCCGTGGGCGGCTTTATATCAAAGACGCAAAAGGCCAACCTCAAGCGATTGCGGTTCAAGTGGGCGTGACTGACGGAACCCAAACTGAATTGATCGTTTCCCCTGCTTTAAATCAGGGCGCAGATTTATCCCCAGTAAATGAAGGTGTGGAGGTGTTGGTGGCGGTGAAGTCTGCGGGCGCATCGGGTCCAGGCGCTAAACCCACCGGTCCGCGTTCGCCGTTTTAAGTTCGCAACGCAGCCCTCAGCCGCCATGACAAACGTCACGCCGCCATTGATCGTGGCCAAAGACTTGGCTAAAAGTTATGCCATGGGTTCTGCTGCAGACCACGCCCTAGGGACAGGACAAACCGTTCACGCCCTGCGCGGTGTGAGCTTGGATATTGCCCGCGGAGAGTTTGTCGCCATCATGGGCGCATCGGGTTCGGGTAAATCGACCTTGATGAATATTTTGGGCTGCTTAGACACCCCAAGCGCTGGCAGCTATCGCTTGGGTGGTGAAGCGGTAGAGCGAATGAGCAGCGATCAGTTAGCGCAACTGCGTAACCAACACATTGGCTTTGTGTTCCAGCAATTCAATTTGTTACCGCGAACCTCTGCCCTAGAAAACGTGGAGTTGCCTTTGGTGTACTGCGGCGTCAAAGCTCCAGCTCGCCGCCAAAGGGCGAAGGCTGCTTTAGAGCGGGTTGGTTTGGGCGAGCGTTTGTTACATACGCCTTCCGAGTTGTCTGGCGGGCAGCAGCAGCGGGTTGCCATTGCCAGAGCTTTGGTGAACGCGCCGCAATTGATCTTGGCCGACGAGCCCACCGGCGCGTTGGACTCGCAAACCAGCGCCGAAATCATGCAGCTCCTAAGTGAACTCAACGCCCAAGGCATGACGGTGGTGATCGTGACCCATGAACCCGACATTGCCGCTTGGGCCCGACGCACCTTGGTTTTTAAAGACGGCGTCATGGTTCAAGACACTGCCAAGCCCGCGCACGCGGAGCAGGCCGCATGAACGCACTGACGGCTTTCCGAAGTGCTTTGCGGGCGTTATCTGCCAACGCTTTGCGCAGCGTACTCACCATGTTGGGAATCATCATTGGCGTGGCTGCGGTGATTGCGATGATCGCAGTAGGGCAGGGCGCAACCCAACGCGTACAAGAACAAATGAAGGGCTTGGGCTCCAACATCATGTTGGTGTTACCCGGCGGCGTTTCCCAAGCGGGGGTTCGCTTGGGAGCGCAAACCCGCCAACGTTTAACCGAAGAGGACGCGCAGGCGATTGCCTTGGAGATTCCCGAAGTCCAAGTGGCCGCGCCCACCTCGCGCACCACGGGGCAACTGGTGTGGGGCAATAGCAACTGGGGCAGCACCATCATTGGTGTAAACAATGACTTCTTGGAAGCGCGGGATTGGCCACTGCAAAGTGGTCGTATGTTTGATGCTGCAGAACTCGCAGGATCTGCCAAGGTTGCGTGGGTGGGGGCCACTGTGGTGCGCGAATTGTTGGGCGATCAAGATGCAGTCGATCAAGTCATTCGAGTTCGGGGGATACCGATTACGGTCATCGGAGTTTTAAGCCCCAAAGGCCAAAACTCGATGGGCCAAGACCAAGACGATGTAGTGATGATTCCGATTGGAACGTTGCGAAATCGCATCTGGGGCGGCGACGCAACAAGCCGTTTAAAGCGGGTCGGCGCGATTTCAGTGAAGGTTCGCGACGGGCAAGATATGAAAGAGGTTGAGTCGTCCATCCAAGATTTATTGCGCCAGCGCTTTAAGGTGCAAGCAGGAGCGGATGATCCGTTTACGGTTCGCAACCTCACTGAAATTTTGCAAGCCCAAGAAGAATCAAGCCGGGTGATGACGCTGCTGTTGGCCGCTGTTGCAGGAATCAGTTTGGTCATTGGCGGCATCGGAATCATGAACATCATGCTGGTGAGCGTGACCGAGCGAACCCGAGAGATTGGCCTGCGGATGGCCGTAGGGGCGCGTGGACGCGACATCTTGGCGCAGTTTTTAATTGAAGCCGTAACGCTCAGCCTGATTGGGGGTGCTATCGGCGTTCTCTTAGGTGCTTTAACGACTTGGGCCGTGGGCGCATTCGCGGGATGGGATGTGAGTTTGAGTTGGGCCTCTGTGGTCTTGGCGGTGGGATTTTCTGGATTGGTCGGGGTATTTTTTGGCTTTTACCCAGCGCAAAGAGCAGCCAAGATGTTGCCGATTCAGGCTTTGCGATACGAGTGACAAAATACGAGATTAATTAAAGGATTTTGAAGTGCTAGATACCACCCTGTTAATCAAAGCCGCCATCATGGGCGTGGTCGAAGGTCTCACCGAGTTCCTTCCCATCTCTTCAACCGGCCACTTAATTTTGGCGGGTGCGCTTTTGGGCTTTGATGATGAAAAAGCCAAGGTCTTTGATATTGCGATTCAAACCGGTGCCATCTTCGCCGTGATTTTGGTGTACTGGGACAAGATCAAACGTACCTTAATCGACTTACCGGTCCAACGCCAAGCGCAAACCTTTGCCATCAACATCCTGATCGCATTTTTACCCGCAGTCATTTTGGGTTTGCTGTTCGGAAAAGTTATCCAGACGTATTTATTTACCCCTGAAGTGGTTGCAACCACTTTCATTTTGGGTGGCCTCATTATTTTGTGGGCTGAGCGCCGTCACGCCGCCGCGGTGGACCCGCAGCTAGGCACGTTTCCGCGCGTGAATCGCATGGATGACATGACCGCGTGGGACGCGCTCAAGGTGGGCTTGGTTCAATGCTTGGCAATGGTGCCGGGAACCAGCCGCAGCGGCGCTACGATCATTGGTGGCATGTTGCTTGGTATGTCGCGCAAAGCGGCCACTGATTTTTCTTTCTTCTTGGCGATGCCGACTTTGATAGGTGCGGGGGCTTACAGCCTGTACAAAGAACGCGCCTTACTCAGCATGGCCGATGCGCCCCTCTTTGGCGTAGGTCTCTTCTTTTCATTTCTTAGCGCCTGGTTGTGCGTGCGCTGGTTGCTGCGTTTTATCTCAAACCACAGCTTTGTCGGTTTTGCCTACTACCGCATTGCCTTTGGCATAGTGGTGTTGGCAACTGCGTGGAGCGGCGCAGTGACTTGGGCGGCTTAAATAGTACTATTCAATATGTAATCATTCGATTACACTTGCGATATGTCATTCACGGTAAAACAACTTGAAGAATTTTCGGACTGGCTCAAGGGAATTAAAGACGGATTGACCCGGCAGCGACTCGTTAAGCGCTTGCGTAAAGTTCAACTTGGCAATTTGGGTGACGTGGATTCGGTGGGTGAAGGTGTGTTTGAGATGCGCGAACATTTCGGGCCTGGATGGCGAATGTATTACGTGCTTAGAGGTGACGTGCTCATTGTGATGCTTGGCGGCGGGACTAAATCAACCCAGCAGGCTGACATTCAAAGGGCCATAGAGTTAGCCAAATATTTGGAGGATTGAACCATGACTAAAAAAATCAAAGTTTCCGAGCTTCCAGAGTTCGACGCGGCTGAATACCTGAACAGCGAAGAAGATGTAGCGGCTTACCTCACGTCTATTCTTGAAGAGAACGATCCTGCACTTTTGGCAGCTGCGCTTGGGGATATTGCCCGCTCGCGTGGAATGACGCAGGTAGCAAAAGATTCCGGGATCACCCGTGAAGCTTTATACAAAGCACTTCGCCCAGGCAGTGAACCACGTTTCGATACAGTCAACCGCGTTTGCGCCGCGCTTGGCGTGCGTTTAGTTGCACAGACAGTAAAGACTGCGGCCTGATTCTTAAAACTCAAGCGCCCATATTGCGTAAAGACGCCTCAATCGCAGCGGCAGTTACAAGGGGTTTTTCCATCGGGAAGAGGTGACTGCCGTCAAGCATCATGGTCCGGCCTTTGGTGAGTTGGTCAGTTAAGGTCATGCCGACGCGTTTCATCTCCACCGATTGACGTCCGCCAATAAAACTCACCGGACACTTCAAGGGGTGGCGCTTAAAGAGACGGTCTAGGTTGTCGGGAATCGTGTTGTAAATCTCGGTTTCAATCTCGCGGTTAAAAGCCAAAACGCGTTTACCGTCTTCCTCAATCGTTCCCAGGCTCACGTAGTCCATGAGAACGTCTTGGTCCCATTTCGCAAATGCCTTTTTATGGCGAAAGTGCTCAAAAGCGGCTTCAATACTCGGCCAGCTATTGCGCCGTTTGTGGCTGACTGCGCCAGGTGACAAAGAACCAACAAGTTGCGTCCCTTTAATCATGCCCAAAGCGGTAGAGCGCCAACCGCCTAGCAAGGGCGCATCAATTAGCACGACGCCTTTGGCAATTTTGGGGTGCCTTGCCGCAGCCATGAGACTTAAAAATCCACCTAAAGAATGGCCGACCAGCCAAATAGGTTCACCTGCTTTGTCGCATTGTTCTTGCGCAAAATCGGATACATGTTCTGCCAAGTGCCGCCAATTGTTGCTGACGGGATATTGCGGGTCGTGTCCGAGTTTGTCGATGGCTTTGACGCTAAAACCTCGGGCGCGTAAATGCTTAAAAAGTTGCTTGTAGGTACTGGCAGGAAAGCTGTTGCCGTGGGAAAAAACAATGGGGATCATGCAGTCGATTTGAAAGGATGGGGAGGAAAGATTTATGACTTGGATTGGAGCGCTTTGAGCTGGTAAAGCGCATCCATTGCCTCGCGGGGGCTCATGCCGTCCGGGTTCATGCTACTGAGCATCGTTTCTAGCAGGCTAGGCGCTGCCAGTTCGGCGATGGGCGCGGGGGCAAATAAATCCACCTGCGCTTGAGACGCAGAGGCGTGTTGTTCGAGCGCTTGTAAGGTGTTGCGGGCTTGGTTGAGAACGGCAGCGGGCATGCCAGCCAGTCGTGCTACTTGAATCCCGTAACTGCGGCTGGCGGGGCCGGGCTCTATGGCGTGTAAGAAGACGATATCTCGCCCTGATTCTGCCGCGCTCACATGGACATTGACTGCGCCATGGTGGGTTGCAGGAAACTCCGTGAGCTCGAAGTAATGGGTAGCAAACAGCACAAAGGCTTGGGTTTTGTCATGTAGCTGGGTAGCGATGGCGCGGGCCAGCGCCAGGCCGTCAAAGGTGGAAGTCCCACGGCCAATTTCGTCCATTAAAACCAAAGACT
>CAMDAN010000079.1 GCA_945888535.1 Bordetella parapertussis
GTCTGATTCGTATAGAAAGTGTAAAGGTTGGTGGTCTTAGACACAAAGTGCGAATACAGCAAGTTGTATGCAAACGTAGTTGAAGTTCGCGCGGCACCGGATGCGGTGTTGATTCCGTAGGACAACGTAACTGCGTTAGCGCCCACTGGCACACCCGCTGAAAGACCATATCCAGATTTATTGATTCCGTCCGTGTTGCCATCGTTACGCAAGGAACCAGACATCACGCCGAGTTTGAAAGCACCAAAATCGTAAGTCACGCTCATAGCGGTCAAATTAGAGGCCGTTTTACCGGCGCCTGAGCTTCCGTTAGATTCGATGGCTGCACCAATAACCAAAGGGCCAGCGGTATATGAGCCACCGATTGAGGCGTGCGTTGTAGCGTTTGCACCTTCGCCAGTTCCGTCTTCATTAAACCCATTCATGATCTGGATAAATAAAGGCCCATCACTGTAGCCGTAAGACACGGAATTTCGGTCAGTGACTGAGCCGTTTCCTCCAAGAAAAGACTGGTCTTGGTTGTGACAGTCAGAGGCAGAGTTGCAAGTAATGTAATTAAGGCTTGGGGTGTATTGCGTACCCAACGTCAGGCTGTGAGCACCAGCAGACAGAGCGAGGGTCGCAACCCGGTCGCCCAATGAAGTCGCAGTGGGGGCGTCGGGGTTTACCGTTGTTTCGTAAGTCACAGCAGCCGACATTCCCGCGCCTAAGTCTTCAACAGCCTTAAAGCCAAGACGCGAAGTATCCATCCCTCCGTTAGTTAGGCCAGCACCGGTCGAGGTATTTGCCCCGACGGCTGCGATGTTGGTCTTGCCAACATACATATCCGCCATTCCATAGACGGTAACCTGAGCGAAGGACGTGCTTACCGCTGCTAAAGTTGCCAGCGCGATAAGGCTCTTTTTTACTTCAGAATTCATCTTGATTTTCCATTATTTTTAAAGCTGAAAAAGTCAGCGCTTTGGCCTGTAACACCAGGTAAGTTGATTACAACCTACCCACCTTGGGCGCATCTGAACTTTTTTCTAAACTACGCCTTTTAGCGTACGCCTTCGATGGCAAATAAACCACAAAACGAGAACAAAAAAAACTCCCCATGTTTCCATGGGGAGTTTCATTGGACTAAACAGTAGTTGGCTTACACCAACATAGGTTTAGAACGTCTTACGAGCGCCAACACCCATGGTTGTTGTAACACGATTGGCTACGCCGCCAGTGTAAAGAGCTGCATTGGTATCCTGGGTGCCTTGGTTGTAGAAAGCGTAAACGTTGGCTGTCTTAGACAGGGTGTGGTTGAACAGTCCACTGAATGCAGTTGTAGTGGAGGTGCTTGCAGCGCCGCTAGCACCGTTGGAGCCGTAGGAGAAATGGACTGCGTTTTGGCCATTGTTGAAGGGGACAGCAGCTTGTAAGCCAAATCCAGTGCGGTTGCTTCCATCCAAGTTACCAGCGTTACGGAGGCTTGAAGCAATAGCGCCGAGTTTGAAAGCACCAAAATCGTAAGTCGCTGAAAAACCAGTCAAATTAGATGCAGTTGCACCTGCAGTTGCTGTTGAGTCAGATTCGATGACGAGACCAACAACCAAAGCACCCGCGGTGTAAGTTCCGCCAATACCGGTAAATGCGCCTGCGTTTGAACCATCAGTAAGACTGTCTTCCTTGAAAGCAGCCATTGCGAGAATAGAGAAAGGCGCTGCGTTGTAACCGTAAGCAATCGAATTGCCATAGCGCACGCTAGTGTTCAAACCTGACACGTCTTGGTTGTGGCAACCAATAGCGGAGTTACAAGTCATGTAATTTAATGCAGGAGTGTATTGGTTACCCAAAGTCAGGCTGTTCGCGCCGCTTGCCAGAGAAAGGGTAGCAACACGGGCACCCAGTGAAGAAGCAGCAGGTGCATCAGGAGCAACAGCTGTCTCAAAAACTACAGTGGCTGACATACCGCCGCCCATGTCTTCAACCGCTTTAAAGCCGAGACGTGAAGTAGACATACCGCCGTTATTTACGGCAGCACCAGCAGAAGCATTGACGCCGTTAGCTGAAGTACCAGCCTTGCCAACATACATATCTGCAACTCCGTAAACGGTAGCGGAAGACTGAGCGAAGGAAGCGCTTACAGCAGCAACAGCCGCCAATGCGATAAGGGTTTTTTTCATTTGAAATTTCTCCAAGTGTTAAACAAAGAGTGCCAAGGCCCAAAATCAGGCTCCCAACACCAACCTCCAATTCGGAAGCTGTTTGTATTTCAACAGAGGAGGCGCGCTTTAACAAAGGATTGCTCCAAAAAAACAGGGCGTGCGCCCTTTTTTGTAGCAAAGATGCAACAAGGGGTGATTTCTAGGCGGGCACATCGGCTGAGCGGCGCGGTATGCTTGGGGCCATGCGCAATACGTCTGACCTCCTTTTTAGTACCTTTGATACCGCTTTACGAACCCTGTTCGTCACGCCCCACGCCGCCAAACCCTGCCCCACCGTGCCTGATCAGCCCAAGGAACTCACGGCGCAGGAAAAGCACATATCCGCTGGCCTCATGCGCGTGAATCATGTCGGCGAGGTTTGTGCCCAAGCGCTTTACACCGCGCAAGCGCTCACCACGCCCAGCCCCGCGCTGCGACAACAATTTACCCAAGCCTGCGTTGAGGAAACCGACCACCTGGCTTGGACTGCGCAACGCTTGCGCGAGCTAGGCGCCCGGCCTTCCTTGCTCAACCCGCTTTGGTACGCTGGCGCTTTTGCCATTGGCCTGGTGGCAGGGCGGATGGGAAATGCCATCAGCCTTGGGTTTGTTGAAGAAACGGAAAAACAGGTCAGCGCCCATCTTCAGGGACACTTGATCGACGGCTCACACACCCTCCCCGAGGCTGACCACGCCTCTCGGGCGATCGTGGCGCAAATGCGCGAAGATGAAATTCGCCACGCCGACGCGGCTAGCGCCGCCGGGGCGGCCGAGTTGCCAGCGGTTATTCAATCGCTGATGCGCGGCGCGGCCAAAGTAATGACGACGTTGGCGCAGCGAATTTAAGTTCGCAAATCCCTAGCCGCTAAATTACCCCTCAACCACCTCAAAACTCGTCGTGATCTGCGCCGTTTTACCGAGCATGATGCTGGCGGAGCAGTATTTATCGTGGCTCATGGCGATTGCGCGTTCTACGGCTTGATGGGGGACCGCTTGGCCGGTGACAGTGAAGTGCATGCGAATCGCGGTAAACACTTTGGGATCTGTTTCAGCGCGTTCGGCGATGAGTTTGACGCTGCAACCTTGCACCTTGTGGCGACCGCGTTTCAAGATCAACACCACGTCATACGCGGTACATCCGCCCGTTCCGGCCAAGACCATTTCCAACGGCCTGGGAGCGAGGTTTAAGCCGCCGTTCTCGGGCTTTTCGGCATCTGGTGCTCCGTCCATCGCCAGCACGTGGCCGCTGCCTGTTTCTGCTACAAATCCCATGCCAGAGCGGGTGGCAAGCCCTCCGGTCCAACTGACGGTGCATTCCATTTTTTTCTCCTTGATTACCTTTGAGTGGTTGGCTTGAGTTTACGCACTTTGGCGATTCAAATCGCTAGCCAAAGCCACATTAAAATGCTTTAATAGACACTTAATTTGATGCCTAATTTATCAAAAGGGCTTTTTTATGGACACCGTACTTTCACACCTCGCGGTCAGCGTGACTGAGCTCAAACGCAATTACGCGGGTATTTTGAAGCAGGCCGACGACGGCCCCGTCGCGGTTCTTAACCACAACCGGCCCGAGGCCTACCTCCTGCCAGCCGGTCACTACGAGCAGCTGATGGCGCACCTAGAAGACCTCGAAGACGCCAAACTCGTGAATGAGCGCGGCGAAGGCCCGTTTGTTGAGGTTTCGCTGGATGATCTATAAGCTGCGCTTTCACGCGCTCGCTCTGAAAGAGTGGCACGCGTTAGACAACAGCATTCGCGAGCCTCTTAAAAAAAAACTGGGCGAACGATTGCTTTCTCCGCGGGTACCGGCCGCCGCCCTGCGTGGCATGGCAGACTGTTACAAAATCAAACTCCACAGCTTGGGTTACCGTTTGGTGTACCGCGTGGATGCGAAAGAGATTTTTGTGACCGTTATCGCCACGGGCAAACGCGACAAAAACCGTATTTATGCTGCCGCCCTTGAACGCCTCTAAATGAATAAACCCAACTTGATTCGAATGAAACCCACCAAAGCCATATCAAAAGCCCCCCGAAAAGCCAAAGCCTTGCAACCGGCGGACTACCTGATCAAAATTTTGAACGCTCGGGTGTATGACCTGGCACAGGAGACGGCGTTGGAGACCGCCAAGCTTTTAAGCAAGCGGCTACACAACACGGTGCTTCTTAAACGCGAAGACCAGCAAGCTGTTCGCAGTTTTAAGCTGCGCGGGGCCTATAACAAGATGGCGCACTTAAGCCCAGCGCAGCTTAAACAAGGCGTGATTTGCGCCTCTGCCGGCAACCATGCGCAAGGCGTGGCCTTGAGCGCGAGTCGCTTGGGGGCGAGGGCGGTGATTGTGATGCCAACGACGACGCCGCAGGTCAAAGTAGACGCGGTGCGTGGGTTTGGAGGGGAAGTGGTTTTGTTTGGTGACAGCTACACCGACGCTTACAACCACGCGCTGACCTTAGAAAAAAAGCAAGGGCTCACCTTCGTTCACCCTTTTGACGACCCCGACGTTATCGCGGGCCAAGGGACGATTGCGATGGAAATTTTGAGCCAACACTCAGGGCCGCTGGACGCCGTTTTTGTGGCAATCGGCGGGGGCGGCTTGGTCAGTGGTGTTGCCAATTACATCAAGGCGGTTCGCCCCGAAGTGAAGGTGATTGGGGTACAGATGAATGACTCCGACGCGATGATGCAGTCGGTGAGCGCCGGCAAGCGGTTGACGCTTGCCGATGTCGGTTTGTTCTCGGACGGTACCGCCGTCAAATTGGTCGGTGAAGAAACGTTTCGCATTGCCCGCGGCTTGGTGGATGAATTTATGACGGTGGACACCGACGCGGTGTGCGCTGCGATCAAAGATGTTTTTGTCGATACTCGCTCGATTGTGGAGCCCTCAGGCGCGTTGGCGGTTGCGGCGATCAAGCAGTATGTGGCTACCCACAAAACCAAAGGACAAACCTACGCAGCCATTTTGTGTGGCGCCAATATGAATTTTGACCGCTTGCGTTTTGTGGCAGAGCGGGCCGAGGTGGGCGAAGAGCGTGAAGCCTTATTTGCGGTCACGATCCCGGAGGAACGCGGAAGCTTTAAGCGTTTTTGCGAGCTCATTGGCGCTCTGCCCGGAGGCCCGCGCAATGTGACCGAGTTCAACTACCGTATGAGCGATTCAGCTCAAGCGCACGTCTTTGTCGGGCTGACCACGCAAGGCAAAGGCGAGTCGGAAAAAATTGCCAAAAACTTCGGTAAGCACCGCTTCCCAACGCTGGACCTGACCCACGACGAGTTAGCCAAAGAGCATATTCGCCACATGGTCGGCGGCCACAGTGCTTTAGCAAAAGACGAGCGTATTTTGCGGTTTGTATTTCCCGAGCGCCCCGGCGCTTTGATGAAGTTTTTAAGCCTGATGCGTCCGGGCTGGAATATCAGCCTGTTTCACTACCGCAACCAAGGCGCAGACTACGGCCGCATCTTGGTGGGTTTGCAAGTTCCCAAGGCGGACAACAAAGCCTTCGCCCAATTTTTAGAAGCGCTGGACTACCCCTACGTTGAAGAAACGCAGAACCCGGTGTACCGCCTGTTTTTGCAGCAATAACCAGTCTTATTTATGGGCATGACCTTAGACGGCAAATTGGTGGTGGCGATTTCTTCGCGGGCCCTGTTTGATTTTGAAGAAGAAAACGAAATCTTCGAGCAAGGCGATGACCGCGCCTATATGCGCTTGCAACTCGAACGCATTGACACCCCCGCCAAACCGGGCGTGGCCTTTTCTTTGGTTAAAAAGCTTCTTGCCTTTAACGAAACGCCTTCGCAGCGGGTCGAGGTGGTGATTCTTTCGCGCAATGACCCGGTGAGCGGCTTGCGGGTAATGAAATCAGCGGCACACTACGCGCTGCCGATTATTCGGTGTAGTTTTACAAGGGGTGAAGCCCCATGGAAGTATTTACAACCTTTGCGGGCGAATTTGTTTTTAAGCACCCACCTAAGCGACGTGCGGAGCGCTTTAGACGCGGGTGTTCCAGCCGCGCAGGTGTACCCGCAATCGGCCCACGCCAGCAGCGCCCATCCGTTTGAAGTTCGTATCGCTTTTGACGGCGACGCCGTTTTATTTAGCGATGAAGCCGAGCGTGTTTTCCAAGCCCAAGGCCTCAACGCGTTTCAGCAACACGAGTCCGACAAAGCCGCGCAACCTTTGCCAGACGGCCCGTTCAAGCCTTTGCTCGTCGCATTACACGGCTTGCAACAGGCCGCCCAACCGCATATGCGCATACGCACCGCGTTGGTAACCGCCCGCAGCGCACCAGCGCATGAACGCGCGATTCGCACCCTCATGGACTGGAACATCGAAGTAGATGAGGCCATGTTCTTAGGCGGCTTAGACAAGGGCGAGTTCTTGCGCGAGTTTGAGCCCGACTTTTTCTTTGACGATCAAACCGGCCACATCGAATCTGCTGCGCGTCATGTGCCGTCGGGCCACGTTGCCAGCGGCGTTCGCAACTGATATGTTTCAAAAACTTCGCGCCTTCAGCTTTTTTATTCGCCAGGTCTGGGCGCTTGCAAAACCCTACTTTGCTTCCAATGAAAAGTGGAAAGCCCGCGGCCTGTTACTGGCTATCGTCGCGCTGAACTTGGGTTTGGTTTACATGGCGGTTTTGTTCAACGACTGGAACAAATTGTTCTACGACGCCTTGCAAGAAAAAAATGCCACCGTTTTTTGGACCCAGCTGGGGCGCTTTAGCTACTTGGCATTTGCCTTTATCGTGATCGCGGTGTACCGCTTTTACCTCACGCAGTTATTGGAGATGCGCTGGCGGGCGTGGATGACCGCCCAGTACCTGCAACGCTGGCTCACCGGACACGCGTTTTACCGCATGGAGCTTGCAAGGTTTACCTCCCCCGATGCGTCTGCCGCCATGCCAGATAACCCCGACCAGCGCATCGCCGAAGACATCAACCAGTTCACCGCCCTGTCGATCAGCTTGTCTATGGGCTTATTGAACTCGGTGGTTACGCTGGCGAGTTTTGTGGGAATTTTGTGGGGCCTCTCGGGCGGTTTTACGATAAGCGTTGGCGGCTCCGAGTTCAATATTCCGGGCTTTATGGTGTGGATGGCGCTGTTGTACTGCGCTGCGGGTAGCGCGATCAGCCACTGGATTGGGCGGCCGCAAATTGCGCTGAATTTTGTACAACAACGGGTCGAAGCCGATTTTCGTCACCACCTGATTCGGGTTCGCGAATACAGCGAGTCGATTGCGCTAGACAAAGGCGAGGGCGTTGAGGAGCAACAACTGGGCAGCCGCTTTGACCGCGTTTTAGCGAATTACCTGCAGCTTCTGAAAGCGCAAAAAAATCTCGTTTGGTTTACCAGTTTTTTTGGCCAAGCGGCTGTGGTGTTTCCTTTTGTGGTGGCTGCGCCGCGGTTTTTTAGTGGTGCGATTCAATTGGGCGAGCTGATGCAAATTTCTTCGGCCTTTGGCCAAGTCCAAGGCGCCTTGAGTTGGTTTGTGGATAACCACAGCAGTTTGGCAACATGGCGGGCAACCACCGACCGCTTAACCAGTTTTGACAGCGCTCTTGGCGCCAACCATTCCCAAAGCGCAGCGGTTCAGATCGCACCTTTAGATTCCGCGCTTGGATCAACACTTGATGCGGACCATCTCACGGTTTCCTTGCCCAACGGCATTGCGCTTTTGGCCCATGCAGCGCTTCACGCGCAGGCCGGCGATAGGGTCTTGTTGCAAGGGCCTTCAGGCGCTGGAAAGTCCACCCTGTTTCGCACTCTGGCTGGCATTTGGCCGTTTAGCAAGGGCTCGGTACAACTCCCCGCGGATGCGATGTTTATTCCGCAGCGGCCTTATTTCCCCAACGGTGCGCTGCGCGACGCGCTGGCCTACCCTGAGCGCCCCGAGCGCTATACCGATACGCAACTCGCACAGGCTTTAGAACGCGCCTTGCTCCCTGCGCTCGCCAAAGACTTAGACCGCAGCGACGCGTGGGGACAAAAACTCTCAGGTGGTGAGCAGCAGCGGTTGGCCTTGGCACGGGTGTTCTTAAAACAACCACAATGGGTTTTTGCCGACGAAGCAACCAGCGCCTTAGACACCGTAATCGAAGCCACGCTCTACCAGCGCCTCGTTGAGATGGTCGCAGCCCGAGGTGGCGCATTGGTGTCCATCGCCCATCGGCCCGGGGTTGCCAGCTTTCACACCAAAGCCTGGGTGTTAACGGAACAAGCCGCTGGCGGCGACGCGCGGTTTACAGTAGAAGAGAAACGCTTGTAGGTTTTTAAAAAAACAGGTTCTCAAGACGCGTGATAAGCGTCATAACCCTTGGCTCGTAAGGCACAGGCCGGGCAGGTGCCACAGCCGTAACCCCACGCATGGCGCTGGGTGCGCTCGCCCAAATAGCAAGTGTGGGTGTGCTCCACAATCAAATCCACAAAGGCCGTGCCGCCTTCAGTCACGCCAGACTGTTCGCCCAAAGAATGCGCAAGCTTCCACGTTGCGGCTTTGTCAATCCACATCAGCGGGGTTTCAATCAAAAAACGTTTGTCCATGCCTAAGGACAAAGCGATTTGCATGGCCTTCATGGTGTCATCGCGGCAGTCGGGATAGCCAGAAAAATCGGTTTCACACACCCCCGTTATGAGTACGTCTAAGCCACGGCGATAGGCCAAAGCCGCAGCCAAAGTTAAAAACAACAAGTTGCGTCCGGGAACAAAGCTATTGGGCAAGCCATTGGCCTGCATCGCCATTGCGGTCTCGCGCGTGAGGGATGTTTCGCTTACTTCGCCCAAGACCGCCACGTCGAGCAAATGGTCGTCCCCAAGTCGCTGGCCCCATTGCGGAAATTGAGCCCGCAAGGCGTCTAAGACATGCAAGCGCTGGCTTAGCTCCACATGGTGGCGCTGGCGGTAGTCAAAGGCCACGGTTTCAACGTGCGCGTATTTCGACAAGGCGTAGGCCAAACAGGTGGTGGAATCTTGGCCGCCAGAAAATAAAACAAGGGCAGAGGTATGCATAGCCTAGGATCTTAGAGCAAGGCGAATGCGGGCATACGGGCCTTCAAGCGACTGCGCATAATGGCGCTATGACACCTCATCCCTCCTTTGCGCTTTCAATGTTGGACCTGGTCGCGGTACGCGAAGGGGCCAGCGTGGCGCAAGCCTTGGCCACCGCCTTGCAAACCGCCCAACACGCCGAGCGACTGGGGTTTTCGCGCTATTGGGTTGCCGAACACCACAACATGCAAGGTATCGCCAGTTCTGCCACCGCCGTCTTGGTGGGCTTTTTGGCTGGTGGCACCGAGCGAATACGCGTCGGCTCAGGCGGCATCATGCTTCCTAACCACGCGCCCTTGGTGGTCGCCGAGGCCTTTGGCACCTTGGCGGAGCTTTACCCCAACCGCATTGACTTAGGCTTGGGCCGCGCCCCAGGAACGGACCGCGACACCATGCGGGCGCTGCGGCGCGACCGCCCAGAAACCGAAGAAGACTTTCCCCGTGACGTTGCCGAATTACAGCGCCTGCTTGCGCCCGCCACAGATGGGCAACGCATGGTCGCCATGCCCGGCGCGGGAACGCAGGTCCCGATCTGGTTATTGGGCTCGAGTTTGTTTTCAGCGCAACTCGCCGCCCTTCGCGGCCTGCCCTTTGCCTTTGCTTCTCACTTTGCGCCACGCTTGCTGCACCAGGCGGTTGACCTGTACCGCAGCCTGTTCCAGCCCTCGGCGCAATTGGCCAAACCTTACGTAGTGATTGGGGTTCCGCTTGTGGCTGCGCCTACCGATGACGAAGCTGAGCTTTTAGCCAGCAGCGTGTACCAACGGGTCTTGGGAATTTTGCGCGGCGACCGCCGCAGCCTGCAAGCGCCGGTTGAAGGCTTTATGGCGCAATGCAGCGCCCAAGAACGCGCAGCCATCGCCGACTTTCTAGGCGCTGCCGTTGTCGGAGGCCCCGACAAAGTCAAAGCCCAACTCCATGACCTTGCGCAGGCTACGGGGGCGGATGAGTTGATGCTGGTGTGCGATGTTTTTGAAGTGCCGCATCGGCTTCGGGCTTTGGAGATTGCGGCGCAAGCGGCTTAAAGACAGCGAAGAAGCAAATCACTTCCAGCGCAGGTCTAACTTGCGTTGGTGCGCTGCACAATCGCGCAAGTAAAGGTTGATCAGGCTTTGGTATGGGATACCGACTTGCTCCGAAATATCTTTGAAGTAGCCAATTGAGTCCTGATCCAACCGAATGGTGATCTGCTTCTTTAACTGTGAAGCGTAAGGATTTTTACGCGCCTGGCTGAAATCGTATTCTTTTCTCATAGTGCACCTTTAATCAATATTGCTTCGATTCATGCGCAGAAGCTTTTCGCGCAGAAATTATTCGTATCACATTGCCGTGCTCTCGATAGCAATGGCAAACCAACACAACTTTGAGTGAGCTACTTAAGCCCAATAGGACAAATCTTTCCTCATCGTCTGAATGGTCAGGATCACCAATCAACTTCGCGTTTTCATCAAAAAAAACCGTTCGAGCTTCGTCAAAAGAAACGCCATGTTTCTTTACGTTGGCAGATGCTTTTTTGGCATCCCATTCAAATTTAATTTCGCTCATAACTACATTGTAGTTTCTTTTTCGATTATCGAAATAGCTGATACTTGAAGAGTAGGATAGATACGACAACATGGCCACGCGCATGTTCGCAAACGGGGCTATTGAGGATGTATTTGCAATTTACCCCTCCCTGCAAACCCGCATGAATGCAGGGGGCCGTTTACGACTTGATTTCTTGTTCATAACAAACTGCTTTCGTTTGGCCATTGTCGGCCAGACCATATGCCCAGAGTCTGTCGCTATCTCTGATGTTCAAATTTACGGAGCTATTTCTCCGCTACGCGCATTAACCAGCAGCGCTTCTCGTAGTCTTGCGCGGTCGTCCGAGTAGTCATGTTGAACAGTGGATGTTCGCTGCGAACAGGCCCAGTCTGATGCCGCCAAAAGCGGGGCATCGGTAGCCTCTGGAAGATGGCGGCCACGAATCAGATCGGCCATCCGTTCTGCCAGCATCAATGTGGGGGCATTCAAATCTCCCGCTGTCGCCTGCGGCATCACAGAGGCATCGATCACCCTCAACGCCTCAACCCCGCGCACCCGGCCATCTGGGTGTGTCACTGCGGCGTCATCGAATCCCATGCGGCAGGTGCCACTGGGGTGATAGGCACTTTCCACTTTCCTTTTGATAAACGCGTCCAGATGGTCATCGCTCAGCACGTCTGCTCCTGGGGCAAGCTCTTTCCCACGGTAGGGTGCCATCGCCGCCTGCGCAAAGATTTCACGGGTCAGCCGGATGCAAGCGCGAAACTCCAGCCAGTCGTCCTGATGTGTCATGTAATTGAAGCGCACACGCGGCAGGCTTTCAGGCCGACTGTCCCGCAGTCGGACCCAACCCCGACTTTTGGACCGCTTGGAACCCACATGGACTTGGTAGCCGTGGCCACTCGCCAGCGATTTGCCGTCATAGGAAACGGCCAGAGGCAGAAAATGGAACTGAATGTCGGGATAGACAATACCCGCGCGGCTTCGAATATG
>CAMDAN010000080.1 GCA_945888535.1 Bordetella parapertussis
GCGGTAATTGCGGGCGTTGCTGTGATGGTTTCTGATTCCTTTGGCGGCAAGGTGTCGCCCATTGGTGACGGCTTGGCCGTGCTGATTGCTTTGGCGTTTGCCACGGCTACAGTCATCACGCGTCGCCATGCCAAAGTGGCGATGATGCCTGCAGTCTGCCTTGGGACCTTGATTGCCTCTGCGGTCTCGGCCTCGCTGGCGCAGCAATTTCAGGTCAATGCCATGGATGCCGGATTGTTATTTATGTTTGGCGCACTCAATTTAGGTTTAGGCATGGCACTGTTTGTTACTGGCGCTCGGCTGCTTCCCTCCGCCATCGCTGCTTTGATTGGTATTGCGGAACCGGTTCTCGGGCCTTTGTGGGTTTGGTTGATGCACAACGAAATTCCTAGCGCTCGCACCATGCTCGGGGGCGGTATCGTTTTCCTAGCTTTGGTTGCGCACATCGGTTGGCAGCTTAAGCAGTCGCGCGAGGAGACTTTAGTTCCAACGGTGGACTAGCTGAGGAAGGCTATCGACCTCCTTATGGGGGACCATTGCTTTCCATGATTACAAAATAATTGTTTCTCATTATTGACAAAAGCGATTTTTTTGAATAAGATGAGAAACAATATGCCAAAACAATCACCCTTCGTAACTGAAAAAACCGCATCCAAGCTGCAGAACTTGGGTGCACGCGTGGCCGAAAGGCGTAAGGCTTTGCGGGTCAGCGCTACTGTGGCGGCAGAGGCCGCGGGAATTTCCCGGGTCACGCTGCACCGCATCGAAAAAGGCGAGCCCTCGGTCACCATGGGAGCCTGGAGCAACGCCATTGCCGCAATGGGCTTGCTGTTGCAACTGCAAGATGAAAAAACTGCCAGCCCCACAAAACAACAACCCTCTGGCTGGTGGCCTGTGCGCATTGCGCTGGCTGACTATCCGCAACTTAAAACACTAGCCTGGCAAGTAAATGGCACAGACCACTTGACCCCGGTGGAGGCGTTTGACATTTACGAACGCAACGCTCGACACCTAGATCTGCCAACCCTGACAGAGCAAGAGCAAGCGCTTTGGCAAGCATTGCAACAAGCCTTTGGCAAGCGGGCTAGCCATGTTTGAGCGGGCACACCATCAACGCATAGCGCACATCCTTGCGGCGCTTGATGGCGATGTACTTGCCAAACACGCCTGCTGGTTTGCTGGGGGCACTTGCATCGCACTGAAGTTTGGCGAATACCGCGAATCGGTGGACATGGATTTTCTGGTGTCCGATGCAGCTGGATACCGCGAG
Organism: Bordetella parapertussis; assembly: GCA_945888535.1. Taxonomy (GTDB): domain Bacteria; phylum Pseudomonadota; class Gammaproteobacteria; order Burkholderiales; family Burkholderiaceae_C; genus Allorhodoferax; species Allorhodoferax parapertussis_A. The sequence goes on from CAMDAN010000080.1 coordinate 1,271, forward strand.
TTGCGACAACTGTTAACAGGTGTCGGCGGCTTAAGACCCATCACGCGCCAAGGGGCTATGCCGCTGGAGCTCATACGAGAAGTACGTGCGGACCAATACGGCATTCGCACCCACGTGCGTATGGACGGGCACGCCGTGAAATTCGAGATCGTCCGTGAAGCGCGCATCGCACTACAAGCGCCTGGACCACAGGACCAACTCTGCGGCATTGCCACCTTGACGGTTTTAGATCTTGCGGCAAGTAAATTATTGGCTAACGCTGACCGACAGGCCGACGAAGGCGTGTTCAGCCGGGATGTCATTGATCTTGCCATGATGGATTTGACCGTGCCCCAGTTGCATGCCGCACTTGAAAAAGCCATCGAAGCCTATGGTGCAGCCATTACCCGCGATTTGTCCAAAGCCATTGACCGGCTGCAGGAGCGGCAGGGTTGGCTTGAACGCTGCATGAACGTCATGGCCATGGACATGCCCAAGGCAGTGCTCTGGCAAAAAATTCGATATCTCAGGCGAGTGCTGCCTGAAACTTCATAACTACGCGTTCTGACTACGCTGCACTCTTGTTGGGATGAATCGACGCTGCCGCCTCTTGGACCAACCAGTCTTTATAGCCATTACATCGGCTCGGGCCCGGCCAGCCCGTGAGGCAATGATGTACATCGGCTGGTGCGTTGTCACGCTCTGCGTTAGGGGCCGCACCAAGCGGCCTTGGTTAATCAGGGGTTCCACAATGTGTCGCCAACCCAAAGCAATCCCCTGCCCTTCTAAGGCCGCTTGCAAAACGATGGAGTAATCGTTAAAAGTAAAGGCTTTGCCAGCACGCGCGGGACTCACCCCAAAGCGCGCTAACCAACCCGCCCAGTCGAGCCTTGGACGGTAGCGTTCCTCAAGATGTAAAAGTGTTGTCTGAGCTACGTCTTGGGGGAGTTTGAGTGTGGGGTGGCTGACTAAGAAATCAGGGCTACACACAGGGAAAACTTCTTCATCCACAAAGTGCCAACGCTCAAATCGCGCGTAATCTCCGCTGCCTAAAGTAATGCCCAAATCAATCCGCTCTCGCTCTAAATCGAGATCAATGTCGGTCGTAATACAACGCAACTCGATGTCTGGGTGCTGCTGCTTAAAGCGGGCGATGCGCGGCATCAGCCACCACGTGGCGGTCGCTGTTGAAACGGCCAGCGTGACTTGGTGACCCTGCGTCATGGTGCGAACTTCGCGCAGGGCTTGGTCCATCAGCGTCAAGCCCAGGCCCACCTGGTCTAATAAATAGCGCCCTGCTTCGGTCAGTTCTACGCCTTTGTGTCGTCTGTCAAACAAAGCCACCCCCAGTTCGTCTTCCAACATCCGTACCGCATGGCTGATAGCCGGTTGGCTGACGGACAGCTCTAAGGCTGCACGAGTAAAACTGCCGGTTCGCGCCGCAGCCTCAAAGGTAATGAGATGGCCCATGGCGGGCTGATCGAAGCGTTTTTGCATAAGCTGAGTTTATTCTAAGGATGAAAAACTATTGGGGTGACGAAACGATAAATTCGCTCTAATATCAGCGCTATTATTTCAAATCACAGCCATTGACCGGAGCAAGCATCATGAGTGAATCTGATACCCAAACCTTATCGCCTCCTACCGCGCCAGTAAAGCACGGCCGACGCAGCGGTGGGCGTGAACGCCGTGACCCCAACGCCAAAGCAACGGGGCCGGCCTATATCAAACGTGTCATCCCCACCTACGACATCATGGGCGAGGAAAGCTTGCTCAAGATCGAAGCGACAGCAGACCGCATCCTGGCCGAAGTGGGGCTAGACATTCGCGACGATGATGAAATTTTGGCGATGTTTAAAAAGTCAGGCGCCAAAGTCGACGGCATGCGGGTGCGCTTTGAACCAGGACACCTGCGCGAGATTCTCAAAACCGCGCCCAAAGAATTCACCCAGCACGCCCGCAATCCAGCCCACTCAGTTCAGATTGGCGGTAACAACGTTGTTTTTGCGCCGTCGTATGGATCGCCATTCGTGATGGACTTAGACCGAGGGCGGCGTTACGGCACCTTGGAAGATTTTCAAAATTTTGTGAAGTTGACTTACAACACACCGTGGCTGCACCACAGCGGCGGCACAGTTTGCGAACCCACTGACATCCCCGTCAACAAGCGGCACTTAGACATGGTCTATGCCCACATGCGCTTTTCTGACAAAGCGTATATGGGCTCGATCACTTCCGAAGAACGCGCAGAAGATTCGATCGCAATGAGCCGCTTGCTTTTTGGGCGTGAATTTGTAGATAAAAACTGCGTGATATTGGGCAACGTGAATGTGAACTCACCGCTGTTGTGGGACGGAACGATGACTAAGTCAGCGCGGGCCTACGCACGGGCCAACCAAGCTGCGGTGATCGTGCCCTTTATTTTGGGCGGCGCGATGGGGCCTGTGACCAATGCGGGCGCGATTGCCCAAGCGCACGCAGAAACCATGGTGGGCTGTGCGATGACGCAGCTAGAACGCCCCGGTGCACCGGTTATTTACGGTAATTTTCTCTCCAGCATGTCCCTGCGTTCTGGCTCGCCAACCTTTGGCACGCCTGAGCCTGCAATTGGTTCGATGGTGGTGGGCCAACTTGCAAGGCGATTGAATTTGCCGCTGCGCTGTGCGGGCTCGTTTACGACTTCCAAGCTACCTGATGGGCAGGCGATGCAAGAAAGCGTCATGTCTATGCTCTCGGCCATTCACTGCGGAGCCAATTTCATCTTGCACTCGGCCGGCTTTCTCGATGGCTTGTTATCGATGAGCTACGAAAAATTTATGATGGATGCCGATTTTTGTGGCGCATTACACAGCTATTTAGGCGGTGTTACTGTAGATGACAACAGCTTGGCCATGAACGCTTTCCAAGAAGTGACGCCTGGAGGACATTACCTTGGCAGTTCCCACACCATGGCCAACTACACCACGGCCTTTTACGACTCCACAATCTCTGACGACACGCCTTTTGAATCGTGGACCGAATCGGGAGAAAGTGACTCGGCCAAGCGGGCTAACAAACGCTGGAAACAATCGCTGGCCGACTACGCAACACCAATAATGGATCCCGCATTAGATGAATCGATTCGGGACTATATGGATAGAAAAAAAGCATCCATGCCCGATCAATGGTATTGAATAAGTAACCCACTAGGACCCGCCATGGCAAGCGCAAACCCAAACGATCCCCTATTGCAACCCTTTCAGCTCAAGCATTTGCGGTTGAAAAACCGCATCATGATTACTTCGCATGAGCCGGCCTACCCTGAAAACGGAATGCCCAAAGAGCGCTACCGGGCGTACCACGTTGAACGCGCCAAAGCCGGAATCGCGCTCACCATGACGGCAGGCTCTGCCGCTGTCTCCCGCGACAGTCCACCAGTATTTAACAACATCTTGGCCTACAAAGACGAGGTCGTTCCATGGATGAAAGATCTCACCGATGCTTGCCACGAACATGGCGCTGCGGTGATGATCCAACTCACCCATTTGGGCCGTCGCACCAGCTGGTCCAAAGCCGATTGGCTGCCGGTGGTATCGCCCTCACACCACCGTGAAGCATCGCACCGCGCCTTCCCCAAGAAAATGGAAGACTGGGATATTGATCGCATTATCAAAGACTACGCTGATGCCGCTGAACGCATGCACGCTGCAGGGGTGGATGGGTTAGAGCTGGAGGCCTACGGGCACTTGATGGACCAATTCTGGTCTCCCTCGACCAATACCTTAGACGCGCCCTTTGGCGGACCGATGGAAAACCGGGTGCGTTTTACCTTGGAGGTGATCAAAGCCATTCGCGCCCGCGTCGGCAAAGAATTTATATTAGGCGTTCGCGGCGTTGCCGATGAAGTGCGCCCGGGCGGCCTGACGGCCGATGAAGGCCTAGGCATTGCGCGGTACCTAGCCATGTCTGGCATGGTGGACTTTCTCAACATCATTCGCGGCCATATTGATACCGATGCCGGACTCACCGACGTCATTCCCGTTCAAGGCATGCGCAGTGCACCGCACTTGGATTTTGCGGGTGGCATTCGCCAACAACTCGACATCCCGATCTTTCACGGTGCAAAAATCCAAGACGTCAATACCGCCCGCTTTGCCATTGAGTCGGGCAAGCTCGATATGGTCGGCATGACCCGCGCCCATATGGCTGACCCCCACATCGTGCGAAAAATTATGATCGGCCGAGAAGATACGATTCGCCCTTGCGTCGGTGCGAACTTTTGTTTAGATCGTATTTACCAAGGCGGTGAGGCTTACTGCATTCACAACCCCGCGACAGGGCGTGAACTGACCATGCCCCACGCTTTAGAAAAAGCCCCAAGCCCCAAAAAAATCGTTGTGGTTGGTGCGGGACCATCAGGACTTGAAGCGGCGCGGGTGGCGTCTGAGCGCGGACACCACGTTGTGGTTCTAGAAGCGGCGTCCAAACCCGGCGGACAAATTCGATTAACCGCACTAAGCCAACGGCGCAAAGAGATGATCAGCATCATCGACTGGCGCATGGCCCGTTGTGAAGAACAAGGGGTTTCATTTCGCTTTAACACCTTGGCTGATTCATCTACCGTCTTGGCAGAAAAACCCGATGTCGTCATCATCGCCTCGGGCGGTTTGCCGCACACGGAGGTATTGAGCGCAGGCAACGAATTGGTGGTTTCGGCTTGGGACATTTTGAGTGGCGACGCCAAGCCTGGAAAAAATGTACTTTTGTACGACGACGCCGGAGACCACGCCGCCCTACAAGCCGCCGATGTGATCGCGCAAACTGGTGCCACCTTAGAAGTCATGACACCCGACCGCAGCTTCTCGCCGGAAGTCATGGCGATGAACTTGGTGCCGTATATGCGCAGCTTGCAAAAACTAGACGTCACCTTCACCGTCACCTTCCGACTTGAATCCGTAGAGCGCAATCCCACACAAGCGGGCAAGTTGCTTGCCGTATTGGGAAGTGACTACGGCGGCGTGCGCAAAGAACGCGTGGTGGACCAAGTCGTCGTGAACCACGGCACGCTGCCGCTGGAAGACCTGTATTTTGAGCTCAAGCCCATGTCAAGCAATGAAGGTGCAGTGAATTACACCGACTTGATTGCAGGCAAACCGCAGGCCGTTCAATCTAACAAAGGCGGAAAGTTCCAGCTCTTTCGGATTGGAGACGCAATTTCTGCCCGCAACACGCATGCCGCTATTTACGATGCTTTGCGATTAGCCAAAGACTTGTAATTTTTCGTACTTATTACAAAGGGATAGCAACACGGTACTGCTGCTGGGTCAATGCCTTTTTGTACCAGCTCCATGCTTCCTCAAAGGCTTTCCACTCCAAGTCAATGGCTTGGTCTGTGGGCAAGTCACTCCCGTTTAAAAAGTGGCTGGCTTGGTCGATGCTAAAGCAATCACTCTTTGGCACGTCGTGCGACTTCAGCGGGGCGGCGTAGCCCCATACATTTTCAAAACAAAAACGGCGTAAACCACTTTCATACAAACGGTGGGTTTGTTCCATGATGGGTAAGCGCCCCTGACCCATAGGAACGCCTTGCACCCACAAATTTCCCCATGCGTGTTCCGGGCCCACAACGACCACGTGGTCCTTGACGTGCACGGTGCTCACAAAAGGTGCCATCGCCTCCAAAGCGTCGAGGGGTTCCTCGCCCACCATCTGCGAGTTTCCGTAGTCGTAGAGTGCGCGAACCAGCGGGTGATTGACTTGGCTCAAAATATCAGCAATCACTTCACCCTGAAAGTCTTCGTGATTTTCAAAAACAAGCTTGATGCCAGTGCGCTCTAACGTATGAATCGCTCCGCGCAAGTCTTCGACCGTTTGGGTAATCTGACTTTGCAAAGGCGGCGGGTATTTTGTGTACACCCGCAAACACTCCGCGTTGACTTTGCCCGCAACGTCGAGCATCTTCAATAGATTATCCAAGCGCGTGTCACTGGTGTCGATTTCGCATCTCATGCCGCTTTCAATAAGTGCGTTTTTGACCTTCTCAAAATGAACAACGGTCATGCCCCCCAAGTCGCGGTATCCGGGCCCATTGGCTGAGATGTTGACACCCGTAAAGCCTTGCGCTTTTGCCAACGCGATAAAACTAAACACATCAAAATCAGTGCGGTACTTAAACTGAAACCGCAGACTAAAGCTGTGGATGTGCATTTCAATAGCTTTCACGTGGCCCTCGCGATTGGAAGTGTGTATTTGCATCATTGATTTTCAAGCAAGTGATTGAGGTAATCCAACTCTGCGCTTAAGGCTTGGATGTAGAGCGCAGCGACCACTGGCTCCGAAGCTTGTAGATGCGTGATTCGGTAAGCGCAATACGCTGCGAATCGGAAATGGTGGTAGACCTGTACCAAAGGGAGCCGAGCCTTCATCGCCTCCACATCCAAATCCGCACTCTGCGCTTGGAAATAGGACTGGAAAAAGTGCTGAATGACCCCATCAGCCAAGGGCTCGCAATGGTAAAGAATTTGCATTGCGGGAGATGTAAACGTAAACACATCCTGTAACGGATCTCCTAAGCCCGGACATTGCCAGTCAATCAGACACGGGCCCGCGTCCCCGACGATGATGTTTCCGGGGCCACAATCGGTATGCACCAAGACAGGCTTACTTGGCGCAGTGAGCGGGCAATCCGCCAATGTTTGTTTTAAATGCTCCAACGGGCCGAGCAGTGTTTCATCGCACTCGCTCAACATGGATAGGCTGTGTGTATAAAGTTCTTGCGGGCTTTGCGGAAGAAGTCGAAAGCTATTTTTAGCATTCGCATCGATGGGCGTGCGATGAACACGCGCCAACAAATCAGCGACATCCTTGGTACATTTTTCTGCGTTCTGTGGATCGAATTTCCACGGCAAGCCCGCCACGTAGCCATACAACAAAATATCCCCTGCGGGGGTTTGTGGCAAGTATGCAATAGGCTCAGGGGCACAAGTACTGCCTTGGAGGTAACTGAGCGCGGCTGCTTCGGTATCCGGCATGACGGGGAACATGGGGTTGGTCACCCCTTTGAAAAACTGCTTGATCACCATGATCTTCTCGCCGACCTGAAGGCGGTACACCTGATTCCAAAATCCACCAGTGAGAAGTTTTAAATCGCTGGCAGCCACCGTGTTCGAGAGAAAACCCGCATCGGCCAAAACCGTCAATAAAAGAGCGCGCTGCTCGGCACTGTCTTTTGAATCAGACATCTGGGCTTTTCCCGTTCACTGGTATCGCGTACTGCTCTAACTGGTTGAGGAGCGGGGTGTCCACCTCCACACCAGACGCCATGGCTAGATTCATATGGTTGTGTCGACCAGCGCCCGGGACGCGAGCGCCCTCTTGGACTTCAATCGCTTGCATTAACTGGAACATACGCACGTCAAATCCCGGCGCAAACGCAGCTGGGTCTATCGCAATAAAACACTGCCCCACGCCTGGGGGGCCGCCCGTATCGTCTAAGAGGGAGCTGGCTTGCTGTGACCAGTTGGCGCCACCTAAGCCAGCGGCCAAAATTTCAACAATCAAGGCCAATCCGTAGCCTTTGTGTCCGGCCGCTGGGGCCATTAAACCTTCCAAGGCTTCTTTCGGATCGGTGGTGGGAAGGCCCGCAAGATTCATCGCCCATCCCGCTGGAATGGGGCCGCCTTTGTTAGCAGCTTCAATCACGTTGACTCTTGCCGTGGCGGTGCTCGACATATCCAGAACCACAGGGCCCACGTCTTCGCCTGTGGCATTACGCGGGCGCGGCGATCCAAATCCTAAGGGGTTAGTTCCAAAAACCGCTTGGTTACCACCCAAAGGAGCCATCATGGCCGAGGCGTTGGCGAAAGCCAAATTCACCAAACCTTCCAAGGCCAAACGCCGGATAAACCAGCCCAAGACGCCCGCAGAATAGGAGTTGTGGATGCTCATTACCCCCACCCCTTGGCTTCGCACCAAGGTTAAAAAATCAGGCAGTGCATCGATAAACGCCGTATGCGAAAAACCTGCGTCTGCATCAATAAGCAAAGCAGAAGGGGCCGTTTTTTTCCAACTGGCTTGGGCTTGCCCATGGATCTTTTTGCAACGTAAATGTGCGCAATAGGTGGGCAAGTAGGCGAGGCCCACATTGCGAATGCCTTCGGCTTCGGCCTGTGCAATCGATTGCGCAACAGTGCGAGCATGGTGCGCGTTGGCTCCGCTTGCGCTTAAGGCCCGGTGTGCGAGTTGCTCAATGTCTTGGAGTTGTAAAACAGGCATAGGGTTTGTGCCGTCCTCAAGGGTATTTTGTTAAATAAGTGGGTGCCAATTCCCACGAAGGATACCTTGGAATTTACTTTCGCAAGAGTGCTGTATCAACCGCAAGTTGGGTGATTTTTGCCCAATCGCCTTTTGCCATGGCGTCAGCCGGAACCAACCACGATCCACCCACACACACCACATTAGGCAAGGCTAAAAATTCGGACGCATTTTGAAGACTCACCCCGCCTGTCGGGCAAAACCGAACATCAAAAAACGGGCCACTCCATGCTTTGAGCATGGCGGGCCCACCCGCTTCCATGGCGGGGAAAAATTTGAGTTCGATAAAACCATCTTCTTGCGCCATCATGATTTCGCTGCCCGTTGCCACTCCTGGTAACAAGGCCAAGCCCAGATCACGGCACGCCTGTCCAACTGCACTGGTGTAACCTGGGCTCACAGCAAAACGAGCGCCAGCGTTAGCAGCCGATTGGGCATCTGCCTTGTGCCTGACGGTACCCGCCCCAACCACAGCTTCTGGAACATTTTTGGCAATCGCCTCAATACAGGCCAAAGCTTGAGGTGTACGCAACGTGACTTCCAACATCCGCACTCCACCAGCCACCAAAGCGCGAGCCATGGGCACTGCGTGCGCCACGTCGTTTAACACGATCACTGGAATGACGGGGGCGTCTTGCATGACTTGCAAGGCGGTGAATTTTTCGGTCATGGGGTGCTCCGCAAAAACGATGAGAAATATGGGTGATGAATCACAACCAGCTGCATGCGCCTTCTTCGGCGGTGAGTGCGTTGCGCCGCATGCCAGCAAACAATTCTCGGCCCATGCCTTGCGCGTTGGATGCTTTTAATCCCGCTGGTAGCGTCGCAGCCACTCGAGCGTCCCATTGCGTTGGTTCCACCATGACTTGCAAAGTACCTGTGAGGGCATCCAAACGAATCACATCGCCGTCTTGCAACTTAGCCAACGGGCCGTCCGCTGCCGCTTCGGGCGACACATGAATAGCAGCGGGTACCTTGCCCGAAGCGCCACTCATGCGTCCATCGGTCACCAAAGCCACCTTAAACCCCTTGCCTTGCAAAATGGCTAAGGGGGGCGTGAGCTTGTGCAGCTCTGGCATTCCGTTGGCCTGCGGACCTTGCCATCGCACTACGCAAATCACATCGCGGTTGAGTTCATTGGCGCTGAAGGATTGGTGCAAGGCTTCTTGCGAATCAAAAACACGGCACGGCGCCTCGATCACTTGGCGGTCATCGGGAACCGATGACACTTTAATCACGCTACGTCCTAAATTGCCCTCGAGCAGCTTTAAACCGCCACTGGCGCTAAAGGGCAAACGCGCAGGGCGAACGACGGTGTCATCTTTGCTGGCACCAGTCTCATGCCAAGTTAAAACGCCGCCAGTTGCAGTTGGAACACGTGTGAATTCACGCACACCGCCAGGGCGAACGGTCAAGACATCGGCATGCATAAACCCTGCGTCCAGCAATTCACGGATCACGAAACCCGGCCCACCTGCGGCTTGAAATTGGTTCACATCCGCGCTTCCAGTGGGGTAGACGCGGCTCAGCAACGGAACGATATCGGAGAGCGCGGAGACATCATTCCAATCAATCACGATGCCCGCAGCGCGGGCCACTGCCACCCAGTGAATCAAATGGTTGGTCGATCCGCCTGTTGCTAATAAAGCCACCATGGCGTTGACGATACAACGTTCATC
>CAMDAN010000081.1 GCA_945888535.1 Bordetella parapertussis
GGGCTGAGGGCACACTAGGAATTATCACTGCCGCCTCACTAAAACTTTTTGCTCAACCGATTGAAAAGGCGGTTGCATGGGTTGCTGTCCCGAGTCTTCAGCATGCAACTAATTTACTTTCGAGATTTCGGGGTGAGTTTGAATCACGCTTGTCGGCGTTTGAATATGTCTCAAGGGAGCAGCTTGATTTAGTCACGCAACATGTCGCTGGCCAAGCGGACCCGCTACCTGATAAATCTGCTGGGTATCTGTTAATTGAGCTAAGTGACTCCATAGAGACGGGAACGCTGGATGCCATGCTGCAAAAGACGCTGGCTCAAGCGATGGAAGACGACCAGGTAAACAATGCCCTGGTTGCCACAAGCCATGCCCATGCGATGAAATTTTGGAAAATACGCCATAGCGTTTCGCAGGCTAACCGCGCCCATGGTGTGAGTCTGAATCATGATGTTGCAGTGCCAACATCAGCCGTACCAGCATTTGTCGAAAGTGCAACTGCAAAAGTAAAAAATTCTTTCCCTAAAGCCCATGTTGTGATAGTTGCACATCTGGGTGATGGCAACGTCCACTTTTTGGCCATTTTTCCGCAATCGTTTTGGGATTCACTGAAAGATCCCAAAGCTTACGCAATGCAAGTAAGGCAATTGGTTTACGACACTGCACAAGAGTTCAAAGGGACTTTTAGTGCAGAGCACGGAATCGGACAGTCATTGACTACTGAATTGGTTCGCTACAAGTCTTCCGTTGAAGTCGGGCTCATGCGTCAGATCAAAGCGGCAATTGATCCTTTAGGAATCATGAACCCGGGTAAGGTTCTCGCTCAAAATTGATTACGGCAATGTAATCCATCGAGCCCCAAGCGCACTAAAGGGCGAGGCATAGAATCTCAATGCATCGTGGAACTATGGTTCTAAGAAAGAAATTGGAACCAACATTCAGCACACGATGACCGACAACGCAAACAGCTTGCAAAATATTCAAAAAATCAGTACGGACGCCCCCAAAGACAAAGACTCTAGGGTTCATGTGGTCCGCATCGCCAAAAGCGATGAGGATGGAAACTTCAAAAAAAATCATTCGCAAGACGAGCAACGCGTTGCCCGTCAGAGCCGCCACTTACGTGAGAAACGGCTAACGGCAGTCCAAGAAAGCAATAGCAAGGTCCGTACGTTTTTGTTTTTTTTAAAGAAAAAGTACGACCCGCAAAGTCTGGTTCAAGAAATTGCGCCTAAGCGAAAAATGCCTCGGATCAACATGCCTTCACTTGCCGAGATGCTTGCGATGCCTATGATTCAAAAAGCCGATGCGTCCTTGCGTCAAAGTGTCGCTCTTTTGAAAACTGCAAGCCAAACGAAAGCAGTCGCTGCGGGTAGTACGCTCACCTTGGCGGTATTGCTCGGTCTGGGTGCCTTTGGATCAGCGCCACTTGCAAGCCCCCGGTTTTATGCCGAGGCTTCACAACCCTTGAACCCATTGTCTTACTTGTTTGACAAAGAGATCACTGCCCGCTCTCCGTGGGTCGCAGGAAAGGCCAATTGCCAGCTACATAACAAGTTTCCACTGAAGATGAAAATGATTGCTACGCTGCCTAAAGCCTAGGTCTAGGCCTAAACCTTAAATCCGATCACATCCCCTTTTTAGTCTTACCGAAAGCGTTGGTGGTGGCGCGCAATTTGCGCCCGGACCTGGACGGGCGCTGTTCCACCCAAGGTATCTCGCGCATTGAGCGAGCCGTGGAGGCTCAAGCAGGCGTATACGTCTTTTTCAATCGAGGCGTGAAAGCCTTGGAGCACGTTGAGGGGCAACTCTGACAAGTCGCAGTTGTGGCTCGCAGCGGCTTTCACGGCGTGGGCTACCGTTTCATGGGCATCGCGAAATGGCAAACCTTTTTTTACCAAGTAATCAGCCAAGTCAGTAGCGGTAGCAAAGCCTTTTTTGGCCGCGTCTTCCATGGCTTGGGCGTTGACGGTGATACCGCCTTCTTTGGCGCCCGTAGTCGGGTTGACTTGGCCGCCAATCATTTCGCTGAAGATTCGCAGCGTGTCTTTGAGGGTGTCCACCGTGTCAAACAAAGGCTCTTTGTCTTCTTGGTTGTCTTTGTTGTAGGCCAGAGGTTGGCCTTTCATCAAGGTGATAAGGCCTATCAAATGGCCTACTACGCGGCCGGTTTTACCACGTGCCAGTTCAGGCACGTCGGGGTTTTTCTTCTGCGGCATGATGGAGCTGCCGGTGGTGAAGCGGTCGGCAATTTTGATGAAACCAAAGTTTTGGCTCATCCACAAAATCAACTCTTCCGACATGCGGCTGATGTGCACCATGCAAAGCGAAGCAGCGGCGGTGAACTCAATAGCGAAGTCGCGGTCGCTTACACCGTCTAAGCTGTTTTGACAAACCTGTGGGTTGCCGTGCGCATCGACCATGCCCAGTGTGCGGGCCACGCGTTCGCGGTCTATTGGGTAGGTGGTGCCGGCCAAAGCGGCTGATCCGAGGGGCAGGCGGTTGGTGCGCCGGCGCACGTCGCTCATACGCTCGGCGTCACGGGCAAACATTTCCACGTAGGCCAACAAGTGATGGGCAAAGCTCACGGGTTGGGCTACTTGCAAGTGGGTGAAGCCGGGCATGATGACCTCGACGTTTTTCTCGGCTACTTCTACGAGTGACTTTTGCAAATCGACCAGCAGTGTCGTGATCAGATCCATCTCGCCACGCAACCACAGGCGCACGTCAGTGGCTACTTGGTCATTGCGGCTGCGGCCGGTGTGCAGACGTTTGCCCGCATCGCCCACCAGTTGGGTCAGGCGGGCTTCAATGTTCAGGTGCACGTCTTCGAGGTCGAGCTTCCACTCGAAAGCGCCGGATTCGATCTCTTGGGTGATCTGCGCCATGCCGCGCTGGATGTCGGCCAAGTCGGTTGCACCAATGATTTTCTGGGCGGCCAGCATGTCGGCGTGGGCTAGGCTGCCAGCGATGTCGGCTTGCCACAGGCGCTTATCAAAAAAAACGCTGGCGGTGTAGCGCTTGACCAACTCGCTCATAGGCTCCGAAAAGAGCGCGGACCAGGCTTGGGATTTTGTGTCGAGTTGGTTTGTCATGGCTTGATTTTATCGAGGTCGCCCAGCGATGGGAATTAGCCGGTATTTCTCAGCCCAGCGGCAATTCCGTTGATAGAAATATGAATCCCACGCTGTACGCGTTCATCCGATTGCCCCGCACGGTAACGGCGTACCAATTCGACTTGCAAATGGTGCAGGGGATCAATGTAGGGGAAGCGATGGCGGATAGACCGTTGCAAAGCGGCGTTGTGGGCGAGGCGTTGCTTGTCACCGGTAATTAAGGACAAGGCCTCAGAGGTTCGGTGCCACTCGGCCTCAATGGCTGAAAAGATTTTTTTGCGCAAACGCGCATCCCCAACAAGCTCGGAGTAGCGCGACGCCAAAGCCAAATCGCTCTTGGCCATCACCATGTCCATATTGGAGAGCAGGGTTTGAAAAAACGGCCACTGACGCACCATTTTTTGGAGCAGTGCGGTGCGTTCTTTGGCTTGGGCGGGAGTATTTTGGCCTGTGTAGCCATGGATAAAGGTTTGTACTGCCGATCCAAAACCAAACCAACCCGGCAAGGTTAAGCGGCATTGCCCCCAACTGAAACCCCAAGGAATAGCACGCAAGTCTTCAATCGCTTGGGTCGCCTTGCGCGAAGCGGGCCGAGAACCAATATTGAGCTCGGCTATTTCTCGCAAAGGCGTAGAGCTGAAAAAATACTCCGTAAACCCGGGGGTTTCATAGACCAAGGCGCGGTAGGCGGCCATGCTGCTTTGTGATAATTCGCCCGCCGCTGCGAGAAAAATTTTGGTGGCAGGCTTGGTGGTTTGGAGCAGAGTGGCTTCTAAGGTTGCGGCGACCAAGGTTTCAAGGTTGCGCCTTCCGATTTCTGGGTTGGCGTATTTGGAGCCAATCACCTCACCTTGTTCGGTGAGTCGAATTTGACCGCGTACGGTTCCGGGGGGTTGCGCCAAGATCGCTTGGTAGCTCGGCCCACCGCCGCGACCAACCGTGCCCCCGCGACCATGGAACATGCGCAACTGAATGGGATGTTTGGCTTGGAGCGCGTCAAACAGTTCCACCAAGGCGATTTCTGCTTGGTACAACTCCCAGTTGCTGGTGAAAATCCCGCCGTCTTTGTTGCTGTCTGAATAACCCAGCATGATGTCTTGTTCAGCGCCACTGCGTTTAACCAATTCGGCAATCCCGGGCAGGGCATAGAACTCGCGCATGATGGGCGCAGCGTTGCGCAGGTCTTCAATCGTCTCAAACAAAGGGACCACGATTAAATCACTGTGGGCGTTTCCGTCGATCGTTCCACTGACGAGACCCACTTCCTTTTGAAGCAAAAGGACTTCGAGTAAATCACTGACCGTTTCGGTGTGGCTGATGATGTAGTGACGAATGGCCTCGTTACCAAAGCGCTCGCGCATGACTTTGGCTATAGCAAAGATTGCCAGCTCGCCTTGGGTGTGAGCTGAGTAGGTCGCGCCTTGGACACGCAAGCCGCGGGCATCGTTTAAGAGGCGCATTAAGACCTGGCGTTTTGCGGTTTCGTCTAAAGCGCTGTAGTGAGACTCAATGCGGGCGGTCCGCAGCAATTCGGCTACCACTTCTTCGTGTTTATCTGAGCTCTGGCGCAGGTCAACCGTGGCCAAATGAAAGCCAAAGACTTCGACGGCGCGAATCAATGGGTGCAAGCGCTGCGCAGTGAGCGCTTGGCCGTGGTGGGCGATAAGAGAGTTTTCGATCGTGCGCAGGTCAGCAATGAATTCTTGCGCCAGTTGGTAGGGGTTTTGGGGTGCTACGGCGTGGCGGGCGGCATCGGTGCCCGTGAGTTCTTGCAAGCTCGCGGCCAATCGGGCGTACATACCGATGAGCGCACGGCGGTAGGGTTCGTCTTTTCTGTGTTCGTTATGGTCTGGGCTGCTTTCTGCAAGCGCTTGCATCTCGGGGCTGCAGTCGGTCAGCATGGCTGAGATAGAGAGTTCGCTGCCCAAGAAATGCACCTCGGTAAGGTAGTGCCGCAAGGCCACTTCGCTTTGGCGGCGCAAGGCGTATTCCAAGGTTTGTGCGCTGACGTTGGGGTTGCCGTCGCGGTCGCCCCCAATCCATTGGCCCATCCGCAAAAAGCTGTGAACCGGGTGTTGACCCAACATGTTTTCTAGGCTGCTGTAAATTTTAGGAATTTCACGCAAGAAGGTGGACTCGTAATAGCTCAGCGCGTTCTCAATTTCATCGGCAACCGTGAGTTTGCTGTAGCGCAACAAGCGGGTTTGCCACAGCTGCATCACCCGAGCGCGAATTTGGGCTTCATTGGCGGCCAGTTCACGCGGCGTGAGCGCATCGCGTTTGGGGTCTTGAGCCGCGCTGTGCTGCTTAATTTCATCGCGCAACGTGAGCAATTGGGCAATCGCTCGTTCGGCATCGAGAATACTTTTTCGTTGAACTTCGGTGGGGTGGGCTGTAAGAACCGGTGACACAAAGCTGTGCGCCAACGTTTGAGAAATGGTTTTGGGGGAAATACCGGCCCAACGCAGACGTGAAATCGCCACGTCAATGCTGCCTTCTTGGCTCTCACCTGCGCGTTCGTGAACGGCGCGGCGTCGAATATGGTGGCGGTCTTCGGCCAAATTTGCCAAATGGCTGAAATAGGTAAACGCGCGGATGACGCTGACGGTTTGATCCGCGCTTAAGCTTTTCAGTAATTTTTTAAGCGCTTTATCGGCTTCGTGGTCTGCGTCGCGGCGAAAGGCCACCGACAGTTTGCGAATGTTTTCAATCAATTCGTAGGCTAGCCCCCCATCTTGCTCACGAATCACATCGCCTAACATTCTTCCCAAAAGGCGAATGTCTTCTACCAACGGGCGTTCGTTGTCTTTGGCGCGTTTGGCGGGTGCGGCGGCTATGGCGGTTTTCATGGGGCTTAGGGTGAGAAAATAGGGGTAAAGCCCATGCTAGCATCCATGCGGGTTCTCAGACCTTCTCAAAATTACGAACAGGTTACGACTTTGCGACATTTCACCATTGCCACGCGCGAAAGCCGACTGGCCCTTTGGCAAGCCGAACACGTTAAGGCGCTTCTCATCCAACAGGGGCACGCTGTGACGCTCTTAGGCATGACGACCAAGGGCGATCAAATCTTAGACCGGTCTCTCAGCAAAGTGGGCGGTAAAGGTTTGTTTGTCAAAGAGTTGGAAACAGCGCTTGAAGAAGGCCGTGCGGATTTGGCGGTTCATTCCCTCAAAGACGTCCCCATGGAGTTGCCCCCTGGCTTTGTGCTGGCTTGTGTGATGGAGCGTGAAGACCCGCGTGATGCTTGGGTCTCAAGTCGATATGCCACGGTCAAGGATTTGCCGCAGGGTGCGGTGGTGGGTACGTCTAGCTTGCGCCGCGTGGCCTTGTTGAGAGCGATGCGCCCCGATTTAAAAATCGAACCTTTGCGCGGTAATTTAGATACCCGGCTTAAAAAACTCGATGAAGGGCAATACGACGGGATTGTGTTGGCTGCAGCGGGGTTAAAGCGACTCGGGTTGGAAGCGCGTATTCGACAGGTGTTTGATCCCAGTGAGATGTTGCCTGCGGCGGGGCAGGGCGCCTTGGGTATTGAAATTCCACAAGACCGCGACGATGTGGCGCAGGCCTTAGCGCATTTGATTCACCTCCCCACTTTTTTAGCTGTTTCTGCGGAACGTGCGGTGAGCCGTGTGATGGGCGGGAGTTGCTCCATGCCTTTAGCTGCACACGCAGTTTTTGAATCAGACGCACTGTATTTACGTGCCGCGTGGGGAGATCCTGAGGGAGCGAGTTCCGTGGTTCGCGTAGAGGGCCGAAGCCCCGTTCATACCTTGGAAGAGGCCGTCGCTTTGGGCGAACAGGTAGCCAAGCAACTGCAAGCCGCAGTCGGACATGAAAGTTAAACCTCGCGTGATTGTTACGCGGCCCCAAAAAGAGGCTGTAGCGTGGGTAGAGCGTTTGACGCAACATGGTTTTGATACCGCTTCAGTGCCTCTTATCGACATTGCTCCCGCGCCAGATCTTGCGCCCTTAGCGCAGGCCTGGGCGCAGTTAGAAGATTTTGACGCAGTCATGTTTGTCAGTGGTAACGCGGTCACCCACTTCTTTGCCAATCAACCCCAAGGAGTAACGCTGCCTTTTACTTCCGCCCACAGTCGCCCCAGAGCCATGGTGACAGGGCCTGGCAGTTACGCCGCGTTGGTGGCGCTTGGCGCGGCCCCCCAAGCCATCGATGCGCCTGCGCTGGACGGCGGACAGTTTGATTCAGAGACCTTGTGGCAACACGTTCGAAACCAGGTAACGCCCGGGTTTCGGGTCCTGATCGTTCGTGGCGATTCGGGTGACCAAGGATATTCAACCCAAGGCGTGGGGCGTGATTGGTTTGCGCAACAGGTCGTTGGTGCAGGCGGTCAGTGCGCGTTTGTGGTGGCTTACCAACGCTTGGCGCCGGTTTGGAGTCTTCAAGAAAAAAACAGCATCATGGCCGCAGCCCGTGATGGATCGTTTTGGCTTTTGAGTAGCACCGAGGCTGTGGGTAACCTGATTGCTTCCTTGCCCGAGCAAAATTGGGACCACGCCAAGGCGGTCGCCACCCATCCTAGGATTGCCAAAGCGGCGCATGCTGCCGGTTTTGGGATGGTTTTAGAGTCACGTCCCTTGATCCAAGAAGTGATTGCATCGATAGAATCGAGCCTATGACCACCGCACCCCCCGAGACGCCAGCGCCTGTAGCTGCTCCACCTGCACCACGCAATGCCCAGAGGTGGCTTCTGGTTGCAGGTTTGGTGGCATCGGTTGCCTTGCTATCAAGTACTTTGTTATGGCAAAAGTTGTCTTCGATTCAAGAGCAATTGGCCAGGCAAAGTGCCGACTCTTTAGGCCAAGCCAGTGAGGCCCGGGCCACCGCTCGCCAAGCCCAAGACGTCGCCATGGAAACGGCTGCCAAACTCGCTGTAACCGAAGTAAAGTTAAGTGAGGTTGCCTTGCAGCGATCGCAGATTGAAGGTTTGATTCAAAGCCTTTCTCGTTCTCGCGATGAGAATTTAGTGATCGACATCGAGTCTTCGATTCGCTTAGCCCAACAACAAGCCCAGCTGACCGGCAGCGTGGCACCGCTGCTAGCGGCATTGAAAACGGCGGAAGCCCGCATTGCAAAGACCGCCCAACCGCGCTTATCCCCATTGCAACGCGCGATGACCCACGACATCGCCCGCATTCAGGCAACCACCTTGTCCGATACGCCTGCGATTCTGTTGCAGCTCGATGAGTTGGCTTTGCTTGCCGATGAATTGCCCGCGGCGAACGCTGTTGGATTGAAAAAGACCGCCGAGCCTTTGTCACGCAAGCCGCAAGAGAGTGTGTCGGTTTGGTGGATGCGAACGCTGACAACGGTACAAGAGGAATTAAAGAGCTTGGTGCGCTTAAGCAAAATTGGAGACCCTGAGTCTGCGCTTTTGTCACCAGACCAAACGTTCTTCCTGCGAGAAAATTTCAAGTTGCGTATTCTCAACGCTCGCTTAGGGTTGTTGTCGCGCCAAACCGACGCTGCCCGGGCTGACTTGGCAACCGCGTCGGTTACCTTGGGTCGTTATTTTGATCCGAGCTCCAAAAAAACCCAGACTGCCGCAAACTTACTCAGCCAAGCTCAAAACAAAATGCGAACGCTGGATATCCCGCGAACCGATGAAACCTTAGCGGCCCTTGCGACGGCCGCAGCAGGGCGCTAAACCATGCGTGTTGTTTTGTGGTTAGTGGGACTGTTTGCGATTGCGGCAGTCAGCGCATTGTTTGCCGCCGGTAACCCTGGAACGGTCACGGTGTTTTGGCCGCCTTACCGACTGGACCTTTCTTTGAACCTGGTTCTTTTGGCTTTGGTCGCCGTCTTCGTTTTGTTGCATTTGGCGCTGCGAGGTATTTCGCTTTTCGCCCAATTGCCTCAACAAGCTCGACGCTGGCGCTTGCAACAAAAGGAGCGGCTGATCCACGCGGCTCTGATCGACTCACTCACACACATGGTTGCAGGGCGTTTTATTCGCTCTCGCAAAGCGGCTGAACAAGCTATTGATTTAGAAAAATCAGTGAACTTGGCGCACGACAGCGCCCACCACGGCGAGAGAACCCTGGCCATGTTGCATCTCTTAGCCGCAGAAAGCGCCCACGCTTTGCAGGACCGGTCGATGCGCGATAGCCATTTCCAAAACGCTTTAGAAGAACTTCGCGACCCGCGGGCTGAAGATTCTCAAGACGGCTTTTACTTGCGTGCAGCGCGCTGGGCACTCGATGACCACGATGTGGATGCGGCATCCCAATGGCTAAGCCAATTACCCCAAGGGGCATCAAGGCGAACCATCGCGCTGCGCTTGCGATTCAAAATTGCCCGCTTGTCTGGAAAAACCCTGGCTGCCCTAGAGACGGCCCGCTTGTTGGTGAAGCACCGCGCGTTTTCGCAAGCCAGCGGCGAGAGCATTGTGAAGGCACTTGCCATAGAACTTTTGATGGCGGCTGATGGACCTCGGGAGATTGAACGCGCTTGGAAATCCTTGGATGAGAACGAGCAAAAAATTACCGATGTCGTTTTGACTTTGGTGGGTCAGTGGTTACTGCGCGGCGGTGATGTCGCGCAATCGCGAACGTGGTTGCTTCCGCTTTGGGAGCGCATGATCAAGCAAGCCAATGCTTTGACACCGTCGCAGCGGCTAGCCTTGGTGCGTTCTTTGGAATTGGGTTTTAGCAAGCAAGACGGAACGCCGGATGCGGTGTGGCTTAGCCGGATTGAGGCTGCTCAGATGGCGCAACCGCGCGATGCTTTGCTGCAGTATTTAGCCGGCATCATGTGTCTGCGATTGCAGCTGTGGGGCAAAGCCCAGCTGTTGCTCAAACAATCCTTGGCCGTTGCCAAAGACGAAGAATTACGCCGTGACGCCCAACGCGCCCTAGAGTCAGCCTCGGCCCAGCGGGCGTAAGGCTGACGTAGGCGCTTAGCCTTCGAGCGCCGCTAACACTTGGGCCGTGATGCCATCCACATTTCCCAGTCCATTGACAGCCCGGTATTTGGGGGCTTTGCTAGGTTCTTGTTGGGCCCAATCAGAGTAGTACTTTACCAAGGGGCGGGTTTGTGCGCTGTACACATTGAGGCGATTTTTCACCGTCTCTTCTTTGTCGTCTTCGCGCTGAATCAGGGGCTCCCCCGTGACATCGTCTTTGTCTTTAACTTTGGGTGGATTGAACTTAACGTGGTAAGTCCGCCCTGAAGCAGGGTGAGAGCGTCGACCACTCATGCGTTCGATGATGGCGTCAAAGGGAACGTCAATTTCGACCACATAGTCCAAAGGAACGCCGGCCGCTTTCATGGCGTCGGCTTGGGGAATGGTGCGTGGGAATCCATCAAAGAGAAAACCCTTGGCGCAGTCGGGTTGCTGAAGTCGTTCTTTGACCAAGTTGATGATCAAGCTGTCACTGACCAAGCCACCTGAGTCCATGATGGACTTGGCTTGTAAGCCGAGTTCAGTTCCGGCTTTGACTGCAGCTCGCAGCATATCGCCGGTTGAAATTTGGGGAATCCCGAATTTTTGGCAGATAAACGTGGCTTGTGTGCCTTTACCCGCGCCCGGTGCTCCCAGCAGAATCAGTCTCATGGCAAACCTTCAATAGAAAAAATAGGTTTCGCTTTTGCTTCCCTTGTGAAGGGGGTCTCTTCAAGCAAATGCAATGGTTGTGGTGCTGAGAATAGCACGCGTTGGAGGTTCTTTGGCTTACAGCGCTGGTGATTTTGTGAACAGCGCACGCACCCGCGCGAGATCCTCGGGGGTATCAACGCCAGGGCCTGGTGCTGTGGGAGTGATGTG
>CAMDAN010000082.1 GCA_945888535.1 Bordetella parapertussis
ACTTTTCTCGCCAACATTCCTGGGTAGGCCTCTAAGGCAATTCGGTTAGCATCTTGCTGCGCCGTCTGTAAGCCCGGAAAATATGCGCCAGCTTGCCGCAGCAGGGGCACACCGGCATGGAGCATGTAAGCCACCGGCGGGTTGACCCATTTCATCGACGGGCTAGAGCCTGCGGGTCCATCAGTTGCGCGGTGCGCAAACTTGGAGCCCACCGGGCGGGCGTTACAAAAGGCGGAAAACTGGGCGCGAATATCAGCGCGAGAAAGCGACGCGTAGTAGTCCATGCAGGCGGCCCAGTCGGTGGGCCAACCCAGCGTTTCGACCAGCTCACGCGGTAAGCCAAAAGGCAAATCAAAACCACCTATCCACCCAGCTTCCTCTTGCAAGGCCGATAAAAAATCAGACAGGCTCGTGAGACGTTCAAGGCGCTGCACTTGCACCCGCTGGCCGTCGGATGCACCCCAGGCCAAGACGATGTTTTTGCGTTTGCTCGGACTGCTCGAAAAATCACAACCTAGTAATAACGGAATGTTCATGTCAGCCCAAACCCAAAGCCATCACACCCATGGCAATCAATACCGCACCCAAAATACGGGGGCCTCGGTCTTTTTCGCCAAGAAGGTGGCCGCCTAACAGGGCAGCAAACAACATCGACACTTCACGCGCAGGCGCCACGTGCGACAGAGGCGCTACTTGCATTGCATACAAAACCAGCACATACGACACCGGACTAAAAATGCCAACGATCAACGCATAACGACGCTGCTTTCGCCACATCTGCGCTACCACGGGACGTTCACGCATCAGAGTCGGCAATAAAAACACCAAGCGCAAAAGGTTGCCAACATAGTCAACC
Source organism: Bordetella parapertussis (assembly GCA_945888535.1). Taxonomy (GTDB): domain Bacteria; phylum Pseudomonadota; class Gammaproteobacteria; order Burkholderiales; family Burkholderiaceae_C; genus Allorhodoferax; species Allorhodoferax parapertussis_A. Next base: position 857 of record CAMDAN010000082.1, read on the forward strand.
AAGATCGGAGACATCAACGCCACCTTGACGGCGTAACCGTCGATCACGGTGTAACTAGCGATAAATAAGCCGGTGCTAGCGCCGTAAAAAATGCCTGTTCGTACGCGGGCTTGTTGCAGCGGATCATGCGCAGCCTTCCACAAGTCTGGTCCACCAGCGATCAGGAATACGCCACAAACCACGCCGAGAATTCCCGCTAAGCCCAGCGCTGAAATCTGCTCACCGAGAAACACTATCGCAACCATCGAGGACAGAAGCGGGCCGGAACCTCGTGCCAAAGGATAGACCACCGTGAGGTCGGCCTTTCTATAGCCACGCAGTAAAACGATGAAATAGCCCACATGAATCAAAGCGCTGGCCAAAACCAAAGCCCATTCAATGACACCCCAAAGCGGCACCTGCTGCCAGCCCACCCACACACCGACCGGGGCCCAGAACACCATCAAGACCAACGCGGTAAAAGCAACAAAGCGCACATCGCCGTCCGCTTTTTTGGCTGCGATGTTCCAGCTGGCGTGGATGAAGCCTGCCAAAACGACAAGCGCTAGCGCACTTAAAGGCATGAGGAAAAGGCCCCGCGAGGAGCCGTTGGATTTAGGCGCGTCCGATGATGGAGGCGGTGGCCATCAGTTCTTCAAGCAGCGCCAAAGAGACTTTGCCCGAAACGCTGTAAGGGTCGAGCTCCGGCTTTTCTGCATATTTCAGCAAGATGCTGGCATTGATTTTGGACATATTGACTTGGCCCATGGTCCAACCGCTAAAACGCCGCTCAGAGATTTCTTCGTAGTGCAAAAGCACCACGTCTTTGTGGCGCGGGTCGCGCTGGATATGGCTGTAAAGCTCGCTCACCGCGTTGCGACCGCCTTCAATCGCTTGCAAAAAAATCCCGCCGCCGTAGCACAAGATTCCTGTGATGCCGGAGCTAGGATTGCCCTGGCGCGATTGGAGCAAGATTTCATCGATAGCCGCAGAAGCAGGGTCAATCGCGCGGCTGGCGTAAAGCAGTCGAACCAACATAGGGTCAGCCTTTCTTAGGAATGAGGGACAAAAATTCGCGGCGCAAGTTGGGATCTTTCAGGAAGACGCCACGCATGACCGAATTGATCATTTTGCTGTCCATGTCTTTCACGCCACGCCAAGACATGCAGTAGTGGCTTGCCTCCATCACAATGGCCAAGCCATCGGGTTGGGTTTTTTCTTGAATCAAATCAGCCAGTTGAACCACCGCCTCTTCTTGAATCTGGGGCCGGCCCATGACCCATTCGGCCAAACGGGCGTATTTGCTTAAGCCGATAACATTGGTGTGTTCATTGGGCAAAACACCGATCCAAATTTTTCCAATCACCGGGCAAAAATGGTGGCTGCAAGCGCTGCGCACGGTAATGGGCCCGACGATCATGAGCTCATTGAGGTGTTCCGCGTTGGGGAATTCAGTGATCGCAGGCGCTGCGACGTAGCGTCCGCGAAAGACTTCGTTGAGGTACATCTTGGCCACGCGGCGGGCAGTGTTGCCGGTGTTGTGATCGCGCTCGGTGTCGATCACCAAACTGGTCAAAACACCACGCATTTTTTCTTCCACTTCGTCGAGCAAAGTTTCTAACTCGCCGGGCTGAATAAATTCAGAAATATTGTCGTTAGCGTTAAAACGCTTGCGAGCCGCGTTGATGCGCTCGCGAATTTTGACGGAAACAGGGGTTCCAGCGTCGTCGTCGGTTGAATTCATGAATTAATTAATTTTGCAAAATGACGAAAGAATGGTACCAGCCTTTAGAAAACCGAGGTTTACCAGTCGCCAATTGTCCTGACTGGCGACCAAGTTCCTGTTTCAATAGCGTGAGCCCATCAAAAACAAGACCGATCGCACCAAGCCCAAGGCCAAAAGATCTAAGAATCGCGCATGCCAGGCCCGGTTTTTGTAGCCTTCGGGGTCGACACGAAGCGATTGTTGATCTAAGGCGAGCAAGAGGCCTGCTTGAAGGGCTTGGGCAAACGCCGCGTCTTCGACAACAACATTGGCCTCATGGGCCAACAACATGCTTAATGGGTCGAGGTTGGAGGAACCCACTGTAGCCCAGTGACCATCAACGACGGCCACTTTGGCGTGCAAATACCCTGCGGTGTATTCATAAATTTCAACCCCTGCATCAAGTAAAGCACCGTACACCATGCGAGCGCCGTGAAGTTGTAAGAAATACTCGTAGCGCCCTTGCAAGAGCAAACGCACGCGCACTCCCCGCTTGGCCGCGTGGATCAGCGCGTGGCGTAATTTGCGGCCAGGTAAAAAATAGGCGCTGGAAAGCAGTACGTCTTCACGCGCCTCGCCAATGGCTTTTCGGTAGGTGCGCTCTATGCTGCTGCGGTGAAACAGGTTGTCGCGTAAAACCAACGCAGCCCAGACGGCGCTGTGCGTCCGTTCTGCCCTCGTGGTTTGCGATGCGTTGGTTTTTTGGCTGAGGGCTTTTTGGTTGAAGGCTTGTTTAAAAGTATGGCCCAGCTGCTTCCACTGAAAGCGCTCCATCTGTTGGCCCAGTTTGACGTGCAGCCAAAATTGCTCCAATGCGCTGTGCACCTCTTTTACCAGCGGTCCTGTAACTTTCACGGCAAAGTCAAAACGCGGACTGCTGAGCGCCCCATAGTTCAGGTCGATGCAGTCATCAATGACGTTGATGCCGCCACAAAAAGCATGGAGGCCATCCACCACGCACAACTTACGATGCAAGCGACGCCAGCGCAAGGGCAGCACCACCCCCAACCAGCCCAAGGGCAAAAAACGGTGCCACTGAACCCCTGCGGCTTCAAAACGCTTCGCCCACAGATCAGCCAAAGGCGGAGTTCCAATACCGTCCACCATCACCATCACAGACACGCCTCTTTGTGCAGCGCGGATCAAAGCATTGGCCACAGACTCGCCGGTAGCATCGAAATTAAAAATATAGGTTTCTAAACGTACTTCGGTTTGACTGGCGTCGATCTTCTCAATCAAAGAAGGAAAGAAATCGACGCCTCCAGGCAACAAGCGCACCGCGTGGCCAGGCGATAAATGCACCGTCTTCATAACGCGAACTCCGCTATCAAGGGCAGATGGTCTGACATCTGCGCCCAAATCGCACCCTTAGGAACATCCAAGCGCACAGGTCGCAAGCCCCGTGCAAACACATGATCCAACTGCACCAAAGGCAAGCGCGAGGGGAACGTAGCGACTCGAATGCCTTTAAAAGCCAGCAAACCTGCGGTATGAAACTGGGATTGAACTCTACTGCTCCAATCGTTAAAGTCGCCAGCCACAAGTAAGGGCGCATTAGGTGGAATTTCACGCGCAATAAAACGGCACAGCTGCGCCAATTGGCGAATTCGACTTGAACGGATGAGCCCCAGATGGACCACCAGCACATGGACACTTTGGCCATGGATCAAAACTTCGGAGTGCAACAGGCCTCGCTGTTCAAACCGGTGGTCAGACATGTCTTCATGTTGGTGCGTCAGAACCGGCCAACGCGACAACATCGCGTTTCCATGTTCGCCGTGCCGGGTTACTGCATTGGTTTGGTAAATCGCGGCATACCCTTCGGGCGCTAAAAATTCTGCTTGGCCCATCGCAGGCCAATGGCGGAAGTACTTTTCTTCTCGCCGGTGTAATTTACGAACCTCTTGCAGACAGACCACATCCGCGTCGAGCTGCTCTACCGCATGGCCCAGATTGTGAATCTCAAGGCGTCTCTTTGGGCCCATGCCTTGGACCCCTTTGTGAATGTTGTAGGTCACCACCCGAACGGTGTGGGTCACGCGTGGAAGCCTTCGCAAGTGAATCGCAAAACCGCAGCGGCTGTTTTAAAAATGAAATTGAAAAAAATTGCTGGCACAATAGCGACTAGTTTTTATCTGTGCATCACACAGTAATGACTCGAATATAACTGGCAATCTGCCAGTGGCATCGGGAGAGACTTCCCAGCCTCTATGAAGAGGCCCAAGAAGCGCCGAAGGAGCAACCGCCCCGGAAACTCTCAGGCAAAAGGACCGATGCTGCTTTGATCTCTGAAGAGCTTCCGAGCCTCACGTCGCTCGGTGCACCGAAGGAGCAAGTCGCCCAATGCCTTTACAGGCGGTCGATGAATCTCTCAGGTCCAAAACAGAGGGGGCGCTTGACCTGCATTCATTTGCAGGCGGGTTTTACCCCCTTGGCGTTTTTTGGACACACTCAAATGAAATCAATTGCAGTCATTGGCGGCGGAATAACCGGCGTCACCACCGCCTACGCCTTGGCAAAGCGGGGCTTTAAAGTCACTTTGTTCGAGAAGCACCGCTATGCGGCGATGGAAACATCGTTTGCCAACGGCGGGCAGCTTTCAGCATCCAACGCTGAAGTGTGGACGCATCTTTCCACCATCGTGAAGGGCATGAAATGGATGTTGAAAGCCGACGCCCCTTTGCTAGTCAACCCCAAACCGAGTTGGCACAAACTGTCTTGGTTTGCAGAGTTTGTTTGCAATATTCCCCATTACGAGCGCAACACCATTGCCACCACGCAGTTGGCGATTGCAGCGCGGGAACATATGTTTGCTTGGGCCGCCAAGGAAAATATTGATTTCGACCTCAAGCAACAAGGGATCTTGCATATCTACCGCTACAAAGCCGGGTTTGACCACGCCGCACAGGTCTCTAAGCTCTTGGCCCAAGGCGGATTAGACCGCCGCGCCGTAAGCCCTTCGGAGATGAAAGCGATTGAACCCGCTTTGGCGGGAACGTATTACGGTGGATATTTCACAGCCAGCGATTCCACGGGCGACATCCATAAATTCACTACGGCCATGGCCGCCGCTGCCGCCCGTTTGGGCGTCGTATGCCTGTATGAGCAAGACGTCAAAAGAGTGACTCGGCAAGGCCCGCAAATCAGGGTGAAAACCGAAAGTATGGACGGCCTACAGACCCAGCATTTTGATGGGGTCGTAGTGTGCGCAGGAACCGCAAGCCGTGCAATTGCGGCGCAACTCGGCGACCGGGTCAACATTTATCCTGTGAAAGGGTATTCCATCACGGTGAATTTGCCCGATGCACGCAGTCAGGCAAGCGCCCCGACGGTGAGCCTGCTTGACGATGAAACCAAATTGGTGACCAGTCGCTTAGGGCTAGACCGGTTGCGCGTTGCCGGGACCGCCGAGTTCAATGGGTTTAACCGTGACATTCGCGCTGACCGAATTCGCCCTTTGACCGATTGGGTGGCGCAATGCTTTCCGGGGGTGAGTACCGAAAACGTGATCCCCTGGGCGGGGCTACGACCCATGATGCCTGACTTGATGCCCCGGGTGGGCCGAGGCAAAGCGCCCAATGTGTTCTACAACACAGGGCACGGACACTTGGGCTGGACTTTGTCTGCCGTTACGGCCGAAATGGTGAGCGACGTGGTGCTGGGCGCAATTTAACAACAGCTAACATCTGGGAATGCATGCGAATTCTGAGCTCCATTCTTTACAACCGCAAGGACTCCAGGTCTGCGATATGACTTGGGGGCCTGACGGGCAAACCCTCTTCTCCCATTTAAACCTGGAATTCCCGGTCGGGGTGACTTGGGTGTGTGGCGGCGAAGGGTCTGGGAAAACGAGTTTGCTGCGGCTATTGGCGGGTGAGGTGCAAGCGCACAAAGGAAGTATCTCGGTCAAGGGCTCTGTTTTTTGGGCGGACCCCCGCTCAGACGCGCATGAGGATGCCAGCGCCCTGGCCTACTTTGAATCCGTGCAGACGCAGTTTGGACCATGGGATGCCAATCGACTGACCTATCTCACTGACGGGCTTGGAATCACAGAACACCTCCACAAAAGCCTCTTCATGCTTTCCACCGGAACCAAACGCAAAGTCTGGCTAACAGCGGCCTTTGCTGCGGGCTGTTCCGTGACGCTTTTGGATGAGCCTTTTGCAGCATTGGACCGCGCGTCGATTGCCTTTGTGAACCAACGGTTGCAAGAGGTTCATGCCCAACGCCAAGGCGTGTGGGTCGTCTGCGACTACGATGCGCCAAGCCCATGGGCATTGACTGAAATTTTTCAACTGGACCGTTCACTATGAGTACTGTGGTTTTTTTCGCCGTGTTGGCCTTTATTCTTCAAATGCGCAACTCTTGGGAACAGCGCAAACGCTTGATGCACCTTGGGCATTACCTGCGTAATTTCGAGATTGAAAAGCTGATGGAAAGCCTTACTGAAGGCTACTTACGCGCACTCGGAGAAGACGATGCAGAGCGCCGAACGCAAATTTGGAACATGCTCGAACAAACCGAGCAAAACTTAAATGGGCAATTCCAAAAGTTTGTAGAAGCCTTTGCGCAGGCCGATGTCCAAGCGAGCCGAGGCAGTACGCTGGCGCTAGGCTTGCCTTTCGCCCTCGTCTTCGCTCCTGGCGCCACCTTTGATATGCGGCAATTGCTCAAGGTACACGCCCAAGGCATTGAAGCGACATTGAACAACACCGAAGGACTTTCCAACCGAGACAAGGCATTTAGATTGTCAGCGGAGTTGTTTTTAATGCAACACAGCTGCCACTGGTTTTGCAAATCCAAACTCGTTGCTTCAGCGCGAATGCTTTCTCGCCATAAAACACAATACGCCCAACTGTTAAGCGCGGTGCGTCCGCAAACCCGCGAGGCCTACAGCCGCTTGATGCGAGTCTAAGGCCGGTTTAACGAGGATTTAAGCGGCTTTCGGCGCCTCAACGGTGCGCAAGCGGATATGCAACTCGCGCAATTGCTTTTCGTCGACTGGGCTTGGGGCTTGCGTAAGTAAGCACTGGGCGCGTTGGGTTTTGGGAAAGGCGATTACATCGCGAATCGATTCGGCACCGGTCATCAGCGTCACGATACGGTCTAGACCAAAAGCCAAGCCGCCGTGCGGAGGCGCACCGTACTGCAAAGCGTCGAGCAGGAAGCCAAATTTGAGTTGGGCTTCTTCAGGGCTGATTTTCAAAGCATCAAAGACTTTTTGTTGAACATCGGCGCGGTGGATACGCACCGAGCCGCCACCCATTTCCCAACCGTTCAAGACCATGTCGTAGCCTTTGGAGATGCACTTCTCGGGCGCGGTGACCATCCAGTCTTCGTGGCCGTCTTTGGGCGCGGTAAAAGGATGGTGGGTTGCGGTATAGCGCTGGGCTTCTTCGTCAAACTCAAACATCGGAAAGTCCACCACCCACATGGGTCGCCAGCCGGTTTCAAACAAGCCGTTCTTTTTACCGAATTCGCTGTGGCCGATTTTGATTCGCAGTGCGCCTATGGCGTCGTTGACGATTTTGGCTTTATCAGCGCCAAAGAAAATCAGGTCGCCGTTTTGCGCACCGCTACGCTCTAAAACGGCGTTGAGGGCTTTGTCATGGATGTTTTTCACAATCGGTGACTGCAAGCCATCGCGCCCTTTGGAGAGGTCATTTACGCGGATATAGGCCAAGCCCTTGGCGCCGTAAATTTTGACAAACTCTGTGTAAGCATCAATCTCACCCCGGCTGATACCGCCGCCTTCGTCAGAGCCATGGGGCACGCGCAAGGCCACAACCCGGCCACCCTTCATGGTGGCAGCGCCAGAAAATACCTTGAAATCGACATCGGCCATGACGTCGGTGACTTCGGTGAATTCCAGTTTCACGCGCAGGTCAGGCTTATCGGAACCATACAAATGCATCGCATCAAAATACGTCATGACGGGGAATTCGCCCAAGTCAACCCCAATCGTGTTTTTAAACACGGTCGTGATCATTCCTTGGAACATATCGCGAATCTCTTCTTCGCCGAGGAAGGACGTTTCGATATCGATCTGGGTGAATTCGGGCTGACGGTCAGCGCGCAAGTCTTCGTCGCGGAAGCATTTGGTGATTTGGTAATAACGGTCAAAGCCCGCCACCATCAAAAGCTGTTTAAACAACTGAGGCGACTGAGGTAAGGCAAAAAACTGTCCGTCATGGACACGGCTGGGTACCAAGTAATCACGTGCACCTTCGGGCGTGCTTTTGGTCAGCATCGGGGTTTCAATGTCAACGAAACCGCTGGCATCTAAAAACTTGCGAACCTCCATTGATACGCGGTAGCGCAGCATCAGGTTGTTTTGCATGTAGGGGCGGCGCAAGTCTAAAACGCGGTGAGTCAGGCGTGTAGTCTCTGACAGGTTTTCTTCGTCAATCTGAAACGGAGGAGTGACAGAAGGGTTCAGCACATTAAGTTCATGGCACAAGACTTCAATTTTGCCGCTTTTAAGGCCATCGTTGACGGTGCCGTCTGGGCGAGCGCGAACCAATCCTTTGATCTGCACACAAAACTCATTGCGCAAACCTTCAGCCGTCTTAAACATGTCCGCACGGTCGGGGTCGCAAACCACCTGAACATAGCCTTCGCGGTCACGTACGTCCACAAAAATAACGCCGCCATGGTCTCGGCGGCGGTTAACCCAACCACACAAGGAGACGGTTTGGCCCATGAGGGCTTCGGTCACAAGACCGCAGTAGTGGGAACGCATTGCCATAGCTTGCTCTTTCAGTTGCCCCAGGGGGCCATCAGTTAAGGGGTAGGAAGGGAGTTCACAGACGACGCAGTGGCTGCCTGCGGTTGGACCGAAGGAGGCACGGATCCCATGGAAATCACATAAGTGAGGGCTTCGTCCACGCTCATATCGAGTTCGATCACTTCGGAGCGGGGCAGCATCAGAAAATAGCCGCCGGTGGGGTTGGGTGTCGTGGGCACATACACACTGACAAACTCGCCCTTAAGGTGATCGGCTACTTCGCCGGTGGGCATACCGGTTTGAAAGGCGATGGTCCAAGCACCCGGGTAAGGAAATTGCACCAACATGGCGGTTCGGAATGCATTTCCGTTGCTGGAGAACAAGGTATCAGAGACTTTTTTGACGCCGTTGTAGATTGACCGGACGAACGGAATATTGGTAAACATCCGGTCCCAATGTTTGAGCCACCAGCGCCCCGCTACGTTGGACACCAAAGCGCCCGTCAGCAACATAAAGCCTAAAACCAACACCACGCCCAAACCCGGGATATGTTGCAAACGCGCGATCGAGACTCCAGTAGCGTCCGAGCTTACCGCTGACAGCGCCGACAACAGGCTGCCAAAGAGGCCATCCAAAATACCCACTAACCACAGCAAAACCCAGATCGTGATCGCCAAAGGCAACCAAACCATGAGGCCGGTGAGGAGGTATTTTTTGATAGGCACGTTCAGTCCAGTCTTTGGAGTGTGAGGAGGCAAAATTAGGGGCTTGGTGAGGTGCTCGCCGAGGGCGCGCTCACAGGAGTAGATGCCGCAGCCGCAGTAGCAGGCGCAGGACTTGCCGCAGCGCTGACGCTTGAATCGGAAGTACTTGCGCTTGTAGTAGGTGAATCCGAGGTAGCGGGCGTGGTGCTTGCTTCAGTGCCAGGCACCGCCCCAGCAGCGGGCGCTTTTGCAGCGTCACCACCGCGAAAATCTGTGACGTACCAGCCTGAGCCTTTGAGTTGAAAACCCGCCGCAGTGACTTGCTTTTGAAACGACGCTTTTCCGCATTGCGGGCAATCCGAGAGATGGGGGTCGGAGATTTTCTGCAACACGTCTTTGGCGAATCCGCAGGACTCACATTTGTAGGCGTATATGGGCATGGCTAAAGAATCCCTAAGGGTCAGATGGCAAAGCCTGCGATTATAAGTTGCAGCCCCAAACTAGAAGTAATGCGCGGGCATTAGCAACTGCGTCACGAGCACCCCAATCGCAAAACCGACGGCCGTGTAAATCACTGCGCGTAGCACCCGGTTGGTTTTTTGCTGCTCGGCCAGTAGCTTGGCCAGCAATTCCTTGGTCTGTGAATCAGACCCTCCGCCTTTCAAATACGCATGAAAAAGTAGAGGTAACTCGGGCAGGAGTTTGGCGTAGCGCGGGGCTTGGGCTTTCAGCTCAGACCACAGCCTTTGGGGCCCCACTTGTTTCAGCATCCATTGTTCTAAAAAGGGCTTAGCAGTCGCCCA
>CAMDAN010000083.1 GCA_945888535.1 Bordetella parapertussis
TTATTGCACAGCATACGCAGGCTGGCGCAACACCAGAAAAAACCGATGGCATCAGCATCAAGCTGAGCGCTTTGCACCCGCGTTACGACGACGCGCAAAGCCAGCGCGTGATGCGGGAGTTGGTGCCGCGCGTTGAAAGCCTGTGCGAGATGGCGGCGCAGGCCAACATTAACCTCACCATTGACGCAGAAGAAGTCGACCGGTTGGAGTTGTCCCTTGAAGTGTTTGAAGCCTTAGTGGCTTGGGTTGCAAAGCACCACCCAGAGTGGCGCGGCCTGGGTTTGGCAATGCAAGCCTACCAAACGCGGGCACTGGAATTGATCGACCATGTTGCACAGCTTGGGCGCACCTACCGCTTGCGCTTGATGTGCCGCTTGGTCAAAGGCGCGTATTGGGATGCAGAGATCAAACGCGCCCAAGAACTTGGGTTGACGCATTACCCCGTATTCACCCACAAGCACCACACCGACGTGTCTTACTTGGCCTGTGCTCGTGCGCTTTTGGCGGCAAGCGATGTGATTTTTCCGCAATTCGCGACCCACAACGCTGCGACCATCGCAGCCCTTTTGCAGATGGGTGCAAAAAGTGCAGCGCCGTTTGAGTTGCAACGCTTGCATGGCATGGGTGAAGGCGTTTACCGCGAGGTGCTGAAGAATCCTCTGGTGGGGTGCCGCGTGTATGCGCCGGTGGGTGCCCACAAAGACTTGCTGGCCTATCTGGTTCGGCGCTTGTTAGAGAACGGGGCCAACTCTTCGTTTGTGCACCAATTGGCTGACGAATCCGTGGGGATGGCAGAGTTATTGATTTCACCCCTGCGCCTCGAACCCCACCCCTCGCTGCCTTTGCCAGACAACGTGTTTGGCGCTAACGCAGGGGGCAGGCTTAACAGCGCGGGCCTCGACCTCACGGTACCCAGCATGACAGCGCCGCTTTGGGCCGCATTCGAATCTCAAACAGTGCCCCACGTTGCGCTGACCGAGCCCACCCACTTGGGCCCTGCTTTTGCCGCTGCCAAGCAGATCTTTCCTGCTTGGAACCGCCTCGGTGCATTGGAGCGCTCACGCATCCTCCAAGCCGCTGCTGACCAACTCCAAACGCAAACGCCCGCTGCCTGCGCACTCTTGGTTAAAGAGGCTTTTAAAACCTGGGGCGATGCAATTGCCGAAGTGCGCGAGGCGGTGGATTTTTTGCGCTACTACGCCCTAGAAGCCGAGCGCATCATGCAACCCATGGCGATGCCGCAAGCGTTTGGGTCTGCGTTTTCTTCTGGCTGCGCCTCGGGCATCTCCACTTTAGGCATTACCGGAGAAACCAATACCCTGAGCCTGACCGGGCGCGGGGTGTGGGTGTGTATCAGTCCGTGGAACTTTCCGCTGGCTATTTTTATGGGTCAAGTCGCCGCGGCATTAGCCACAGGCAACACCGTTCTAGCTAAACCTGCTGAACAAACGCCCGGCGTTGCTGCTTTTGCGGTGCAACTGCTTTACGCCGCGGGCGTTCCCCAAGACGCCTTGCAACTCCTGCATGGGCCGGGAGAAACGATTGGCGCTGCGCTGGTCGCCCAGCCTGGCGTGGCGGGCGTCGTATTTACCGGCTCCACCCAAGTAGCAAAAATGATTAGTCGCGCACTCGCTGCCAAAGACGGGCCCATCGTCCCTTTGATTGCGGAAACCGGCGGGATCAACGCCATGCTGGTGGACTCCAGCGCTTTGCCAGAGCAAGTGGTGGACGCGGTGGTAGTAAGTGCGTTTCGCTCGGCGGGTCAGCGTTGCTCGGCGCTGCGTTTATTGTGTGTACACGAAGACATTGCCGATACCGTGATTGAGATGCTTCAAGGTGCGGCCCAAGAGCTTCACGCTGGCAACCCAGCAGAACTCGCTACAGACCTTGGGCCGGTCATTGACGCCGAGGCCTTTGCCAACATTCACGCCCACATTGCCCGATTGCAGGCGAACCACACTCCCCTAATTACACCACCCACATCCAAGCCCGGGGCCGAGGTCGGCTTTCCTTATTTGATAGCACCCTACGCCTTTGAAGTCAAGAACATCGCCGATGTCAACGCGGAGATTTTTGGCCCCGTTTTACAAATCGTGCGCTGGCGCGGTGAACCTTTGGCGGTGGTGGAGCAAATCAACGCGCTGGGCTTTGGCCTCACCCTTGGAATCCAAACCCGCATTGACAGCCGCGCCCAAGCGCTTGCCAACGCAGCCCATATCGGCAACGTGTATATCAATCGCAACATGATTGGCGCAGTCGTCGGGGTTCAAGCGTTTGGTGGCGAAGGCCAGAGCGGCACCGGCCCCAAAGCGGGCGGCCCCCACTACCTTTATCGCTTTTGCGCTGAACGCACCTTGACGGTCAACACTACGGCTGCCGGAGGCAACGTGGCGTTGATGGCGTAAAGATTAGAGATTAGAGATTAAAAATCGATTTCGAGCGGCGTCGGCAGCTTGTCATCCAAGTACAAGCTGTACTCATCCCACACGCCTTCACCGTAATGCTTGTCGCACAGGGCTTCAATATCGCCCAGGGTGATGAAAAGGGTACTGAACATGACGTCGTAGAAAAACGGTTGTTCCGTTCCTGCGGCCTCGTCTACCTCCAGATGAAAGCCGTGGACCCACACACGCTTACCGGCGTATCGGGCTTCAAACGCCGCCTTGCGCTTTTGGTACTCGGCCTCTTCGTATTCGTCTTCCGACAAACGGCGCAGGTGGTAGGCGTTTCCGTGCAAAGGGTGGGCGGGGTCCAACTGCATGTCAATCATGTGCCACTCGCCCGACATTTGGTTGGCCACATTGGCCAATTGCTCCGGCGTGATATCGCCTTCCCAGTGCACCACGTCGATACAGTTCGATTCGCCGACTTCACCATCCCAGATACTGGCGCTGTGGCGCATCGTTTTTGTGTGCATTGCGGTCTCCCTTTTGGCTTGGATTAAAACTCCTACCAGTCTACCCCCGACGCAAGCCCGACATTGAGAGTCGCAATGCGAGAACCGCAAGGCCTTTTCATCCCCAATATTTGTTAACCTGTCAGCTTTCCTAAACACCTTCGCAAAAAGTCTATGCCCTCCAAACGCCCGCACATTTTGTTCATCATGGCCGACCAAATGGCGGCCCCCCTTTTGCCCATTTACAACCCAAAGTCGGTGGTGAAGATGCCCCATTTGTCTGGGCTGGCGGCCACTGGGGTCACGTTTGATTCAGCCTATTGCAACAGCCCTTTGTGTGCGCCCTCGCGGTTTAGCTTGGTCAGCGGTCAGTTGCCCTCAAAAATCGGAGGCTTTGACAATGCAGCCGATTTTGCCGCGGACGTTCCCACCTACGCCCACTACCTTCGCAACCTGGGCTACCGCACTGCGTTGTCTGGAAAAATGCATTTTTGTGGCCCAGACCAATTACACGGCTATGAAGAGCGGCTCACGAGCGATATTTACCCTGCAGACTACGGCTGGGCCGTGAACTGGGACGAACTCGAGGTGCGCCCCAGCTGGTACCACAACATGGCTTCTGTGATCCTAGCGGGCCCCTCGGTTCGGACCAACCAGCTCGATTTTGACGAAGAAGTCGTTTTCAAAGCCCGGCAATACCTGTACGACCACGTTCGCAACACGCCCGAACAACCGTTTTGCCTGACTGTGTCAATGACACACCCCCACGACCCCTACACCATTCCCGCTGAATTTTGGAACCTGTACCAAGACAGCGACATTCCCATGCCCCGCAACCCCATCGCGCAGGCGGCGCAAGACGCGCACTCCAAGCGCTTGCTCAAAGTGATTGATCTGTGGGACAAGCCCGTAAGCGAAGAAGCCATTCGCCGCGCTCGCCGCGCTTACTTCGGATCTTGCAGCTATGTTGACGCCAAGATTGGCGAGATTCTTAAAACCTTGGACGACTGTGGGCTGCGCGAGGACACCATTATCGTGTTCTCTGGCGACCACGGCGACATGCTGGGCGATCGTGGGCTTTGGTACAAGATGCACTGGTTTGAAATGGCGGCCCGAGTTCCTTTGGTGGTCTGCGCCCCCGGACGTTTTTCTCCGCACAAGGTGTCGCAAAGCGTCTCCACCATCGATCTTTTACCCACGTTGGTTGAACTCGCCGGCGGCACAGTTGACTCCCAGCTGCATTTAGATGGCCGCTCGTTGGTGGCGCACCTTCAAGGCCTACCAAACAATCCAGGACACGACGAAGTCGTTGGCGAATACATGGCCGAAGGCACCAAAACGCCGCTGGTGATGATCCGGCGCGGACCGTGGAAGTTCATTTACGGACAAGACGACGTCTGCATGCTGTTTAACTTAGACCAAGATCCCGACGAGTTAAACAACCTTGCAGAACAAGCAACCCACCAAGACACTGCGCGCGCTTTTCACCAAGAGGTTGCCAAGCGCTGGGATCTCCCCGTCCTACACGCCCAAGTCTTAGCCAGCCAACGCCGACGTCGCTTGGTTGGCAAAGCCCTGGCCAAAGGCAAGCTCACCTCCTGGGACCACCAACCCCACGTCGATGCCAGCCAACAGTACATGCGCAACCACATCGACCTTGATGACTTGGAGCGCAGGGCGCGGTTTCCGGTGGTGACTTAAATACTTTGTCCAATAAACCGAGGGGGGTTTTGGAATAGACTAACCTGCCCGGAAGAGTTTGGGCATCCGCAACTAGTTCATAAGTCATATTCAATTCAATGCCCCTGATTTCCGTATACATCATTGCTTTCAACGAAGTAGAAAAAGTACGCACTTCGATTGAAAGCGTGCGCTGGGCCGATGAAATTATCGTTGTGGACTCTTGGAGCACCGACGGAACGGCTGCATTGGCTACCGAACTGGGGGCAAAAGTTGTACAAGTCAAATTCCAAGGATTTGGCGACCTGCGCAACCAAGCCATTGCCGCCTGCGCCCACCCTTGGATTTTCAGCCTAGACGCCGACGAGCGCTGTACGCCAGAAGCTGCCCAAGAAATTCGCCTCATTACCCAAGACCCAAACGCGCTTGACGCATACCAAACGCCCAGGCGTAACTTCTTCATGGGCCGCTGGATCCGTCATTCCGGCTGGTACCCCAACTACCGCCAGCCCCAGCTTTTTCGTAAAGGTTTGATGTCCTACGACCTCAAACCCGTTCATGAAGGCTATGTTTTACACAGCACCAAGCCTTTAGGCCATATGCGAGCCGCCATTTGGCAATTTCCATTTAAAAACTTGGCCGAGGTAATGCACAAGGCCAACCGATACTCTTCCTTAGGCGCGGAGAAAATCCAGCATAAAAAAATCACCATGGGCTCCGCCTTACTCCACGGAACCTGGTCATTTTTGAAACACTACTTCTTTAAACGGGGGTTTTTGGACGGATGGGCTGGTTTTATGATTGCCCTGGGAAATTTTGAAGGTACTTTTTACCGCTACGCTAAGGCGCTTGAAATTCAAAAGGGCGATGAATGGCGACCTCCAACATGACCCCAAATATACGCACGTCAAACCGTGCTCTGTACTTGCGGTTATTGAAGTACCTTCAACCTCACTGGAAGGTTTTTGGTACAGCAGTTTTTTGTATGGCTGCAACGGCTGCAACTGAGCCCGCATTTCCAGCGATCATGAAGTATCTGCTGGACAATGGTTTTCAAACCAAAGATCCGAAAATGGTTTGGCTTATTCCGATCAGTATCGTTTGCCTTTTTCTGATTCGCAGCATTTTTGTTTTTTGCACTGGCTACTTGATGATGTGGCTATCTAGTCGTTTGGTGACTGATTTAAGGCGCGACCTTTTTGCCAAATTGATTGTCCTTCCTTCAAGCTATTTTGAAGGCCAGTCCGCCGGGAAATTAATTTCTCAGTTAGTTTATGACGTCAGTAACGTGACAGATGCTGCCACCAATGCATTGATTTCAACAGTCCGCGAATCACTGACCGCTATCGCGCTTATTGGGTACTTACTTTATTTGGATTGGAAGTTAACCCTCATCACGCTTGCAATTGCACCAATCATTGCTTTGACGGTAAGCGCGTTCAGCAAAAGGATGCGTTCTGCAAGCCACCTAAGCTTGAATGCTATGCGCTTAATTTCGCATGCCATTGAGGAAACAGTTTCAGCACAAAAAGTTGTTAAAATTTTTAGTGGGCAGAAACAACAAATTCAACGATTTTTTGATGCCTCGGAGCAATTTAGAAGGGCGCAGATGCGAGAGGCTGTTCCTTCATCGGCGGTTACACCGATTACCCACATTGCTGCTTCTTTTGCGATCGCAGTAATCACTTACTTGGCATTAAGTCAATCGACGGGGCAAGCAGGTTCTTCAGCTGGTGGCTTTGTTTCCTTTATCACTGCAATGCTGTTATTGATTGCGCCCATTAAACAGCTCACAAGCGTGAGCACAACGATTCAACGCGGCCTCGCAGCAGCCGAAAGTATTTTTTCTCTATTGGACACAGTACCAGAACTTGACAATGGGCGAACACACATCAGCCGGTTACAAGGTGCCATCCGGTTTGAAGCCGTTAGCTTTAAATATGCAGAGACAACACGTTTTGCTTTAGACAACATCACACTTAACTTCCCGGCTGGGCAAACGATTGCTCTTGTGGGAGGCTCTGGCGGAGGGAAGTCGACACTCGGTTCTCTCATACCAAGGTTTTACAATATTAGCTCTGGTCAAATATTATTGGACGAGATAAATATTGCTGATATTTCCTTGGTGGACCTGCGTGAAAACATTGCTCTGGTAAGTCAAGATGTCGTTTTATTCAACGACTCCATCGCCTCTAACATTGCTTACGGTGCTCTATCCACCCGGTCATTCAAAGAAATTGAAGATGCCGCAAAAGCTGCAAACGCTTTCGACTTTATCCAACTCCTACCTCAAGGGTTTGATACGCACGTAGGAGAAAATGGAGCAAAGTTATCTGGCGGCCAACGACAACGCATTGCGATTGCTAGGGCTATTTTGAAAGATGCGCCGATTCTCATTTTGGATGAAGCGACCTCTGCTTTAGACAATGATTCAGAGCGACAAGTTCAGGCAGCACTATCAAGATTAATGCAGGGTCGAACCACTCTTGTTATCGCTCATCGATTAAGCACCATTGAAAATGCGGATCAAATCGTGGTTTTACATGAGGGGCGTATTGTCGAGTTCGGCACCCATACTGAACTCCTCTCTAAGTCTGGCTATTATGCAAATCTCATAAAGCTTCAAATATGAAGATTCCAATACTGATGTACCACCAAATTGATGCACCACCGCCCCGTGGAACACCATTGCGGGGTTTGATCGTTTCACCTCAGGCATTTCGCCGCCAAATGCAACTCCTTAAGTGGATGGGTTACACCGGTCTTTCTATGCGCAATTTGGAGCCCTACCTTTGTGGAGAACGGCAAGGGAAAGTTGTTGGCATTACCTTTGATGATGGATACCAAAACAATCTGCAGTACGCACTTCCGACTTTAAAAAAGATGGGCTTCTCAGCAACTTGCTATGCTGTGAGCAGCATGCTAGGAGGCCAAAATAGCTGGGATTTAGGCATAGGGGTTGCACAGAAACCTTTGATGTCAAAAGAGAATTTTTTAGAATGGTTAGCAGCTGGGATGGATGTTGGCTCACACACGAGAACACACGCTGATCTGACAGCAATTAGTTTTCCATCTTTAGTGGAAGAGATACAAGGATCCAAAATTGAATTGGAGTCAGATCTAGGCTGCGAAGTAAGACATTTTTGTTATCCCTATGGCCGCTTTAATGATACGAGCCTAGATCAGGCAAGAAGTGCTGGCTATGTAACTGCAACTACAACACAGCGCGGGAGAGTTCATGTGGGAACAGACGCCCTAAAACTAAAGAGAATCATGGTCCCTAAAGCTACTACGCTCCCTTTGTTTTGGATGAAGACTGCTACCGCTTACGAAGACAAACGCGGATAAAAATGAATCTATACACAAGTAAAGACCAAAATTATTTTTCAAATGCGCGAACTGAAATCCAACCTTTTCTTCCTGAGAAAAACTGGGGAGCGGCTTCAGTATTAGAAATAGGCTGCGCCGAAGGGTTTACGCTGGCGTGGCTGAAAAAAATAGGCTACTGCTCTTGGAGCGCAGGGATTGATCCATACGTTAACGTTGATTTATTTCAGCGCGGTATTGATTATTTCTCGAATACGGATATTGAAAAAAACATTTCTGAAATCTCTATTGATGCGGTTGACCTCATCCTTTGTCTTGATGTGCTAGAACACTTAGTAAATCCTTGGCAAACCCTGCAACTCCTCACTAAGTTTTTGAAGCCAGGGGGAAGGATGATCATTAGTCTGCCCAATGTAAGAAACTATCATGTAGTCACTGATTTGGCGATTCGCGGTAAATTTAAATACACTGAATCCGGCATCATGGATCAAACGCACTTAAGATTTTTTACAAAAACTTCCGCTATCACCATGATTGAGGGGGCAGAGTTGAAAGTCATTGAATGTCGAGCAACTGAATCAGACCGATGGCAAAAAAAAATAACGAAATTTCTAGGGCTTGAGGAATTGACTGCAAAGCAATTTATATTTGTCGCCGAACACTTTTGAATCTCATTTATGCCACAGTACCCAATTGTTCTTTACTGCAAAAGCTATAAAAGAGACCTCAAGCGAACCAAGCGACTAGTATTATCTATAGATAAGTACAACACTGAAAATATTCCATTTTATGTTTCTGTACCAAAAGCTGACTTACCGCTTTTTCTTACTGAATTAGGCGGCACTACAGCTAAATTAATCAGTGACGAAGAGATTATTGAGAAGAACCCGCATATTAGTCAAGAAAAAGTCAATCTTTTACATGGCAATTTCTCTCAGCAAATAGTCAAATCAGAGTTTTGGCGCCTCAATTTATCAGAAACATATTTATGCCTTGATTCAGATTCTGTATTTATTCGCCCATTTACCACTGAACTTTTTCTTTCATCTGACTCAACCCCCTACACCGTGATTGACGAAGGAAGAGAAATCCTCGATATTGCACTTTACTCTAGGAAAATATCTGTATTGGATAATTTTTACCGAGAGTCGAAACAGTTTCAAAAAATCTTTGGCCGAATTGGTCGATGCTACAGTTTTGGCCCTAATCCATTAATTTGGAGCCGGTTGGTATGGGAAAGTCTCGAAAGAGAATACCTATTACCAAATGGTCTCAGTTTTTATGATGCTGTTTTAAGTGCCCCAATAGACGCCAACTGGTATGGAGAGGCATTATTAAAGTACAAAGCTATACCACTATTGCCATGCCAGCCACTATTTAAGGTCTACCACTACGCATGGCAAATGGATCGTGACATTCGTGCCAATATCGGATTGCCTGAGCTTGCAAAACTATATGCCGGGGTTATTTATCAGTCAACCTGGGAGCGTGAACTCGATTGGCCGAGTGAGCAAGGAAACTGGTCTTCTCGCTTAGCTAGGCGCTTACGACGCCGACTTGGTCGAATTTAATTGATTCACCTTTTTTGATTGAAGCAACATAGTAAAAGCATAAGCTAAGACAAAGCCTTGCATTTCAAACATGTGATCTCTAAATACAGAATCAAAAAAAGCTCTAACAATCCAAAATAATGAGAGCGAAAACAATACAACGCCCCACACATTTAATTCGTCGTCGGAATTTCTCATGTTTTTAAATCCAATTTTTGAGAAGTTTATAAGTACAAACAGATAAAGCCCTGCTCCAACCCACCCAATTGCCAAGGCAGTGTCTATCCATCCATTGTGCGCATGGGCCATATCAATCATGGGTTCGGGGCATTCTTTTCTCAGCAATTTTTTATAGGCCTGGCGTGAGCCATCGATACCCCACGGATTTTTCGATACAAGCTCCACACCAGAGCGAAAAAGGATAACTCGAGATCCATCTCCGTTGTTGACACTCGCAATAATGCGTTCTGACTCTGCGCCTGATCCGTATTTATCAATAATTTCATGCTCGACACTCGCAGTTCCAAAGCATTGGACTTGCAATGCGTTACCAAGCAGCCCAGAAGTCATGCTTGATTCCATATTGCGCCAGCGAGAATCCGTTTTAGCTGCTAAACCAAATACAAGCAGCGACACAATTACCAAGCTTCCAAACAATATGAGTATCTGTTTTTTTTGGGTTTCGCGTTGCGACCAGTAAGCCACAAGAAATACCAGGCAAATTCCGAATATGCTAAATGCTAACCCTCCTCGCGACCGTGCAAGTGCCGTGCTCGATAAACAAGCGAGAATAAGAAATATAGCAATCAATTTAGATGATTTTTTGCAAGCCACTAAACTTGCAGCAAGCAATATGACTGCTTGGCCAGCCGCATAACCCAAGTCAGCATGGTGCGTCTCCCTACCCCATCCCTGAACGAGCGTCGATGCCTGCAAGGATTGAAAGGCAAGAATGCAAAGATGGATCAATATTGTTATGCAGCTCAAAAAACCAAGCTGAAGACTGCTTCCTATTCGATACGGCGCCAGTAACTGGGCTGCCCCAGCCCCACACACTGCGGCAAGCAAGCCCATTCCCCACTGTTTACCCAGACTTCCCCAGGCAACAGCGGAGTCTTGTGAAATGAATGGGAAAACAAGAAGATAAGCGGCCCAAATTAAAACGGGCACCGGTAATAGAGGAAATGAACGTATTTTGAAAAAATGCCAAGCCAGAGCCACCAATGCAATCAACAAAGAGAGTGAGCGTAAAGC
>CAMDAN010000084.1 GCA_945888535.1 Bordetella parapertussis
TTCGCGAGCGCCATACGGACACGCCCATGCGCAGTATTTGCATCCAATGCACTTGTCGTAATCCACCAAAACGATGCCATCTTCGGCGCGCTTGTAGCTCGCCCCGGTAGGACACACCGGGACACACGGCGGGTCTTCGCAATGCAAGCAGCTTTTCGGGAAATGGATCGTATCGGTGTTGGGAAATTCTCCAGACTCATAGGTTTGAACGCGGTTAAAAAATGTGCCCGTTGGGTTGGCGGCATACGGCGCGAAATCGGCCAAGGGGCCGGCGCTGCCCGAGGTGTTCCATTGTTTGCATGAGGTCACGCAGGCGTGGCATCCCACGCACACATTGAGGTCAATCACCAAGGCCAATTGTTTGGCCAAGGTTTCGCCTTGTTCGGCGCGAACGCGTTTGGGCGCTGGCGCAACATCAGGCGCTCGCCCTGCGGTAGTTTCTTCAACCAAGTGCGTCTGCATCAAGTCTTTGAGCCATTGAATCATGGTGTTTTTCCTCCTGCTTTTTTCTTACCCGCAAAGTAGGTCAAGACGCTGGCCGCTTTGCCTACGACGCCCGGTACGCTCGGCATGGTGCTCATTTGCGGAAACGTCTCAGCGGTCTCATCCGGTTCAGCAGGACGGATGCGCACGCGAACGTCATACCATCCTGCTTGTCCCGTGATGGGGTCGGAATTGCTGATGGTTTTACCTTTATCGCCAAAGGGCAGTTCTTCAGAAATGAGGTGGTTGAGCAAAAAGCCTTTGCGCGCTTCATCGGCACCCGGAGCCAGTTGCCACGCTCCGTCGGCCTTGCCAATGGCGTTCCAAGTCCACACCGTGCCGGGTTCGACCGCTTCGCTGTAACGGATCATGCAACGCACCTGCCCCCATTGGCTTTCCACCCACGCCCAACCGCCGTCCAAAATACCTGCCGCTTTGGCAGTGAGGGGGTTGACGTGCAAATAGTTGTGGCTGTGAATTTGCCGCAACCATGCGTTTTGCGAATCCCATGAGTGGTACATCGCCATCGGACGCTGCGTGATGGCGTTGAGAGGGTAGGCGGCTAAATCGGTGACGTCTTCTTCTAGCGGCGCATACCAAAACGGCAAGGGATCAAAGTAGGTGTCAATTCGCTCGCGCAGATCCTGGGGCGGCTGACGCCCTTGGGTTTTGCCTTGGGCGGCCAAGCGAAAAGATTGCAGGGTGTCGGAGTAAATCGCCAACTGCACGGGGTCGTTCTTTTGACGCCAGCCTTTTTCTTTGGCAAAGTCTAAGTATTCGCGGTTCCAGTTGCGCATGTAATGCATGCTGGAAGGCATGTGGTACTGAAACACGCAGTCATTTTTTTCGTACGCTTCCCATTGCTTGGGATTGGGCTCACCTCGTAAATGCTCATCGCCGTTTTTTCCCCGCCAACCCATTAAAAATCCAATGCCTGGCTGGGGTTGGAAGTTCACGACAAAGTCGGTATAGCCGGTGTACTTGCGCGCGCCTTCGGGTGTCGTAAACGCAGGAAACTTTAACCGTCCTGCCAACTCGATCAACACCTCTTGGAATGGTTTGCACTCGCCCAGTGGCGCTACCACGGGGATGCGCACAGAATCAACCGGCCCATCGAATTCTGAAATCGGACGGTCCAGCATGCCCATCACATCGTGGCGTTCAAGGTAGGTGGTGTCAGGCAACACCAAATCCGCAAAGGCCACCGTTTCGCTTTGGAACGCGTCACACACCACCAAGAAAGGAATCATGAACTCGCCATCGGCGTCTTTGCGGTTCAACATCTCGCGCACGCCCATGGTGTTCATCGAACTGTTCCACGCCATATTGGCCATGAAGATCAGCAAAGTGTCGATGCGGTAAGGGTCGCCCTTCACAGCATTGGTGATGACGTTGTGCATCAAGCCGTGGGCTGAGAGCGGATGCTCCCAAGAAAATGCGTGGTCAATCCGAATCGGTGAACCGTCCGGGTTGATCGCAAGCTCATCGGGATGCGCAGGGAATCCCAACGGCGCCGCATTCAGCGGCGTATTGGGCTGAATCATTTCGGGGGAATTGAAGGCGCGGTAGTTGGGAACGATGTGGCGGGGATAGGGTGCTTTGTGACGAAAGCCTCCAGGCGCATCAATGGTTCCTAAAACGCTCATCAACACCGCCAACGCTCGCACGGTTTGAAACCCATTGGAGTGCGCAGCAAGTCCACGCATGGCGTGAAATGCCAAAGGCCGGGCTTGCGTGGTGGGATGCACTTTGCCCCACGCGTCGGTCCAAGGAATCGGTAATTCAAACGCTTGTTTTAAAGCCGCTTCGCCCATCTCTAGCGCGAGTTTTTCGATCCGCTGCGCATCGATTCCTGTGATGGCTGCCGCCCATTCGGGGGTGCACTCGGCCACCCGGTTGCGGAGCAACTGGAATGCAGGCGTGACCTTGGTGCCGTCGGGCAAGGTATAAAAACCGGCGGCCGGGGCCTCAAGCGCGGGGTCGCAGCCGTCCGCAATACCTTCGGGGTACGCGTTGAGAAACTGGCCGCTGGTCTTGTCAAAAATGAGTTTGTTGTGCGGGTTACGGCCGTCGCCGGGTGGGCCTTTGGCGGGGTCTGGATCAAAAGCAAACAAGCCTTCACGTTCTCCCTCATCTAACACCACCAGTTGCGGCGCGTTGGTAAAACGCTTCAAGAATGCGTGGTCGATCACATCTTTTTTTATCAAGACATGCAACAAAGCCATCAAGAGCGCACCATCCGTGCCCGGTTTGATGGGAATCCA
This sequence comes from Bordetella parapertussis, assembly GCA_945888535.1. Lineage (GTDB taxonomy): Bacteria > Pseudomonadota > Gammaproteobacteria > Burkholderiales > Burkholderiaceae_C > Allorhodoferax > Allorhodoferax parapertussis_A. The sequence goes on from CAMDAN010000084.1 coordinate 2,748, forward strand.
TTCATCAGCAATCGCGGAGTAACCGGTGCGCACCGGGTTGATAGAAATAAAGCGCCCGCCACTGCGTTTGAATTTAGAAATTGCAATCTTCATCGGATTGCTGTGGTGATCTTCGGCCGTACCCAACATCACAAACACTTTGGCGCGATCCAGATCCGGGCCACCAAACTCCCAAAAACTTCCGCCGATCGTGTAGATCATTCCGGCGGCCATGTTGACAGAACAAAATCCGCCGTGAGCGGCGTAATTAGGTGTTCCAAACTGGCGCGCAAACAAACCCGTGAGTGCTTGCATCTGGTCACGGCCAGTAAACATCGCAAATTTTTTCGGATCGGTTGCGCGAATTTTGCCCAAACGTTCGGTCAAAATTTCATAGGCTTTTTCCCACGAAATCGCTTCGAACTCAGAAGCACCGCGGTCGCTGCCGGGCTTGCGCAACAGCGGCTGCGTCAAGCGCGCGGGCGACTGCTGCTTCATGATTCCGGATGCCCCCTTGGCACAAATCACGCCTTGGTTGAGCGGGTGATTGGGGTTGCCGTCGATGTAACGCACCTCCGGTCCGTTCTCGCCTTCGCGCAAATGCACCCGAATGCCACAACGACACGCACACATATAGCACGTGGTGCACTTGATCGTGGTGTCAGCAGTTGGCGTAGGAGCCATCAAAGGGTTGTGAACCGGCTCAGAAGATAAAAACTTGAACACGTTAACGTCCTTATGTTGGTTGGGCCGTGTCAGGCATAGCCAACACCGCCAAAGCGACCGAAGCCAGACGCGACTGCAAAGAGTCGGCCCGCGAAGTCAACACAATGGGAACCGCAGCTCCGAGCACCAAGCCCGCGCAATCACCGCCTCCGATGTAGTTGAAACTTTTGTACAGCATGTTGCCAGCGTTGAGATCAGGCATGATTAAAAGGTCAGCATCTCCTGCGACCTGCGAGGTCATTTTTTTTATTCGCGCAGCCTCTGCAGAAATCGCGTTGTCAAACCCCATCGGTCCTTCCACAATCGCTCCTTGCCAAGCGCCTTCATTGGCCATCTGAACCAAAGCCTGAGCGTCGAGGGTTGCGGCAATTGCGGGATTGACGGTTTCCACCGCCGTCACGATACCGACTTTGGGGTTGGCAATACCAAGTTGGCGCAGCAACGCAATCGCATTACTCACAATGTCTTTTTTTGTTTTCAAATCAGGCGCAATATTGACGACGCAATCCGCCAGCGCCAACAACTTCGGGTAGCGCGGAAGATCAAACACAAAGGCGTGGCTGATACGTGTTGTCCCACGCAAGCCGGTGTCTTTGTTCACCACCGCTGACATCAGCTCATCGGTATGCAAAGAGCCCTTCATCAACGCCTGCACCGCGCCAGTGCGTGCCAAACCCGTCGCCTTCAAAGCTGCATTTGGCGCATGGTCTCCCGTATCTATCAACTCAAAGTGACGCAAGTCCACCTGAGCGGAATCGGCGGCTTGAGCGATACCCTTGTGCGGCCCCACCAACACAGGACGCGCTAGGCCGCTTGCCAGAATGCGTTGCGCCGCATCCATCGCCAATGCATCACACGGATACACCATCGCCAGTGCAGCAGGAGACTTCTTTGCACGCGAAACCGCTTGCGCAACCAAGCCATCGAGGCGGGGATGGTTTGGTGTGTTCACTCGAGGCGACCCATCGAAATCACTGCGCCACAGACTTAGACGTAATCTTTGTATTTGTCCAAGAAACGAATGGGCTTGGCCAACGCATCGCGACGGAAGGGGTCTCCGAGTTCACGGGTGCACATGATCTCAATCACGCAGGTCTTGCCCTCTTTCATTTGCATATCAATTGCGCGTTTAAAGGCGGGGCCCACGTCTTCGAGTTTGTCCACCACAATGCCCTCGGCGCCCATCGCGATGGCAATACCAGCAAAGCTTTCGCTCTCCAACTCTCCAGCCACAAAACGGCGGTTGTAAAAATCAACCTGGTTTTTCTTCTCAGCGCCCCATTGGCGGTTGTGAAATACCACCGCAGTCACCGGGATATCGTGGCGAACAGCTGTCATCAACTCCGACATGCTCATGCCCCACGCGCCGTCTCCGGCGTAGGCAACCGCAGGGCGGTCCATGGCCGCGGCCTTCGCGCCAATCATGGTGGGCAGCGAGTAACCACAATTTCCAAAACTCATCGGTGCAAAGAAACTGCGTGGCTCGTCAAAACGCAAGTAACTGTTAGCGACCGCATTGATGTTGCCAATGTCGGTAGAGACCATGACGCGCGCAGGCATCGCCTTTTCCAATTCGCGCAACACTTGGCGCGGATGGAGGTAGGTGCCACCGGTTGGGGTGCGTTCGCCTTTGGCTTCATCAATCATGTCCAAGCTGTACGGGTCACGCTCGTGGGTCCACGCATCGAGTTCTTTTTCCCATGCGGCTTTTTCGGCCTTGATAGTTGCTGCGCGGTCTGCTTTGGTGGCGTCGCACGCCAACTTCACCGCGCTTAAACGCTTGAGTAATTCTTTGGCAACCGCTTTCGCATCCCCGTGGATACCGACTGTGATTTTTTTCACCAATCCCAGATTGGTGTGGTCGGCTTCGACCTGAATGATCTTGGCGTCTTTGGGCCAGTAGTCCATGCCGTGCTGCGGCAGGGTGCCAAACGGTCCCATGCGCGAACCCAGTGCGATCACCACGTCCGCTTGGGCCATGAGCTTCATCGCCGCTTTCGAGCCTTGGTAGCCCAAAGGGCCGGCCCACAGTGGGTGGCTTGCTGGGAAAGAGTCGTTGCGCAAATAGCCATTGGCAACGGGTGCGCCCAAGCGCTCCGCCAAAGCTTGGCATTCAGCAACCGCGTCCCCCATCACGACGCCACCGCCTGACAAGATGATCGGGAACTTGGCGTTGGCGAGCAACTCTACCGCTGCGGCAAGGCTGTTTTCACCGCCCGCACCACGCTCAACGCGCATCGGTTTGGGAATCTCGGTTTGAATTTCGCCGTAAAAATAGTCGCGTGGAATTTTGAGTTGGGTCGGGCCCATCTCAGACATGGCGCGGTCAAAACCACGACCGGTGTATTCCGCCATCCGCTTGGGGTTGTTGACGTGGCCTTGGTATTTAGTGAACTCTTGGAACATCGGCAGCTGGTTGGCTTCCTGAAAACCACCCAAGCCCATTCCCATGGTGCCAGTCTCTGGCGTGATCATGACCACGGGGCTGTGGGCCCAGTAAGCCGCCGCAATCGCGGTCACGCAATTGCTGATGCCAGGTCCGTTTTGGCCAATCACCACGCCGTGGCGACCACTCACGCGGGCATAGCCATCGGCCATGTGCGCTCCACCTTGCTCGTGGACCACGGGTACCAATCGGATGCCGGCAGGCGCAAAAATATCCATTGCATCCATAAAGGCCGAGCCCATGATGCCAAAAATATCGGTCACGCCATTTGCGACCATGGTTTCTACAAACGCCTCGGAAGGCGTCATTTTTTGGACTCCGCTCGCGACGGTGCGGGTATCTTTGGGGGCTTTGCTCATAGAAGACTCCTTGTCAGCTCAGTTTTGAAACATTTTGTTCCGATAACCGGAATTGGGTCCAACTATAGCCACGAAATTTCCCTTGTGCAAGGTAAATTTCATTTTTTGAAATAAATTGTTCCACTTACTGGTATATTTTCGGGTTTTACACTATTATGCAGGTATGAAATCTGTGACCACCGCCTCCCAAGCTGTCCCGATTGAACTCCACGGGGACACGCCCACGCTGCGCTTGTTTGCTCTGCTAGAAGTGATTGCGTCCAAAGACCAGTACTTTTCCCTCCAAAGCTTGGTAGACGAAACCGGCCTACCCAAGCCCACCTTGCACCGCATGTTGCAACAACTCGAAACGGCGCACTTACTAGAGCGCAGTGGCGATGGGCGTTTGTTTGGCACTGGGGTTCGTTTACGCCGATTGGCAGAAAATCTTTTGCTTAATGACACCGCGCATGGCGCACGCCACACGGTGTTGCGCAATTTGGTGACTGAGGTGGGCGAAAGTTGCAACCTCACCGCCTTAAGCGGCAGCGAGGTCATTTACATCGACCGGGTTGAAACCCCAGCACCTTTGCGCTTTTACTTGCATTCGGGCTCACGCGTTCCCGTGCACTGCTCCGCCAGCGGAAAAATTTTCTTAAGCCAAATGTCGCCCAGCCAACGCCTTCGCCTCCTCAGCCATGCGCCCTTGGAAGCCTACACTCCCAAAACTATCACCCAACCCGAGGCCTTAGAAACAGAAATTAAGTTGGTCAAGCGCCAAGGTTTTGCGTTAGATAACGAAGAGTTCTTACCGGGCTTGTTGTGTGTGGCCATGCTGGTTCCCGCAAGCGTGGGGCGTTCTAATTTGTGTATCGCCGTCCAAGCTCCACTGATGCGCTTAACGGCGGATAAAGCATTGGCCTTGCTCCCCGCGCTCCAGCGTGCGGCCGACGCACTGAGCCAAATAGAAAATGACGCTATGCCCGCCGTCTTAGAAAGCCGCGCATGAGCACCAACCACGAAACCACTCCAAAAACTTCGCCCCTTCGCCGGGTAGCAGTGCGAGACGTATTTGGGCTTGACAGCGCCTTGCAGGTCAACGCATTTAGCGAGCCCAGCGAGCATGTGCCTGACATCGATACCGCTTACCGATTTAACCCTGAAGTCACCTTGGCCTTGCTGGCAGGCTTTGAGCACAACCGCCGAGTTTTGGTGCAAGGCATGCATGGCACTGGAAAATCCACCCACATTGAACAAGTGGCGGCCCGCTTGAACTGGCCCTGCGTTCGGGTCAATTTAGACGGGCATATCAGCCGCTTGGATTTGGTGGGACGTGACGCCGTGGTTTTGCGCGACGGCCAGCAAGTCACCGAGTTTCAGGAGGGCATCGTGCCCTGGGCATTGCAGCGTCCGATGGCTCTCATTTTTGATGAGTACGATGCCGGCCGACCTGATGTCATGTTTGTGATCCAACGCGTTCTAGAGCGCGAAGGGCAATTTACCTTGCTCGATCAAAACCGCGTGATCCGCCCGCACCCGCAATTCCGCTTGTTCGCAACAAGTAATACGCTGGGCTTGGGCAATCTCAATGGGATGTACCACGGCGCACAGCGTTTAAACCACGCCCAATTGGACCGTTGGAATTTAGTGGCAGCGCTCAATTACTTAAGCGCAGAAGAAGAAATGGCCATCGTTGCTGCGCGGGTTCCAGCCCTTGCCGCCCAGAAGCAACAAGCCCTGTTGCGTTCGATGGTGGCCGTTGCCGACCTCACCCGCAAGGGTTTTGCCGTGGGCGATTTATCTTCAGTGATGTCGCCACGTACCGTGATGAGCTGGGCCGAAAACATAGAAATTTTCAACGATCCCGGCTTGGCGTTTCGATTGTCGTTTGTCCACAAATGCGACGAAGCCGAGCGGCCTTTGGTGGCGGAATATTTCCAACGTTGCTTTGACCGCCCCTTAAACCCGGACTCTGCGCCCACCGCGTAATGTCTGCGCCATGAACAGCGCACCCGACGCCTCCAGCGCCAGCACTCCTGCGTTGGTGCGCTACCAACAGCAATTAGACGCCTTGTGTGCAGCCACACTACGCGCCTTAACCGGCCAAGCGCAGTTGCATTTTCGGGGACGCCAGCTGTACCGCGCAGACCACCGACTGCCGAGTTTTGCGCCACACTTGCATCCGCAAACCCAGACCGATGATGCGCGCTCGTTTCGAGGTGCGGCCGACGGCGCAGCGCTGCGCCTGCGTTACAGCGACAGCGCGCTGCACCTGCGCTTGAAGCCCGCTCTGCCGCTGGCGCGTATGGTGTTTGATTTGCTAGAACAATTTCGCTGCGCCTCGCTGGTACCTGACCATTTACCGGGGGTGCGCTCCAACATGTTGCACCGGTTTGATGCCTGGTCACTGGCTTTTGTTCGGGCACGCTTACACGAATCAGCGCAAGGCATTTTGCTGCTCACTGTGGCGCAAATTTGCCATTCCCGTGTCACCGCTGAACCAGTGGATGAATCTTTGACTGACCTGATCGAAGTCACGCGATTTGGTTTGGCGCCGCGCATTGGTGTAGCCCTGGCAGGCTTGCGTCGCAGTCGCGCGTCACAAGCCGACTATGCCGAGCATGCACTGCATATCGCCAACACCGTGGCCGCTTTAGTCGCCAGCGAAAAAGAGGCCCGCGCCGCGCCGCGTCAAGACATCCCAGAAGAGGATGACGAAGACGCATGGCTCCAACTTTGGGTGGACTTTGAAAGCAGCGAAGAAGGCGGCTTCGCCGTGGTTGACGCAGAACGTGAAAGTTCAGACGTCGCTCATGCGCCATACCGGGCTTTCACAACGGCCTATGACAAAGAAGTCGGAGCCTCCAGCTTGGTTCGCGCTGAACTGCTGCAGACCTACCGCGAAACCTTAGACCAACAAATCGCTGATGCAGGTATCAGCGTCGCATTGTTGGCGCGACAAATCCAAGCCCTTCTGGCAAAGCCTCACAACGACGACTGGGACAGCGGCCAAGAAGAAGGGCGTATTGATGGGCGCCGATTAGCGCAACTCATTGCCAGTCCGACGGAGCGACGACTGTTTCGCACCGAACACCAAGAGCCTCTAGCCCATTGCGCAGTGGCGTTTTTAGTTGATTGCTCGGGCTCGATGAAACAACATATGCCCGCGTTAACCGTCATGATTGACCTGTTGGTGCGGGCCATGGAGTTGGCCGGTATTTCTAGCCAAGTGTTGGGCTACACCACGGGTGCTTGGAACGGCGGGAGGGCTTTACGGGACTGGCGCAAAGCGGGCAAGCCGCAAGACCCCGGACGGCTCAACGAGCTGTGCCATATCGTATTTAAAGATAACGAAACGCCGTGGCGACGCGCTCGTCGCGATATCGCCGCTTTGCTGAAGCCCGACATCTTTCGTGAATGTATTGATGGGGAAGCCCTGCGCTGGGCCAACCAACGCTTAGAGCAAGTCACAGCAGAGCGAAAAATTCTCATCGTCGTATCAGACGGCAGCCCTATGGACAGCGCCACCGTGCTTGCCAACGACCCCCACTACCTCGACCGCGATTTGCAAACCGCTGCCACGCAGATTGAGAGGGGAGGGCGCATCAGGTTAATCGGCGTGGGGGTAGGCCTTGATATGAGCCCGTTCTACCAACGCAGCTTGGTCATCGATGCGGTCAACTTTCCATTGCGCAGAAGCTTGCAAGACATATTGAAATTGCTAGCCTAGGGTTTTCCACCGGTTGACGCGACTGCAAACGCGCCCTACAGTTGTTCCATAAATCAGATTCTTGTTCTGAATATTGGAATAATCTTTCTTAATGGACACCACCCTCGCTAAAGGACTTCATGTTTTGGAGTTTCTCGCTCGCTTGCCCGAGGGCGCGCGGGTGGCCGATGTGGCAGCGGAACTGGGCTTGGCCAGAAGTAACGCCCACCGCACTTTGCAAACCTTGGTTCAATGCGGCTGGGCGAACCAAGACGCCAAAAACAGCAGCTACCGCGCAAGCCTCAAACTCTTTGAACTCGGCGCGCTGGTAGACGGCGCAGTTGATCTCAAAACATTGCTTCACCCGCATTTGGCACAACTTGCCAAAGCCACCGGTGAGACTATTCACTTGGCTGTACTCCAAGGCAGCGAGATCGTTTACCTCGATAAATTCGACAGCCCCTTGCCCGTTGCGGCTTACTCGCACATTGGCGGACG
>CAMDAN010000085.1 GCA_945888535.1 Bordetella parapertussis
TACCCTGCTGAAGCGAGCGTAGCGCGTGTCGATGTAATGAAGTTCGCGCCAGAGCCAGCAAAGTTTGATACACCAAGTGAAAAAGACATTGCGGAGAAAGGTTCGGCGTGGGTTGCGCGTTGGACCAAGGTGGTTTTGAAGTAATTTCCAAAGCAACATCGTAAAACCTCAACACTGCCATGCGTGCATCTTTTCAAAATCGCTTTGCGCCTTGGTTAATGGCTGGGGTGCCTTTGCTTTTTTTGATACTGATGCTGATTGCGCCGGTGGGACGTTTGTTGCTCGAAGGCGCATGGTCAAAGCAGGGCGATGCATCAACCCTCTGGCTTGCGCCTTGGCAAGATCCGTATTTGCGTTGGCGCATGCTCTGGTCGACCCTTCAAGCGGCGCTGACCTGTGGCGTTGTTTTGGTTTTGGGCGTTCCCATCGCGTGGGTTTTGGCGCGGCTTGAATTTAGGGGTCGTGCGTGGGTTCTTCGCGCTTTGATGTTGCCTTTTGTGGTGCCAACTTTGGTTGCAGCGATGGGTGTTTTGGTCCTGTTTGGGCCGCAGGGTTGGGTGGTGCAATGGGGCGGGCCAAGCTTAGGGGATACGCCTTATTTGCTTTTGTACGGCAATGTTTTTTTTAATTTGTGTGTCTTGGTGCGTGCTGCAACCGAAGGCTTGGAGCAGGTGAGTGCATCACGCATGGCGGCTGCCCGAACTTTAGGAGCCACGCCGTGGCGGGCGTTTTGGAGAGTGGAGTGGCCTGCGATTTTGCCGTGGTTGATGTCGGCGCTGTGCTTGGTTTTTCTTTATTGTTTTTCTGGGTTTGGTTTGGCCTTGGTCTTGGGGGGGCAGCACTATGCGACGGTCGAGGTAGAAATTTATACGCTGGTCGCCCACGAGCTGCAATTGGCGCAAGCGGGTGTCTTGGCGCTGTGGGTCTTGCTTTTTACCGGTGGGTTGGCTTGGATCTACGCTTGGGTAGAAAGCCGCTTGGCTGGACCGGTTCGCGCTGACCGTATTGCCAGACGCAGGCCGCAAACGGCGAGCCAATGGTTGGCTCTTGCCGCAGCGCTTGTGGTGTTGGTTATTTTTTGCCTTGCTCCTTTGGTCGCGATTGTGATGCGCGCTGCTCAAACGGGGGCCACCGGGTGGGGCATTTTGCTCAACCCAGAAACCCTCGATGCCGTCTGGAACACCGTGCGTTTTTCTGCGTCTGCTTTGGTGCTGGCAACGCTATTGGGGCTGATCCATGCCTTAGCCGCTCAGCGCGTGATTTGGTTGCGTACCCTGGTTTTCTTACCTTTCGTGGTGTCTCCTATCTTGGTGGCATTTGGTTTGTTGCTGCTGTATCCGCGCTGGACGGCCAGCGCACCTTTGTTGGTTGCCGCGTATGCTTTGCTAGCCTATCCTTTCGTTGCTAAATCAGTGGCTGCAGGATTAGACGCTATGCCACCCCATCTTTTTGCCGCCGCAAAAACCTTGGGTGCCAACCCATGGCGGGTATTTTGGCGAATTACTTTTCCCCTTCTGTTGCCTGCGCTGCGAAGAGGTATGGCATTTGCTGCGGCCACCGCTGTGGGTGAATTTGCAGTGACTTTGTTTTTAAGCCGGCCTGAATGGGCGACGCTAAGTACGCTCATTTACGAACACCTCGGCCGCCCTGGGGCAACCCATCACGATGCGGCCTTGGTTTTGTCTTGTGGACTGATGGCCTTGGCCTTGGCTGTATTTATGGCCATTGAGCGGCCAAGCTTGCGCAGCCGCACTGACGGGGAAACCTATGCTTGAACTTGAATCGATTTCCAAACGCTGGGCTCCCAAGGGCGCAAGCCCGCGCGAGCTTTTGCAAGATATCAACTTGCAGGTCCAGCCGGGTGAAACGGTTGCGCTTCTCGGGCCTTCGGGCAGTGGGAAAAGTACGCTGCTAAAAATCATCGCCGGGCTTGAAGCTCCAGACGCCGGTCGGGTTCTTTGCCAAGGGCAAGACATCACCGCTACGTCGCCTGAGCGAAGAGGTTTTGCGCTGATGTTTCAAGACTTTGCGCTGTTTCCTCATTTGAACGTTCAAGACAACGTGGCCTTTGGTTTGGTTGAGCAAGGACTGCGTCGCAATGACGCGCGAGAAAAAGCCCAAGCCATGTTGCAGCGTTTTGGAATGCAGCCCTACGCAAGGTCTAAGGTTTGGCAACTCTCAGGCGGCGAACAGCAACGCGTGGCCTTGGCAAGGGCTCTGATAACCGAGCCCAAGGTCTTGTTGTTAGACGAGCCGTTTTCCGCTTTAGATGCCGATTTACGCCAAACCCTTCGCGCTGAGTTTCAAGCTCGGATCACTAGCTCACAAATGGCCGTAGTGTGGGTGACCCATGATGAGGCCGAAGCCCGAAGTGTGGGAGCGCGGGGTTTTAGGTTGGGTGAAGGGCGCTTGTTGCCCGTTTGGTAGTTGGCGCTTACTGAATCTCAGTTTCAGCTGAAGTTAGAAGGCGTCAAAATCGTTGGCTTAGCTTCATCAAGTAATTCCGGGTAGTCGCGGCTAAAGTGCAGACCGCGACTTTCATGGCGAGCGCGGGCGCTTTGGACGATGAGATCGGCAACTTGAACCAAATTACGCAGCTCAAGCAAATCCCGGCTCACATGGAAGTGCGCATAGAACTCTTGGATTTCTCCTTGCAACAGGGCTATGCGGTGGGCGGCGCGTTCTAAGCGTTTATTGGTACGAACAATGCCGACGTAATCCCACATAAAACGACGCAGCTCGTCCCAGTTATGGGAAATCACGACGGACTCATCGGCATCGGTAACGCGGCTGTCATCCCACGAAGGAAGTGCGAGCGCGGTAGCCGCTTGACTCAGTCCAATGTCATGGCTGGTCGCGCGGGCAAAGACCATGCACTCCACCAAGGAGTTACTTGCCAATCGGTTGGCGCCATGTAAACCGCTGCAAGCGGCTTCTCCGATGGCGTACAAGCCCGCAACGTCGGTGCGTCCGTGCAGGTCGGCCACCACGCCGCCACAGGTGTAGTGGGCTGCGGGCACCACGGGAATAGGCTGGCGGCTGATATCGATACCCAGCTCTAAGCAGCGGGCATAGATGTTGGGGAAGTGCTCTTGGATAAAGGCGAGGGGTTGGTGAGAGATGTCTAAGTAGACGCAGTCCAAGCCGCCTTTTTTCATCTCAAAGTCAATCGCCCGGGCTACGACATCGCGCGGTGCGAGCTCTGCGCGGCTATCGTGCTTGGGCATAAACCGCGTGCCGTCGGGCAGCAACAGTCGGCCACCTTCACCACGCACGGCCTCGCTGATCAAGAATGATTTTGCGTGCGGGTGGTACAAACAAGTCGGGTGAAACTGGATGAACTCCATGTTTTGAACCCGGCAACCGGCTCGCCAAGCGGCGGCAATTCCATCGCCTGTGGCGGTATCGGGGTTGGTGGTGTAGAGGTAAACCTTGCCCGCGCCGCCTGTGGCTAAAACCGTGTGGGCGGCTTGAAAAGTCAAGATTTCATCGGTCGCTTCATCGAGCGCATACAAACCCACACAACTTTTAGTTTCCGATGGAGAGCCTTTGACCTTGTCACTGGTAATCAGATCAATCAGGGTGTGGTTTTGAAACAGGGTGATGTTGGGTGAACCTTTGACACGCTCAATCAAGGTGCGTTGAACCGCAGCGCCGGTTGCATCGGTGACATGGATAATGCGACGGGCGCTGTGGCCGCCTTCACGTGTGAGGTGCAACTGCCCGTCTTCGGTGCTAAAGGGAACACCCATGGCTTGCAGCCAGGCAATGGCTTGCGGGGCTTGTTCGACCACAAATTGGGTGGCAGCCAGATCGCACAAACCCGCGCCCGCAACCAGCGTGTCATCCACGTGTGCAGCAAAGCTATCGGACTTGTCCCACACGGCAGCAATGCCACCTTGGGCCCAGCCGCTGGAGCCTTCGCTCACTGCTCGTTTGGTGATGATGGCGACGCGGTATTTTTCGGATAGCAGAAGTGCGGCGCTCAGGCCCGCTAAACCACTGCCAACGATCAATACATCGAAATTTAGCGAAGACACTTTTTCTTTTAGTTTCATACCCTTAGCTGATTCGCATACCCGGGGTTGCACCGGGCCAAGGGGTCAGAATATAGATGCCGGCATCGGTCTTCTCGTCGGCGTGGCTGGCAGCTAGCACCATGCCTTCACTGATACCAAACTTCATCTTGCGTGGGGCTAAGTTGGCCACCATCACGGTGAGCTTGCCGATCAGGTCTTCGGGCTTGTACATACTGGCAATGCCGCTAAACACGTTGCGGGTTTTTCCTTCGCCCACGTCGAGCGTGAGGCGCAGCAATTTCACAGAACCCTCCACCGCTTCGCAGTTCACGATCTGCGCAATCCGCAAATCGACCTTGGCAAAGTCGTCGATGCTAATAGTGGCGGCGATTTCTTCGCCACCGGGAGTGACTTTTTCTTCCATGACTGCGGGGGGCTCAAACAGAGCTTCGAGTTGTTCGGGGGTGACGCGTTGCATGAGGTGTTGGTAGGGTTGAATGCTGGCGACGTTGCTTGTTGTATTCCAGTTTTTCATGGAGGTACCTGTGAATCCCTCGACCGCTTGCGCTAGTGATGGCAACACTGGTGCCAAGTACCGGCTCAGTTCTGTAAAGGCGTTAATGAGCAATGAGCATACTTGGTGCAGTGCTTCGTTGTTGACTGTGTCTTTGGCCAAGTCCCACGGCTTGTGTTGGTCCACGTAGGCGTTGACCTTGTCGGCAAGCAGCATGATTTCGCGGGCGGCTTTGCCAAACTCACGTGCCTCGTAGGCTTGGGCGATACTGTCTTTGGCAGCACGGATGTCGATCATCAACGCAGTACCTTGTTCGCCAAAGCCTTGCGTCAATTTACCTTCAAAGCGCTTGGTCAAGAAGCCAGCCGCACGGCTCGCAATGTTCACGAACTTGCCGATCAAATCGCTGTTAACCCGCGCCATAAAGTCTTCGGCGTTGAAGTCAATGTCTTCGTTGCGGGCCGAGAGTTTGGCTGCCAAGTAGTAACGCAGCCACTCGGGGTTCATGCCCAGGCCTATGTACTTGAGCGGGTCAAGGCCCGTGCCACGACTCTTGCTCATTTTCTCGCCGTTGTTCACCGTGAGAAAGCCGTGCACAAACACGTTGTTGGGCGTTTTGCGACCGCTGAAGTGCAGCATGGCGGGCCAGAACAGGGTGTGGAAGGTGACGATGTCTTTGCCGATGAAGTGGTATTGCTCCAACTTGTTGTTCGCCATGTAGGCGTCGTAGCTCTCGACACGCGTGTCGAGCAAGTTTTTCAGCGAGGCCAAGTAGCCCACGGGCGCGTCGAGCCACACATAAAAGTATTTACCCGGTGCATCGGGAATTTCAATGCCAAAGTAAGGCGCATCCCGTGAAATATCCCAGTCGCCCAAACCTTCGCTGGTGGTTCCGTCGGGGTTTGTGCGAACGGTGAACCACTCTTTGACCTTGTTGGCTACTTCAGGTTGCAGCCGTGGCTTGCCGCTTTCGTCTTTGTCCTGCGTCCATTTTTCTAAGAACGCAACGCAACGGGGATCGGACAATTTGAAGAAAAAATGCTCCGAGCTTTTAAGCGCAGGTTTGGCACCCGATAAAGCGGAGTAGGGGTCAATGAGGTCGGTGGGGGCGTACACCGCGCCGCACACCTCACAGTTGTCACCATACTGGTCTTTGGCGTGGCACTTGGGGCACTCGCCTTTGATAAAGCGATCCGGTAGAAACATGTTTTTTTCGGGATCAAAAAACTGCTCAATCGTGCGCCGTTCAATCAGCGAGCCGCCTTTTGATTCAGGAATGTCGCGCAGGTCGCGGTAAATTTGACGGGCGAGTTCGTGGTTCTCAGGAGCGTCGGTGCTGTGCCAATTGTCAAAAGCGATGTGAAAACCATCCAGGTACGGCTTGCGGCCAGCTGCAATGTTGGCCACAAACTGCTGCGGGGTGATGCCCGCCTTATCGGCGGCGATCATGATGGGAGCGCCGTGCGTGTCGTCCGCGCACACGAAATCGACCTTGTGGCCCTGCATGCGCTGGAAACGCACCCAGATGTCGGCTTGGATGTACTCCATGATGTGGCCAACGTGGAAGTTGCCATTGGCGTAGGGCAGGGCGGTGGTAACGAAGAGTTGGCGAGACATAGTCAAGGGGGCTGGCAAATGGGGGAGAAGTAAGGGCTAGTGGGGACGGCGGGTCACGAAGGGTGGCAATGCGCCAAAGAGTGTGATTTTAGACGGCAGCCCTGTGCTTTACCGTTACCAACCAAAGAAGGTGCAAATGTCCTCGCGTTGGGCTTGGGCATCAGAAAAACCTAGGGCCATGAGCTCTTGGGTGTAAGCGCTTTCAAATAGCAAATAACTCGCCATCGCTGCACCTTTAAAGTCCGCCTTGGAAGATGAGATTCCAACGGTTCCCAGCATGGTACGAACTCCCAAGGGCAATGCCTCAATATGCTTGGACGCAATGGCATCCAAGCGCTGACTTGGCGCAATCACCAAAACCGAAATAGCACGCAAACGACTAGCACTGCGCAAGGCCTCAGGCACCAAGGCGATGGTTTGGTTAATTCTGCGAGCCCTTTCAATGTCAACGGCCAAAGCATCTAGAAAAATACTCGACATCGCGTGGCCTGCAATTTGGGCAAGCGAGGGATACGCCCCGTCGGCTTGCGATTCGTCATCCGCTTTGGGCTCGTTCATCCGCCCTGCTCCAATCACCAAAATGCGATCTGCGCCGAGATGAATCGCTGGAGCGAGCGGCGCACTTTGTCGCATGGAGCCATCACCGAAATATTCTTGGTGCGACTGAACTGGAAGCGCTTTCGCAGGAAAAATAAAGGGAATAGCCGAGGAGGCGAGTAAATGTGTCAACGTAATTGGAGCGCGAAGGGCGTAGCGCTGCGAGCGCTCCCATAAGGGCAAATCGTTCAAGCCTTGAAAAAAAGTAACGTGCTGGCCTGTGGTGTAACTGGATGCCGTGATGGCAAGCGCTTTCAGGTGGCCTTGATCAATCAAGGCTTGTAGACGCTGCAAGGGGACCAAGTCCAAAAGCAGTTGGCCCAGTGGGGCATTGTTAAGCAAAGACCGCGGTTTGATGCGCCACCATTTGGCAACCATCCAACCCACCGAGATCATGCTGAGCCATTGGGCTCCAGATCGCGCCATGCTCAGGCTATCGGCCTGGTAAATATGGTCAGCATGCATTGCAGACCAGGTATTTGAAATTTTGTTGACTGCTGCATCAAAGTCGTCTGCCCCACAGGCCAAAGCCGCAGCATTGATAGCGCCTGCTGATGTTCCCACCACAATCGGAAAGGGATTGATCCGTAATGATGCCTTTTGTTTTTGGCGAATTTTTGCGATGGCTTGAAGTACGCCCACTTGATACGCCGCACGGGCACCACCGCCACTTAAAACAAGGGCTGTTGCGGGAGTTTCAGGCAAAGGTGGCATGTCGCGCATGGATTCATTATCCAGATAAACCATGCCTTGAGCGCGTTTTCAAAGTACCGCTAGACTCTCGGTTAGTCAAAATTTGAAGGAAACTTTTCGTGGCAGCAACTGAACAAAGCATTCTTGACGCACTTAAACACGTCATTGACCCCCATACCGGCAAAGATTTTGTCAGTAGTAAGTGCATCAAAAACCTTAAGATCGATGGTGACACGGTGCACTTTAATTTGGAGATGGGATACCCCGCGCAAAGCCTGCTTCAAGGGTACTGCGAAGCTTTGGCCGCAGCAGCCCAAGCCATGGAGGGCGTGGTCCATGTTGAAATTCAGCCAAGCTTGAATATCAGTGCCCACGCGGTTCAAAGAGGGGTTCAACTCCTGCCGGGTGTCAAAAATATTGTGGCAGTGGCCTCTGGCAAGGGTGGCGTAGGAAAAAGTACGACCGCAGCCAACCTGGCATTGGCACTCGCCGCTGAAGGTGCGAGCGTGGGATTGCTCGATGCCGATATTTACGGTCCGAGCATGCCCATGATGATGGGTATTGAAGGCAAGCCTGCATCTGAAGACGGTAAGACCATGGAACCCATGGTCAATTACGACGTGCAGGTGATGTCGATTGGGTTTTTAGTCGCTCAAGATGAGGCCATGATTTGGCGCGGTCCGATGGCAACCCAGGCGCTGGAGCAGTTGCTGCGCCAAACGCATTGGAAAGACCTCGATTATTTGATAGTCGACATGCCACCGGGCACTGGTGATATTCAGCTCACGCTGAGTCAGCGTGTTCCTATGACGGGTGCTGTCGTTGTCACTACCCCCCAAGATATCGCGCTTTTGGATGCTAAAAAAGGCATCAAGATGTTTGAAAAAGTGGGCGTTCCTATTTTAGGTATCGTTGAAAACATGGCGGTACACGTCTGTAGCAGCTGCGGTCATATCGAGCATATTTTTGGTGCCGATGGCGGCAAAAAAATGGCATCAGAGTACGGCATGGATTATTTAGGTGCCTTGCCTTTGGCTATGTCGATACGCGAGCAAGCCGACAGCGGTCGTCCGACGGTAGTCGCAGAGCCTGAAGGCGAAGTGGCTGGTTTGTACAAAGCTTTAGCGCGTAAAGTTGCCGTGGCGATAGCAGCTAAAAACAAAGATTTTTCTTCCAAGTTCCCCAGTATCACGATCAGCAAAGCAACTTAAATTATTGGTACGCAAATGGTAGGCGCGATCCATGGTCGATTGCTCACAGCGTGGGCAACGGCGGGGGTTTTGGGCCCAGTGGTGGTGAACTACATGCGTGAATACCAACTCGGTCTGGGCATTCCGCGCGAGCAGGTCTATAACCAAACCATGTATATTTTGGTTAGCATGTTGGTTGTGGGTCTCATTTGCAATCTCTTGGTTCGCCCCTTGGATAAAAAATGGTTCATGACTGATGCAGAATTGGCAGAAGAGAAACGTTTGGCCCATGAAAAAGCGGCTGCATCTGAAATGGTGCGCGGCAGTGAAGCAGGTGCTGACTCGGTGAGCTCGCTCACAGTGACGTTGGTGTGGGCTGCGGTAGGAATTTCCTTGGCTTGGGGCGTCTACCGCACGCTGCAAAGCGTGGCCAAGTTTTTCGCCTGATTTTTAACTTGTGTGAAAAAGCTCTGCAAGCTTTAGGGGTTGCGGGGCTTTGCGTTTAATTGACTATGCAAAAACCAACTTCGATAGACAGTGTTTCTTTAGGCTCTGTGGACGACATGCGCAAGCGCATTCGCAGTAAAAGTAAGCTCAAGGGTCGACAGACCGACGACATGTCGGTGGCTGAAGTACGCGCCTTGATAGGCGAAGGGCCTCACCGACGTGACCTTCTGATTGAGTTGCTCCATGTGCTCAACGATGCTTACCGTTGCCTGCATGACCGCCATTTGGTGGCATTGGCCAAAGAGATGAATATTCCCATGGCCGAGGTGTACGAGGTGGCCACCTTCTATCACCATTTTGAAGTACTTAGGGGTGATGAAAAAGCATCAGCAATCACCGTGCGTGTGTGCGACGGTTTGAGTTGTGAGTTAGCCGGAGCAAAAGATTTATTGGCCCGTCTGCCAAAAATTTTAGGCCGCGATGATGTTCGCGTGATTCCGGCGCCGTGCCTTGGGCGTTGCGAGCAGGCCCCAGTGGCCGTAGTCCATCAAAACCCGATTCCCTTTGCGTCAACTGAGGCTGTCGCCTCTGCTGTGAAAGCTGCTGCGGTGTCTCACCCCGCAGGGACTCAGGCAAAAGTATTTGACGCCGCATCCTTGGCTGAAAAATCGGTTTCACCCGTCGCTAAGGACGTCAAAGTATCTCCAGATTTCGTCGGTTTAGAGGCCTACCGTGCGCAAGGCGGGTACGCATTAGCCGTAGCACTTTCCAATGGAAAGCAAGACGGCGAAGCCGTGGTCAAAGCGATGGAGGACTCCGGTCTCCGCGGTTTAGGTGGCGCGGGTTTCCCGGCAGGGCGGAAATGGCGCATTGTGCGCGACCAAATCGCCCCCAAGTTAATGGCCGTCAATATTGACGAAGGCGAGCCCGGAACCTTCAAAGACCGCACGTATTTAGAGCGCGACCCCCACCGATTTTTAGAAGGCCTCTTAGTGGCTGCCAAGGTGGTTGGGATTGACGCTTGCTATATTTATCTGCGTGATGAGTACCACGGTTGCCGCGCTATTTTGGAAGCCGAGTTGACTAAGCTCCAAGCCAACCCGCCGTGTCCGCTTCCCACCATAGAACTGCGACGCGGAGCGGGCGCCTATATTTGCGGCGAAGAGTCTGCAATGATCGAAAGTATTGAAGGCAAACGGGGTGAGCCCCGTATGCGTCCTCCCTATATTGCCCAAGTGGGCCTCTTTGGCCGTCCTACGCTGGAACATAATTTTGAAACCCTGTATTGGGTGCGTGACATTGTGCAAAAAGGCCCCCAGTGGTTTAGCAGTTT
>CAMDAN010000086.1 GCA_945888535.1 Bordetella parapertussis
CCCTCGGGGCGACCACTAAGGCAATAGGAAAAGCCATGCCCATACACAAAGTTGACAACATGATCGTCAGCGGGAGGCCGCCCCAGCGATCGGTGTCGACCACACTCAAGCCCAGAACTCCGCCGTGCATGACCGTAAAGAAATAGGCCAGCACAGCAACCCACAGCAAAGCCAAACCAGAACGCCAAAAAGTACGCATGCAACTCACTACGACCAAACCTAAGAGGAGGGCGGTGGAGCTGATCGGACGCCATTGTTCTTCAAAGGGATAGCGTCCTAGCAAAATAATACGGTATTTTTCGGATACCACGCCCCAGCAAGCGCCAGCCCCTTCAGCGTGGCAAATGTCATAATTTGCAACCCAAACGGCTCTGACCAAGGCCCAGTCAATAAATTGCGGCATCACAGATAAGAGCAAAGCTCCAATCAAGACAGTGCCAAAGGCGGTTTTCCAATCGCCAAACAGGTTCAACCGCAACCAAGCGACATGACCTTCCGTGTTGATCGGTGCGTGTCGGGCTTTAATCGGTTGATAAGTAATAGCAGTCATATTTTTATTCGACTCCGCTTTAACGCTCAAGAATGGCAGAGCGTTGGTTGTACCAATTCATCAGTAGCGAAGTGAGTAAAGAAGTACTCAAATACACCACCATGATGATGGCAATACATTCGACTGCGCGGCCTGTTTGGTTAATCGCTGTGTTGGAAATAGAGACGACATCGGGGTAGCCGATGGCAACGGCTAAAGAAGAGTTTTTGGTGAGGTTCAAAAACTGATTAGTGACAGGTGGAATGATGACGCGAAGGGCTTGGGGCAACTGCACCAAACGCATGGAGAGTCCTTTGCTCAAACCCAACGCAGCAGCAGCTTCCGATTGCCCTTGAGCCACCGACTGAATCCCACCGCGAACTACCTCTGCGACAAAGGCCGCCGTATAAATCGTCAATCCCAAAAGGACGGACAAAAATTCTGGAGTTAAAGCCCCGCCATTTTCAATCGCGAATTCGCCCTGGATAGGCAGATCCAAAGCGGTCGGTGCACCACCGAGCAACCATCCCAATACGCCACATGACAATGCGATAAGCAACGGGGTCCAAAACATACTTTTAGCAACGCCTGTTTGCTCAAACGTTTTTTGTGCATAGCGACGGTAAACCCAAGCCACTACCAAGCCGATCAGTAAGCCCCAGGCCGCCACTGCATGGCCCGTTGCCCAAATCGGAATCGGAAAATTCAAGCCGCCCTTACTCAAAAACATCGGGCCAAGAACCAAAGGCTCCGATGAAGCGGGGAGTACCTCCGTAAACATGAGGTACCACATGAGCAGCTGAAGTAGTACTGGGATATTTCGGAAAAACTCAACATAGACTTGGCACAGCCCGCGAATCAGTGCGTTGCGCGAGAACCTGCCTACACCAATGAGCGTACCTAAAATGGTCGTCAGAATAATACCCAAGACGGCAACGCGCAGAGTATTTATAAAGCCCACCAAGTACGCACGCCAATAGGCCTCGCCCGAATCAAAGACGATCAGACTCTCACCGATATCAAAGCCTGCGCTTCCTAATAAAAAATCAAATCCACTTTGGATGCCACGGATGCGCATATTGACGACCGTGTTGTGCACCAGCCATCCCACCACTCCAACGATGATGGCAATAGCAATGACTTGGTACATCAGCCCGCGAAACGCTTGACTGCGCCACGACCAAGTACGTGAAGGGGGGGGCTTGGGAGTTGCCATAAGAAAAATGAAGTTTTCAGTTCAACAATAAAAAAGGGCAGACCCCATGAAGTGCGTCTGCCCTTGAATGCGAAGCGCTTTTTGATGCGCCTCGCAGGATTCGATTAACGAATCGGGGGAGCGTACTGAATTCCGCCTTTGTTCCACAGGTTGTTTAAACCACGGGGCAACCTGATGGGAGATTTCGGACCGACGTTGCGCTCAAAAATTTCACCGTAGTTTCCTGTGGTTTTTACAGCGCGAGCCATCCACTCTTTGTCTAAGCCCAAGAGTTTGCCGGTGTCTTCAGTAGCGCCCAAGATACGACCAATGATGGGGTCTTTGCTTGTGACTTTGAGATCGTCAACATTGGCTTGGGTGATCCCATACTCTTCAGCTTCTAACAAACCGTAAACCACCCATTTCACAATCGCAAACCACTCGTCATCACCGCGGCGAACCATAGGTCCGAGCGGTTCTTTAGAAATCAGTTCAGGAAGAATCACGTGATCAGCTGGGTTTTTAGCAACTTTGTTGCGGGTGGAGGCCAAGCCAGATGCGTCTGTTGTGTAAGAAACGCAACGACCAGAGAAGTAGGCGCCTTCAGCCGCTTCTAATTTTTCAAACACGATCGGTTTGATATTCAAAGCGTTCGCTTTGGAAAAGTCGGTCAGGTTTTTCTCGGTTGTCGTTCCAGATTGAACGCAAACGGTTTGGCCTTTAAGTTGTTTGGCGCTTTTAATTTTGCTTTTCACTGGGACCATAAAACCTTGGCCGTCGTAGTAAGTCACAGCAGTCATGTGCAATCCGAGCGACGCGTCACGTGTCAAACTAAAAGTAGTGTTACGAGCGAGAACGTCGACTTCGCCAGACTGCAGTGCAGCAAAACGTTGCTGTGCATTGAGGGGAACGTATTTCACTTTTTCGCCATCGCCCAAAACAGCGGCAGCCATGGCGCGGCACATATCCACATCCATTCCAGACCATTTGCCATTCGAGTCGGCTGCACCAAAACCAGCCAAGCCGGTATTGACGCCACAAATCACTTGGCCGCGGGCTTTGATGCCGTCGAGTGTTTTACCAGCGTGAGCGGGAGCGGCTATTACGGCTCCTAGAACAGCAACCAAGGCGGCAGCTGTTTTCAATTGGGTAAATTTCATAATCATTGCTCCATTAAAAAAGTGGTATTGAAGATGCCCAGCGGCAAGACATGTACTGTAATGCATCCGATTGGCTTAGATTATCGGGGTTTACGCTTGAACTTTATGCTAAAAATGAATAATCATATGAATCTTGGGTGTTTTCCTCGGTAGCATCCCTACAAACCACACTATTGCTGCAACCATGCCAATTCCCGATTCTGAGCAACCCGCGCATTACCGTTTTTGGCCAAGTCGCTTGCCACGCCACATCACACTGCCAAACACGTCGTTGTGGGACAACTTAGAAACCAACGCTCGACGCTACCCCGATAAAGCAGCCTTGGTTTTTTTTGGTAGGCGCACTACTTACGGTCAATTGCACGCCCAGGCCGAGCGGTTTGCAGCCTATTTGGGTGTATTGGGGGTTCAAAAAGGCGACCGGGTGGTGCTCAATATGCAAAATTGCCCGCAATTGGTGATTGCGCATTTTGGTATCTTGCGTGCCAATGCCGTGGTGGTTCCGGTCAATCCCATGAACCGGGCAGAAGAACTCAAACACTACATTACCGACCCCGATGCGAAAGTTGCCATCACGACGTCAGATTTGGCCCAAGAATTAACCAAGGCCAGTGATGCGCTGGCCCCTGAGATGCGCTTGCGTCACCTCATCGTCACGCACTTCACCGATGGTTTTGATCCACAACAGGGCGACGACGTGCCGCCTGCTGCTTGGGCCGATTGGCTGTTAACCAGACATCCGTTGCCAGAGTTGCAAAGCGGGAAAGTGCATGCTTGGAACGATGCCATGGAGTGCAACGCACCGGTGCCCGTACTTGACGTAGGTTCTAACGACCTGGCGGTGCTGCCCTATACGAGTGGCACGACAGGTTTGCCCAAAGGCTGTATGCATTTGCACTCCAGCATCATGCACAACGCATTGGCCAGCGGGATGTGGGGAAATGGAAGCATGCAAAACGTCACCTTGATGGTGGTGCCGATGTTTCATATCACCGGAATGGTGAGCTTGATGCACACCAACATCAGTTGCGCAGCCACCATGATTTTGATGCCGCGCTGGGACCGAGAACTGGCCGGCGCGTTGATAGCGAAATGGAAAGTCACCCATTGGACCAATATCCCGACGATGGTGATTGATCTCATGGCAAGTCCCAGTTTTGAGAAGTTTGACCTCTCTAGTTTGGTCTATATCGGCGGTGGCGGGGCTGCAATGCCTAAGGCCATTGCGCAGCGTTTATGGGAGCAATTCGGATTACGCTATTGTGAAGGCTATGGGTTGACCGAGACCGCTGCCCCGTCGCATAGCAACCCGCCGGATGCACCGAAGCAGCAATGTTTGGGTATTCCATTTATGGGTGTGTCTGCGCGGGTTGTGGACCCTGATACCTTGAAGACCATGCCAGTGGGCGAGCAGGGCGAGATCATCATGAGTGGCCCTCAAATTTTCCAGGGCTATTGGAAGCGGCCAGAGGCCACTGCGGAAGTCTTTGTGGAAATTGAGGGGCATCGATTTTTTAGATCCGGTGATTTAGGCCACATGGATGAAGACGGGTATTTCTTTTTAACCGACCGCCTCAAACGCATGATCAATGCATCGGGCTTTAAAGTCTGGCCTGCTGAAGTAGAAGCCCTTATGTTTGCACACCCAGCGATTCAAGAAGCCTGCATCATCGCCACCCATGACAGCTACCGCGGTGAGTCCGTCAAAGCGGTTGTGGTGCTAAGGCAAAGCTACAAAGAAACAGTCAGCGAACAAGACATCATGGACTGGTGTCGGGACCACATGGCGGTTTATAAAATTCCACGTTCTGTAGAATTTTTAGACGCATTACCCAAAAGCGGCGCTGGCAAAGTCATGTGGCGCTTGTTACAAGAAAAAGAAGGAAGCCCGAAATGACCACCCAAGCAACAAATCCCTTGGCTTTGCCTGAGGCAGCGCCGGCATCTTTGGGCTTTGATCCCAAACGCACTCGCCATATCGCGGAAGTTTTTAGCCAAGAGATCGCAACGGGTCGTTTGCCTGGCGCTGTGATGCTCGTAGCTCGCAAAGGAAGCGTCGTGTTCCATGAAGCCGTGGGTCAACAAGATCCTCAGCGCGGCTCAGCCATGGCCTTGGATTCGATCTTTCGTATTTACTCGATGACCAAGCCGATTGTCTCGGTGGCGGTGATGATGCTGATGGAGCGCGGACGCTTATTGCTCGATGACCCGGTTGCCAAACACTTACCCGAGTTTGCTGATGTCAAAGTAGCCCACTTTGAGGCAGGGCAAATGAATTTACGCCCACCGCTCCAAGCGCCAACGGTCCAAGATTTACTGCGCCATACGGCAGGCTTGACTTACGAAATTCTGGGGTCTGAGCCCGTTCAAGTGATGTACGCCAAAGCCAAGATCGACTCGCGAGACCGCAGCAACGCTGAATTTTCTAAAGCATTGGCAAAACTGCCATTGATGTTTGAACCCGGTACCGTTTGGGAATACAGCCGCGCTACCGATTTATTGGGGGCGCTGGTTGAGGCAGTCAGCGGCCAAACTTTAGGCGCGTTCTTGCAAGACCATATTTTGGGACCCTTGGGGATGGTCGATACCGCCTTTAGCGTTCCCATTGAAAAGCAACATCGCTTGGTAGAGCCTTTTGAAAAAGATCCAGAAGGAAAGCCGCCGGTTCCCCTCTTTGACATGCGCGTGGTTCCAAAGATGGAGTCTGGCGGGGCCGGCTTGGCGTCTACCGCTAAGGATTACGCTCGGTTTTTACAGTGCTTACTTAACGAGGGGCAATTGGCGGGGCAGCGTATTTTGAGCCCTCACACTGTGCGCCTCATGGCCTCAGACCACTTAGGCGCTATTGGCCAACACCCTAGCCAGCGCTTGGGGTTCATGCTAAACCCCGGAACAGGTTTTGGCTTGGGCTTTCAGGTGCGCATGGCTCCTGGAATGGATAGCTTGCCTGGTTCGGTAGGCCTGTATTCCTGGGGCGGCAGCGCGGGCACTACGTTTTGGGTTGACCCCGTTCAAGAGTTTTTTGCCATCCTCATGACCCAAGCCCCCAACCAGCGGGACTATTACCGCCCCAGGTTTCGAAACTTGGTTTACGCGGCGTTGGTAGACTAATCCGCCCAGCATTCATACCCCTAAGGAGCACACCGATGAAAGCAATTTGGAAAGACACCGTGATCGCTGAAAGCGACGCCACCGTGATGGTCGAAGGTAACCACTATTTTCCCGAGTCGTCTGTGAACCGCGAGTTCATCAGCTTTAGCAACCATAAGACCAGTTGCGCTTGGAAAGGGCAGGCGAGCTACTACTCGATCACCGTCGATGGTGACGTCAACCCAGACGCTGCCTGGTGCTACGCCGACCCCAAAGAGGCGGCCGCCAATATCAAAGGGTATGTGGCGTTTTGGAAGGGTGTGCAGGTCAGCTGAAACGCACATCTTCCTCTCTAAACGCGCCGGTGTAAATCAGCGGCTGTCAATCGGGTGATGGGGCTTGTCATAGCTCCATGGACGCCTCGTCAATGGCTGTCGGTCAGCATTTGGTAATTTGCAGGAGAAGAAAATATGTTTTTGCGAAACACTTGGTACATCGCCGCCTGGAACCGCGAGCTCGGCGACAAGCCCATGGCCGTGCGTGTGCTGGGCGAGGACATCGTGCTGTATCGCAAATCTGATGGCAGTGCAGCTGCGCTTGAAGACGCCTGCCCGCACCGTAAATTACCTCTTTCGCTGGGCCGCATCAAAGGCGACCACTTGGAATGCGGCTACCACGGTCTGACATTCGATTGCAGCGGAGCCTGCGTCAAGGTGCCCGGTATGGACCGCACGCCGCCGGGTGCGCGCGTGCGTTCTTACCCTCTGCATGAGCGCTACGGCCTGCTATGGATCTGGATGGGTGAAGCTGAGCGCGCCGACCCGGCCACCATCCACGAGATTCCCCATTGGGACGATTCGACCTGGGGCTACAACCAAGGCGAGGCTATCGACATGGCCTGCAATTACCTGCATATCACGGACAACCTGCTCGACCCTTCGCACGTGTCCTGGGTGCACCAAAGCTCTTTTGGTAGCGCCGCCTGCGAAGACACGGCGCTGGAAAACATCGTTGCCGACAACGGTGTGACCGTATCGCGCTGGATGCGTAACGTGGAGCCCGCGCCGTTTTATGTGCCTTTTCTCAAGTTCAAGGGCCAATGCGACCGCAAGCAGCAGTACGAAGTACGCTTTCCCAGCCACGCCTATATCAAGGCCATCTTTGTGCCCGCAGGTACGGGCGGGGATGACAAGCCTTTGCACCCCGACGTCTTCATCATGGACAGCTACAACTTCATGACTCCGGTGGACGAAACCCACACCCGCTATTACTGGTTTCAGATGCGTAATTTCGCGCCGGGTGACGCCGAGATCTCGCGCCAGTTCACCGAGTCGGTGCGCTTTGCTTTCGCGGAAGATAAGATCATTTTGGAAGCGGTACAAAAAGGCATAGACCGCGCTGCCGTGCCGCCCATTGGTCTGAAAATTGACCTGGGCCCCACACGTTTTCGCCGTGCAATTGCAGAAAAGATTGCTGAAGAACAGGCGCGCTCACCGGTAGCTTTGCGCAGTATTCCCATTCTTCCGGAGTCCGTATCGTGAGCGCATCTCCCGGGGCCTGACTTTCACACCGTATGTGGCCATGGCGCGTGCCGTCTCAGGCACTACCGGCTTCAACCCGGAATCCAGAGCGCTGGCAATGCGGGCAAGGTCCGCAATATCTTGGCCAAGGCGCCACTCTCCACCAGAGCGGTGGCGTGGGCAATATCGGGCGCCAAATAACGGTCTTGTTCCATTTTTGGAATGTGCGTGCGTAGCAGCGCGTGCACTGCTTCGAGCGCCTGTGAGCTATGTAGGGGCCGCAAGAAGTCAATGCCTTGTGACGCAGCCAGCAGCTCAATGCCCAGTATGTGCGCGGTGTTACTCACCATGGCCTGCAAGCGACGCGCGGCAAAGGTGGCCATGGACACATGGTCTTCTTGGTTGGCGCTGGTGGGTAAGCTGTCTACGCTGGCCGGGTGCGCCAGTGATTTGTTTTCAGACGCCAGGGCGGCGGCTGTCACATGCGCAATCATGAAGCCACTGTTAAGGCCAGCGTCATCGGTGAGAAAAGGTGGCAGGCGTGACACGCTGCTGTCAATGAGCATGGCGATGCGCCGCTCGGCAATCGCGCCCACCTCGGCAATGGCCAAAGCCATGCCGTCAGCTGCCAGCGCCACCGGCTCGGCGTGAAAATTTCCGCCTGAGAGCATGGCCTGGTCCTCGGCAAACACCAGTGGGTTGTCGGTCACCGCATTGGCCTCGATCAGCAGCACCCGCGCAGCGTGGCGCAGTTGGTCAAGACAAGCGCCCACCACTTGCGGCTGGCAGCGCAGGCAGTACGGGTCTTGCACTCGGTCGTCCCCATGCAGGTGTGAGTTACGGATTTCGCTGCCCGAAAGGAGTGCACGGTAATACTGCGCCACATCGATCTGCCCCGGCTGGCCGCGCAAAATATGAATGCGTGGATCGAATGGACCGTCGCTACCGCGTGCTGCGTCAATCGTCAGCGCTCCGATCACCAAGGCAGCTTCCAAAACCGGCTCAAAAATCAGCAGCGCATGAAGCGCCAAGGCGGTCGATGTTTGCGTGCCGTTGATCAATGCCAAACCTTCTTTGGGGCCGAGCACGAGCGGCGCAATGCCTGCGGACCTCAAAGCGCCCAGCGCGGGAACGGGCGCGCCGTCTACCAACATAAAACCTTCACCCATCAGCGCCAGCGTCATGTGCGCCAGCGGGGCCAAGTCGCCAGACGCACCAACCGATCCTTTGGACGGAACCCAGGGAACGAGGCCCGCGTTATAGACCGCAATCAGCGTGTCGACCACCACCTGGCGGACGCCGGAATAGCCACGCGCCAGGCTGGCCGCCTTGAGCGCCATCATCAGGCGCATCACAGCCGGTTCTAAGGGCTCGCCCACGCCCACGCAGTGCGAACGGATCAGGTTGAGCTGCAGAGTGGCGAGTTGCGACTTGCTGATGCGTTGGTTGGCTAATTTGCCAAAACCGGTGTTCACGCCATAGACCGGCGCGTCGCCGTCGGCAGCGTTTTGTACCACCTGTTGGCTGGCACGAATAGCAGCACGACTTGCGTCCGGAAGTTGCAGTTGCACCGTGTCGGCATGAATAGCCATGAGCTGCTCTAGCGGCAGCGCGCCGGGGGTGATGGTGATGGATGAAGCGGCGAGTGTGCGCATTTCAGAGGGCTTTCATGGGAAGGTTCAGGCCTTGTTCACGGGCGCATTGCTCGGCGATTTCGTAACCTGCGTCGGCGTGACGCATGACGCCAGTGGCTGGGTCGTTCCACAAGACGCGCCCCAGTCGCTCGGCCGCTTCGGGAGTACCGTCGGCCACGATCACCACGCCGCTGTGTTGGCTGTAGCCCATGCCCACGCCGCCGCCATGGTGCAGGCTAACCCAGGTCGCGCCGCTGGCGGTGTTAAGCAAGGCGTTGAGTAGCGGCCAGTCGGACACGGCGTCTGAGCCGTCTAACATGGCCTCGGTTTCGCGGTTGGGCGAAGCAACCGAGCCGCTGTCGAGGTGGTCGCGCCCGATCACGATGGGGCCTTTGAGTTCGCCGCTTTTAACCATCTCATTGAACGCCAGCCCAGCCAGATGCCGCTCGCCCAGACCGATCCAACAAATGCGTGCGGGCAGGCCCTGAAACGCGATGCGCTCGCCAGCCATATCTAGCCAGCGCAGCAAGCCGGCGTTGTTTGGGAAAAGCTCTTTCATCTTCGCGTCGGTCTTGCGGATGTCCTCGGGGTCGCCGCTCAGGGCTACCCAGCGAAAGGGCCCAATGCCTTTGCAAAACAGGGGTCGCACATAGGCCGGTACAAAGCCGGGGTAGTCAAAGGCATTGGCCACGCCATAGTCTTTGGCCACCTGACGTAGGTTGTTGCCGTAGTCCACCGTGGGAATACCCATGCCATGGAAATCGAGCAGCGCCTGAACATGCACCGCACACGACTGGCCTGCGGCTAGCGTGAGTTCGGCGTGTTGTGCCGGGTCTTTTTGCGCAGCCCTCCACCGCGCCACGCTCCAGCCACTGGGCAGGTAGCCGTTGATGATGTCGTGTGCCGAGGTTTGGTCAGTAACGATGTCCGGACGCGGGCCACCCGCTTTAGCGCGGCGCACCAGTTCGGGCAACAAGTCTGCAGCATTGCCGCACAGGCCAATCGACACCGCCTCTTTTCGCGCGGTGTGGTGGGCAATCAGCTCTAGCGCCTCGTCCATATTGGCGGCCTGCTTGTCCAA
>CAMDAN010000087.1 GCA_945888535.1 Bordetella parapertussis
CCAACATCGCGGGCATGAGTTGAATTTGGTAATCCACCAAAACTAACTGACTGGCATCGGCTTCTAACAACATAGTGTTCTTTCGCTGGGGTTAAGTAAGGCGAGCATAACCAATCTGCAATATTCACCCAAAAGTCACAAAAGCACACTTAAGCATTGGCAACGTTGTTTGCAATAAAACAACAAAAACTAAGATAATCAATAGGTTAGCGTTAATTCCTCACGTTTTTTCTCTGCTATCGCGTCTAACAGTGGTACCATGTCCAGATGCACAAACTGGCCACCCTCGTTACAACCCTCGCCTTGGCGGGTGGCCCTGCTATGGCTGAGCCGGCAGCGGCGGGTGATGATATGGCTGGTTTTTTGGCTGAAAAAGGCTTGATTGCCAAGATGGGAGACGTCACAACCCAAGTGCAGGCCAAGGCATCCGACTTAGTTATTGGTGCCATGGGATTCTTAGGGGTCCCCTACCGCTTTGGTGGAACCAGCATAGAAACGGGGTTTGACTGCAGTGGGTTTGTCAAAGCCATTTACGAGCAGACCATCGGTTTGGCTCTTCCTCGCAACGCAGCGCAACAAGCTGCAGCGACGCAAACCATTAAAAAATCAGAACTGCGCCCGGGCGACCTGGTCTTTTTCAATACGATGCGAAAGGCGTTCAGCCATGTCGGCATCTATGTGGGTAACGGCAAGTTCATTCACTCGCCCAAACCTGGCGCCGAAGTTCGGGTCGAAGACATGGGAGTTGCCTATTGGGCACGCCGGTTTGATGGTGCAAGGCGCGTCCCTGTTGAGACCAACGCCGGCACCGCGCCTTAAAGCCTCTCCAAAGCGCCTCTTCTTAAGTTTCTTTGGTGAAAGAAAATTCACCTGGCGCACGAATCGGATCCACACCGACTTGGATCACATCCTTAGGCAGGAAACATCCCTCCAACAGCAATTTCGACAGTGGATTTTCCAGCCGCTGTTGAATGGCACGCTTGAGCGGGCGAGCACCATACACAGGATCAAAGCCCACCTTGGCTAACTCCGCGACCGCGGCATCAGAAACTGCCAACACATAGTCCATTTTCTCCATGCGAGCGATCAGCGTCTGCAGCTGAATTTTTGCAATATTCGAAATGTGGGACGCGTTCAAGGCATGGAACACCACGATTTCGTCAATGCGATTTAAAAACTCGGGTCGGAAGTGATTTTTCAGCTCGCCTGTGACTGCCTCTTTGATGTCCTCAGTGCTTTGCCCCACCATGCTTTGAATCAAGGGAGACCCTATATTGCTAGTCATCACAATCACTGTATTTTTAAAATCAACCGTTCTGCCTTGGCCATCGGTGAGCCGTCCATCATCTAGAACCTGCAGCAAAACATTGAATACATCCGGATGGGCCTTCTCAACTTCGTCAAGGAGCAAAACGCTATAGGGCTTACGGCGCACTGCTTCGGTCAGATACCCGCCCTCCTCGTAACCCACATAACCTGGTGGCGCACCAATCAATCGGGCCACGGAATGTTTTTCCATGAACTCGCTCATATCGATACGAATCAGGTGGTCTTCGCTGTCAAACAAAAACCCGGCCAGTGTTTTACAGAGCTCGGTTTTTCCCACTCCGGTCGGGCCTAAAAACAAGAATGAACCGGTGGGTCGGTTAGGGTCAGAGAGGCCTGAGCGGGAGCGGCGTATCGCGTTGGATATGGCACCAATGGCTTCGTCTTGCCCCACAACGCGGTTATGAAGTTTTGTCTCCATTTGGAGAAGTTTTTCTCTGTCGCCTTGCATCATTTTTGACACTGGGATTCCCGTGGCGCGACTCACCACCTCAGCAATCTCTTCGGCGCCCACTTGGGTTCGCAATAAGCGCGGAGCAGCTCCTTCACCCCGAACCGCTTCACGCGCCTGTACCTCTTTCATTCGCTTTTCTAACTCAGGTAACTTTCCATATTGCAATTCAGCTACTTTGTTGAAATCGCCTTTACGGGTGAGTTCTTCAATTTGAAATTTCAGCTTTTCAATGTCTTCACG
This sequence comes from Bordetella parapertussis, assembly GCA_945888535.1. GTDB lineage: Bacteria > Pseudomonadota > Gammaproteobacteria > Burkholderiales > Burkholderiaceae_C > Allorhodoferax > Allorhodoferax parapertussis_A. The sequence continues at coordinate 2,021 of CAMDAN010000087.1, forward strand.
AACTTGGCTACTTCCCAAGGCGCTGGCCTTTTCTGCTTTCCAAATTTCGTCAAGGTCTGCAATCTCTTTTTGTAAGCGGGCGATCTCTTCGTTGATGAGTTCAAATCGCTTTTGAGACGCTTCGTCCTTTTCCTTTTTGACGGCTTCGCGCTCAATTTGAAGTTGGATAAAGCGCCGATCTAATTTATCCATAACTTCGGGCTTGGAGTCCATCTCGATTTTGACTTTAGACGCAGCCTCGTCAATCAAGTCGATGGCTTTGTCAGGCAAAAATCGGTCAGTGATATAGCGATGGCTCAACTCTGCAGCAGCAACGATGGCAGGATCGGTGATATCTACATTGTGGTGCTTTTCATAGCGCTCTTTCAGGCCACGCAAGATGGCGATCGTCGCTTCCACACTGGGTTCCCCCACCAGAATTTTCTGAAATCTTCGCTCAAGAGCCGCATCTTTTTCAATGTACTTTCGGTATTCATCCAACGTAGTCGCGCCGACGCAATGCAACTCCCCACGGGCCAGTGCAGGTTTGAGCATATTGCCTGCATCCATCGCGCCTTCGGCTTTGCCAGCCCCAACCATGGTGTGCAACTCATCAATAAAGACAATGGTTTGGCCTTCGTCTTTTGCCAAATCTTTGAGAACATTTTTAAGGCGCTCTTCAAACTCTCCGCGGAACTTGGCACCGGCTAAGAGGGACGCCATGTCTAATGACAGAACACGCTTTCCTTTGAGGGAATCAGGGACTTCGCCTGAAACGATACGCTGCGCCAAGCCTTCCACAATCGCGGTTTTTCCAACACCGGGTTCGCCAATAAGCACTGGGTTGTTTTTAGTTCGTCGTTGCAACACTTGAATCGCCCGGCGAATTTCATCGTCACGGCCAATCACTGGATCGAGCTTGCCAGCGCGGGCCCGCTCCGTCAGGTCAACACAGTATTTTTTGAGCGATTCACGCTGATCTTCGGCATCAGCGCTGTCAACGCTTTGCCCGCCGCGCACGGCTTCAATCGCCGCTTCCATGCTTTTTCTTCCAACGCCTTGGGCTTGTGCTTGTTTAGAAAAATCGGATTTACTGTCAGCCAGCGCGAGAAAAAACAATTCACTTGCAACAAATTGATCGCCCCGTTTGATGGATTCTTTTTCCGCCGCTTGCAGCAAGCTCACCATATCGCGACCCACTTGAACCTGTTCATGGCCTTGGACTTGAGGTAACTTCTTGATAGCAGCTTCCGCAGCGACGAGTAAACCCTGCACATTGACGCCAGCGCGCTGAAGCAAGGCCTTGGGCCCGCCGTCTTGGCGCAACATGGCCGCAACCACGTGGGGCAGCTCAATGAACGCGTGGTCTTGCCCGATCGCCAACGTTTGTGCGTCCGATAAAGCCTCTTGAAATTTACTGGTGAGTTTGTCTACACGCATCGTGATCTCCTAATTCAGCTGTAGTTGGGGCTGTACGCAGACATTTTCAAGGCCAATCGGAAAACGAACCTTGTCCCATGTCAAGGGAAAAGCTCACTCCATCCCGTTATTAGGCGTTGCTTGCGACGATGCCCCAGCGGGCTAAAGCTGCATCATCCGTTACCCGTGCGTCAACCCAGTGTGCGCCGTCTGGAGTTTGTTCTTTTTTCCAAAAAGGGGCTTGAGTTTTTAAATAGTCCATCAAAAACTCGCAGGCCTGAAAGCTTTCACCCCGATGTGCAGATGCCACCAGCACCAAGACCACAGGATCTTGGGGAAGCAATACGCCGATGCGGTGGACCACACGTGCGCCCAAAATATCAAACCGCCGATGGGCTTCATCGATCATGGCCTCAATCGATTTTTCGGTCATCCCGGGGTAATGCTCGAGCTCTAAAGATTGCACGCTATTGGCATGCAAATCATCTTGGATGTTTCGGTCCCGCACGGTCCCCAAAAAACTGCAGACCGCGCCAACGCGTGGGTCGTTGGCTTGCACAAGGGCAATTTCTTGTGCAATGTCGAATGTTTCGCTCTGAATTCGAACCCGAGCCATAAGTGTTAACCGCCTGTCACAGGAGGGAAAAAAGCCACTTCACACCCATCGATCAACTCGCTACTTTCTTCCGCCATGTTTTGATTCAAAGCCATTCTGACGACCTTGCCACGATGCAAAGCCTCTGAGGGCGGGCCTTCTCTTTGGGCTAAAGAATCACGCAACTGCGCAAGCGTGTGCGCCGACGTTTCGATGGTTTCAGACGCGCAACCCATGGCTTCACGGATCGAAGCGAAATATTTAAGGTGAACACGCATCACTAAACCTTAACCCAAAAGATCATTGAACGCCACAAACCCCACCTGATCGCCCTGGCGAATCGACTGGCCTGCTGGATTGTCCACCAACCCATCGCCCCAGACGACCGAACTCAATACCCCTGAACTTTGATTTGGAAAAAGGTCTAAGCCGCCCTTTGTGTTCCTGCGCACGCGTAAAAATTCTTGCCGCTTATCGGGTCTGAGCCAGTCAAAGTCTGCCCGCATCAAAGTCACTGGAAGGGCTGATGGATGCACGCCCTGCAATCGCTGCAAGAAGGGGCGAACTAACACAAGAAACGTGACAAAACTCGATACCGGGTTGCCCGGTAAACCAATGAAATGGCATGCGCCAATGCGACCATGCGCAAAAGGCTTGCCTGGTTTGATGGCAATTTGCCAAAGGTCCAAGCTACCCAAACTTTGAACGGCCGGTTTAACGTGGTCTTCTTCCCCAACAGAGACACCGCCACTGGTCAAAACTAGGTCGTTGCTCTCCGACGCGAGTCGAAGGGCCGCAATAGTCGCCTCTCTTTGGTCAGGAATGATCCCAAAGTCAGTGACATCACATCCCAAGCGCCGAAGCAGACTGCTTAAAAAGAAACGGTTGGAGTTGTAAATGGCGCCCGCCGGCATCGCTTGGGGTTCTATATCCCCTGGCATCACCAACTCATCGCCTGTAGAAAACAAAGCGACGCGCGGCTTGCGAACGACACACAAATTCCCCAAACCAATACTGGCTGCCATACCCAATTCAGCTGGGCCCAAGCGTTGTCCTGCGGCCAAAACAACCTCGCCCTTGGTAACGTCTTCGCCTGAGCGGCGTATCCACTGCCCAATGGAGGGTGTTTGGTTGACTTGAATACGCAGTTCGGTGTCTTGCGGATTGGCAGCAGGCAGTTCGACACAGTCTTCTTGCATAACGACGGCATCTGCACCGAAAGGAATCGGTGCGCCGGTAAAAATTCGGGCTGCAGTCCCCGCAAGCAGTGCTTGCGGATTCGTCCCTGCTGGAATTCGTTGTGATACGGGCAAAATTCCATTGCAAGCACCCACATCATCCAACCGAACGGCATACCCATCCATCGAGGAATTGTCTTGCGGTGGAACCTGTAATTCTGAGCTAGCGGCCTGCGCTAATACCCGACCATCCGCCTGCATGGTAGAAACCCACTCGGTTTCAAGTCGCGTTCCCTCAAGGCTTGCGAGAAGCTGCGCTAATGCGGTCTCCAAAGGCAAGAGGGGTTTACGCATACAACATCAGTAACCGCATTCTTCGGCGATAAATGCCTTCACCGCAGTGACATCGGACGCCATGAGTTTGACTTTTTTAGGCAAGGCCTCAATCCCAATAAATTTTTCTGGGCGATCAGGTTCTAGGCCTAAGGCCTCCACCAGCGTTGCAGCAAATTTAATTGGCAAGGCGGTTTCTAAAACCAACATAGGAACGTTAGACGTACGGTACGTCAACGCAACCTTTAATCCGTCAGCGGTATGGGTATCGACCATCACACCGTAACGTTTCCAAGTATCACGGATGGTTTGTAGCCGATCTTCGTGGGTACTCTTGCCACTGGCAAACCCATAGCGCGACGAAGCTTCTGGAAAGTGTGAATCAGCACTTAAATCAAACCGCCCTTTTTGAGACACTTGCGTTCCAAACAAATCCGCTGTTTTGCTTCCATCGCGACCAATCAGGTCAAAAATGAAACGTTCAAAATTACTGGCCTTCGAAATATCCATGGAAGGGCTTGATGTTTCATGCGTATCCGATGATCCCCGAACCCGGTAAATTCCAGTGCGAAAAAACTCATCCAGCACATCATTTTCATTGGTCGCAACCACCAGCTTAGCAATGGGCAGGCCCATCATCCGTGCGACATGGCCGGCGCAAACGTTGCCGAAATTTCCACTCGGAACAGTGAAACTCACCCGCTGCGTATTGCTAGTCGTTGCTTGCAAATAGCCCGCAAAGTAATACACCACCTGGGCCATCAAACGCGCCCAGTTGATCGAATTGACTGTGCCGATTTTGTATTTGCGCTTGAAATCCAAATCGTTAGACACAGCTTTAACCAAGTCTTGGCAGTCATCAAAGACCCCATCCACAGCCAAGTTGTAAATATTGGCATCCATCAGGCTGAACATTTGCGCCTGTTGAAAAGGACTCATTCGCCCGTTCGGACTGGTCATGAAAACCCGAACCCCTTTTTTGCCGCGCATGGCGTATTCCGCTGCACTGCCTGTGTCTCCGCTGGTAGCGCCAAAAATATTCAATTCTTCGCCGCGGCGGGCTAATTCGTATTCAAACAAATTCCCCAAAAGTTGCATTGCCATGTCTTTGAAAGCCAATGTGGGGCCGTTTGATAAGGCTTCTAAATACAAACCATCTTCCAACTTTTTCAAAGGAACAATGGCTTGGGTACCAAACACCGCTTCGGTGTAAGTTTTTCGGCACAACATTCGCAAATCATCGGAAGGAATGTCGTCCACATACAAAGACAAAACCTCAAAGGCAAGATCGGCGTATGACAGGCTTCTCAAGCGCGTTAAGGTTGCATCGTCCACCTGTGGGTAACTCTCTGGCAAATACAGCCCTCCATCAGGGGCCAAGCCTTCTAACAAAATCTCACAAAAACGCTTTGAGGCAATGGGGGCAGCGCCTTGGCTGCGGGTTGAAATGTAGCGCATTAAACTAACTCTTCTTTACGGATACGAACAATGGTTTGAAGTACGGTGGGCAAAGCTTGCATCAAAGAAATCGCAGCGTCCATTTGTGATTCTTTGCAGTCGTGGGTCAAGATAATCAGATCCGTCTGGCTCGCTTCAACGCCACTGATCTCATCTGACTCGCGCTGTAACACGGCATCAATACTGATATCTGCTTGGGCCAGAATGCCGGTGACTTTTGCCAAGACACCGGTCTGGTCTGCCACACGCAAACGCAGGTAGTAACTCGTCACAATGTGGCTCATCGGCAAAATCGGTGTGTCGCTCATCGCGTCTGGCTGAAACGCCAAATGCGGGACGCGCTGGGCTGCGTCGGCCGTATGCAGTCGGGTCACATCGACCAGATCGGCAATCACAGCGGATGCCGTTTGCTCAGACCCAGCTCCAGCCCCGTAGTACATCGTGATACCGGCGGCATCGCTTTTGACCATGATGCCGTTCATAGAGCCTTCGACATTGGCCAGCAATCGTTTGATCGGGATCAGTGTGGGGTGAACGCGTAACTCGATTCCTGAGTGGGTGCGTTTGGCAATTCCTAGCAACTTGATGCGGTAGCCCAACTGGTAGGCGTAGGCAATATCCGCCGCCGCGAGCTTGGTAATTCCTTCCACATGGGCCCGTTTGAATTGGACCGGTACCCCAAAAGCAATCGCGGCCAAGATGGTGGCTTTATGGGCGGCATCAAAGCCTTCAATGTCAAACGTCGGGTCTGCTTCGGCATATCCGAGAGCTTGGGCTTGTGCCAGAGCAGCATCAAAGCTCAGACCTTTGTCGCGCATTTCTGACAATATGAAATTGGTGGTTCCGTTGATGATGCCCGCTACCCATTCAATGCGGTTGCCAGAGAGCCCTTCGCGCAGGGCCTTGATGATTGGAATACTGACCGCGACTGCACCTTCAAAGGCCACCATAACGCCCTTGGCATGGGCCGCGGCGAAGACTTCGTTGCCGTGTTCAGCCAGCAAAGCCTTGTTGGCTGTCACCACATGCTTCCCATTAGCGATGGCTTCCATCACCAAGTCTTTGGCAAGGGTCGTTCCGCCAATGACTTCTACGATGATTTCAATATCCGGGTCGTTCACCACAGCGAAGGGATCACTCACCACCTCGACGGCCTTACCCACCAGCGCTTTGGCACGCTCCACATTGCGCGCTGCCACCCGGGTGATCTCAATGCCTCGGCCAGCGCGGCGTTTGATTTCTTCTTGGTTGCGTTTTAAGACCGCGAACGTACCACTGCCTACCGTACCTATACCTAACAAACCTACTTGAATCGGATTCATAAAATGCTTTAACAGTGCAACAAAAAAATCAATGGCCTACGCGCTTGCGGTACGTTTCTAAAAAATGGGCAATCCGCGAAATGGCTTCGCGAAGGTCGTCTTCGTGAGGCAAAAATACGATGCGAAAGTGGTCAGGCGCAGACCAATTAAACCCACTGCCTTGGACCAACATGACACGCGTTTCTTGAAGCAACTCCAAGAAAAACTGTTGGTCATCTTCAATCGGGTAAACCTTGGGGTCCAAACGAGGGAACATATACAAAGCAGCACTGGGCTTGACACATGTCACCCCAGGTATGGCGGTAATGAGCGAATACGCCAAGTCGCGCTGGCGACGCAAACGCCCTCCTTCACACACCAAGTCATCAATACTTTGGTAGCCGCCTAGCGCGGTTTGGATAGCGTATTGGCCAGGAACGTTGGCACACAAACGCATATTCGAAAGCATATTCAAGCCTTCAATGTAATCCTTGGCTGGGCGTTTATCTCCGGAAACCACCATCCACCCGGCCCGGTAACCGCACGAACGGTAGCTTTTGGACAAAGAGTTAAAGGTCAGGGTCAAGACGTCGTTACTAAGTGAACCCAAGGCCGTGTGTTGGACCCCGTCATACAAAACCTTGTCATACACTTCGTCGGCAAAAATCACCAATCCGTGTTCGCGGGCAATAGTGACAATTTCTAACAGCAAGGCGTCAGCGTAAAGCGCCCCGGTAGGGTTGTTGGGGTTGATCACCACAATGCCCTTGGTTCGTGGGGTGATTTTTGCGCGGATATCGTCAAGATTAGGCATCCACCCGTTGGCCTCGTCACACCGGTAGTGCACTGGGGTACCACCCGATAGGCTTGCAGCTGCAGTCCACAGCGGGTAATCGGGCGCTGGAAGTAAAAGTTCATCGCCGTTGTCTAGCAAGGCGTTCGTTGCCATCACAATCAATTCACTGGCGCCATTACCCAAATAAATATCGTCCAGTGTGACGCCTTTAATGTCTTGCTTTTGGGTTTCGTGCATCACCGCTTTTCGCGCAGAGAAAATGCCTTTGCTGTCAGAGTAACCTGAAGAATTGGGCAAGTTGCGAATCATGTCTTGCTGAATTTCTTCGGGCGCATCAAAACCAAATACCGCGAGGTTGCCAATATTGAGTTTGATGATTTTTTGGCCCTCTTCCTCCATCTGACGCGCACGGTCCATGATGGGGCCACGAATGTCGTAACAGACGTTGGCAAGCTTGGCAGATTTCTGAATGGTTCTCAAAATCCCTCCGAGAATATAGGGTTCAGGCGAAAACTATAATTTGACCACAGTATTCTGCCGCAGTAGTGCAGTGCAACATTCAAATTCGTCACCCTTCGCCACCCTAGAACCGATGAAACTCCAACCTGACCGCACCCAAGGCCCCACGATCACCGGATATGGGAGCGACTGGGTCGCCATCAATGGCGAGCCCGTCCATGCCAGCACGGTGGTTTGCAGCACGGGGCAAACCTTTCCATGGGAATGCGACGGGTTCGAAAAGCTAGGCCCAGCCGATTTTGAAAAACTGATCGATTTAGGCGCAGAGTTGGTCATTTTTGGGAGCGGTTCGACCCTTCGCTTTCCCGACCCCCAATGGCTCCAAGGCTTGTATGACAAACGGATCGGCGTTGAAACCATGGATACCCAGGCGGCTTGCAGGACTTACAACTTTCTAGCCGGC
>CAMDAN010000088.1 GCA_945888535.1 Bordetella parapertussis
CGACTTGAAGTCCAACATCTTTTTCAATAAATCGTCTTTGGGCTGCCCAGCTAAGGACTCCATTCCTGACAGTGCAATTCCAGCTGTCCCGTGGCAACTTGCACAAGCAGCGGCCATACTCCTCACCTGTAATGGATCGGCTGCTGTAGACCATGCGCAAAGTGAAAGCAGTGCGATACCTGCAGATGTTTTAAACCAAATATTCATTGCGACTCCTTCAAATTTCACATTAAAAATCCACAGATGAAAAAAACCTAAAAATTTATTCGTCATCTCTTATATATGCGAATACTATAGTGCTTGGGTGAGTTTCAGGTTCAGTGAAAACCCTCAGATGCCACCATGATTTTTTAAATTTGACTATTTAACTAGGAGACTATCCGTGCTCAAGCTTCTGTTTACTTTATTCTTGGCTGTTTTTTTGAATGGCGTACAAGCCCAAGACATCAAAACGGTTTACCACGTCAATACAGGTGTTGATACTGCCGCGGCTGTACTGAACAATGTTCAAAATCACCTCAATGCAGACCCTAAAGCGAGGATTGTGGTGGTCACCCACGGCTTGGGCGTTGACTTTTTGGTACAGGACGCTAAAGACAATAAGGGCCGTGAATTTAGCGCTCCTGTCAGCAACTTGGCTGGCAAGGGGGTTGAGTTCAGAGTCTGCAATAACACCCTTGTAACGCGAAATATTAATCCAGAAAAGCTACTCATGGAGACAAAAATTGTTCCTTCGGGCGTTGCCGAAGTAGCTCGACTTCAAGCCCGCGAAGGCTATGTTTATTTGAAACCTTGATTAACTCTCGATTTGCTCGCAAACCGCTTTGCACAGGCTAACAATTTTATCGTTGTCAATACGGTAGTAAATCTGAACCCCATCTCGTCGCTTAGCCAGCACACCCGCCTTAAAAAGGGTATTGAGATGTTGCGACATGTTGGGCTGAGTCGTATCAATGCGTTCTAAAAGATAGCTTACATTTTGCTCGCCATCGCACAAGCAATTGATAATTTTGAGACGCATGGGTGCTGACATGACACCAAAAAGCTCCGCTGCTTTTTCAAAAACATGGTCTGGCTTTTCAAGCGCTGGGTGCAGACTTTGAGGCGAGGACATAGGCATGAGGTTTAGCGGGCGGAAAAAAAGGACTTTAAAAGATAGAGGCATTATTTTGAGGTGCTTCCCATTTTCTCACTGTTACGCCGAGTAATTAAGCCCAAACTAAGGCTGGTTATTTTCAATCACTGTTAATCCGTCTTTGCCCCACCCTCAAACCACTGCTTGATCACTTCCCGCTCCGCATCGGTAATTTGGGTCGCGTTGTTCATAGGCATGATGCGCGTAACGACCGCTTGTTGGTACACCGCTTGCGCATGCAGGGCGAGGTTTTGGGGTGAATCGAGGCGAACGTTTTTCATCTGCACCTGCTCGCCATGGCATTGGTAGCAGCGCTGCGACAAGATGGGTTGAAGCGTTGCGTAGTTGGGCACTGCGGTCACGCTTGATTTTGGTTTTGTTTTTTGGTCTGCAGGTGCCATCCAGAAAATCGCAAACACAATGACCGCGACGCCTGAAAACGCATAACGCCAAGGATGGGGGTTGCGTCCCAACTTAAAGCCGTGGCGCAAGACAAAAAACTGCCGAATCGCTGCGCCTGCAAACATCATGAGGATCAGCACCAGCCAATTGTTTGGATGGCTATACGTAAAGCTGTAATGGTTGCTTAACATCGCAAAGAGAACTGGCAGCGTGAAGTAGGTGTTGTGAACGCTGCGTTGCTTACCGCGTTTGCCGTGCACTGGATCCACTGCAAGCCCGGCTTTTATACTGGCCACCACGGTTTTTTGGCCAGGGATGATCCAGAAAAATACATTGGCACTCATGCTGGTCGCCATCATGGCGCCCACAATGAGAAATGCGGCGCGGCCTGCAAACCAGTGACACGCTAACCATGTTGCCGCACACACCATCAGCGCAACCAAGCCCCCTACGATTGCGTCGCCGTGTTTGCGCTCCCCAAATATTCGGCAAATAGCGTCATAGGCAAACCAAAAAACCAACAAAAATCCTAGGGCCACGGCCACAGCGATTGCTGGTGCCCAGTCCATCACGGATTTGTCGATGAGGTACGTGCTTGCGTTCCAGAGGTAGGAAATAGTAAATAGCGAAAACCCCGTCAGCCAGGTGCTGTAGCTTTCCCAATAAAACCAATGCAGATGGGCGGGCAACTCCGGCGGGCGGACTGCGAACTTCACAGGGTGGTAAAACCCCCCGCCATGTACCGCCCAGAGTTCTCCACTGACCCCTTGGCGTTGCAACTCAGGATCCGTTGGCGGCGTGAGGCTGCTGTCTAAAAACACGAAGTAAAACGACGAGCCGACCCAGGCAATTGCAGTAATAACGTGAACCCAACGCAACAGCAAGTTGGCCCAGTCCAATAAATAACTTTCCATGGTGTGCGGTTCTCCTCGTTGGAAATTGTATACAGTTTAGCCGTGCTTCAACGCTAAGCTAAGCCGTCTTCAACAACTGGGCTGCGACGGACACTGCAATCACTTCGGGGCGTTTGTCATTGATGCCGTCTATCCCTATCGGGCATGTAACGTTGTCTAGTTCCTCGGTCGTAAAACCCTTGGCTTCTAAACGATGCTGAAAAGTAGCCCATTTGGTTTTACTGCCGATCAGCCCAATGAAAGGCAAATCAGCTTTGACTCTTTGACGCAATAAACACGCTGCAACAATGTCCAAATCTTCGGCATGGCTAAAACTCATGATGAGAATCCGAGACTGCGGTACCAAGTCTGCAACGGCCGCGTGAACCGGGTTGGAGTGCTCACAGCGTATTTCCAAAGGCACGTCTTCGGGAAAAATCTCATCGCGGCTGTCAATCCAAGTGACATTTACGGGCAAGGCCGATAAGACCTTGACCAGCGCAGTCCCTACATGGCCACCGCCGAACAAGGCAACAGGAAACTTCTTGTCTTCTAATCGCGGCGTAAGGCTCAAGGCATCTGCCGCACTCACAAACTCAAAGCGCAACTCCACTTCCCCGCCACAACACTGGCCCAAACTCGGCCCTAGGGAAAACCGCCGAGTTTCCATGCCACCGGGCACATGGGCCATCGCGCGGGCATATGCGATGGCATCGAGTTCCAGCCGACCTCCGCCAATCGTGGCCACCAAACTATTCGGGAAAACGCCCATCCAAGTTCCCACGGCCCGGGGGACAGACCCCCGGGTGGCTTGCACCAAAACCAAAACCGCGTTACTGTGAGGGAGTTGACTTAAAAATTGAGACGCATGACTTCGCATGAAAGTTCTCTTAAGATAGATAAAAAGATAAATCGTTGGAGATACAACATGACCTTACTCCCTCAGCCCGTCGCATTGCGCCTTGGAGCCTTGATATGTACAGGGTTTTCTCTGTTTGTTATTGGCTGCGCCAACGCACCCCAGGCACCAGTTGCCATCGTACCCGCACCCCAACCCCAAGTTGCGCTTCCGCTTCCTAAAGAGGCGCCCCCTAATTACGTATCTCAGGCCCCAACCCCTAGGGAATACCGCCGCGACGCAGCTTCTCATCTTTACAAAAAACTCAACAGCCGGATTTACCAAGGAAAAATGCCCCCTCTGCTGCAAGCCGTTGGCGTGTTGCAAGTCGATATTGGTCCACGTGGCGAAGTCACTGAAGTCCGCTGGATGCGAGCGCCTGACCATGTTCCAGCAGTCATGGCGGAAATTGAACGGGCTGTGAAAGATGCTGCTCCCTACCCTGCCCCCATCAAGATGGGGCGGGTGACTTATACCGACACTTGGCTTTGGCACAAAAGCGGCCGCTTTCAGTTGGATACCTTGTCCGAGGGACAGTTGTAATTCAAGAGCCCCGGTAGGTCGAGTAGCTCCAGGGGCTAACCAATAAAGGCACGTGGTAGTGCTGCGTTGCATCGGCAATGCCAAAATCCAGACCCACTTGGTTTAAGAATGCAGGCTCCGACAAAGCGACGCCTCGACTTTTAAAATACCCAGCCACATCAAAAACCAAACGGTACGTTCCTGCCTTTAAGGCCGCGTGGTCATACAACATTCCGTCAGGGTTACGACCGTCGCTGTTGAGTACAAACTGTTTGACCAAGGTGGCCTTTGCGCTCGGGCTCGCTGAATCCGTGGTGTACAGCGCAACGCGCATCCCAGCGGCGGGGGTGCCATGCATGGTGTCTAAAACGTGGGTACTGAGTCCCATAGCAACTCCTTGGAGAAACACTTCAAAATTAAGATTGAAGTGTATACACTTTTAATGGTTTAACGCTATCATTATCCGTATGGAAAACGCCACGCCCACCGGATTTATTGTTGACGCACTGACGCGCTCTATTGTGGAACACCGGCTGCTGCCCGGATCCAAATTGGTTGAGCAAAAACTGGCAGATCAATTCGGCGTATCGCGCACCCTCATTCGACAAGCCTTGTTTCGCCTCTCGCAAAACCGCCTGATTCGCATGGAACCAGCGAGAGGAGCTTTTGTTTCCGCGCCGTCGCTTGAAGAGGCACGTCAAGTTTTTTCGGTGCGCCGTATGTTAGAAGCCGGGATGGTTCGTACGCTCATCGCAGACCTGAAGCCCCAACATATCAAAGCACTCAAAGACCATATCAAACTCGAAGGCGCGGCTATCGGAGAAGGTGATATCTCCAATCGCACTGAATTGCTTGGAGATTTTCATGTGCTGATGGCAAAGCTTATCGGCAACACCGTGTTGGCGCAGATGCTCGGTGACCTTAATTCGCGTTGTGCACTTATCACCATGATGTACCAAAGCGAACAAGAAGCCGCCCATTCCCAAGAAGAACACATCGCCATAGTGAACGCCATTCAAGCCCGTGACGAGCCTTTGGCCCTGCAACTGCTTGACGAACACCTCTGCCATGTTCAAGCTGCCTTAATCCCTGAGTCTTCATCCCCCACGACAACGCGATCACTATGAAACATTACGACTCCACCGCGGCCTACCCACGCGACCTCATCGGCTACGGCAGCCAACCGCCGCACCCGCAGTGGCCCGGGCAAGCCCGCGTTGCGGTTCAGTTCGTGTTGAACTATGAAGAAGGTGGCGAGAACAGCGTCTTGCACGGGGATGCGGGCTCAGAGCAGTTTTTGTCTGAAATGTTTAACCCGCCGGCCTTTCCTGATCGGCATATCAGCATGGAAGGGATTTACGAATATGGCTCTCGCGCAGGCGTTTGGCGCATTCTTCGTGAATTTGAAAAACGCAAACTCCCGCTGACCGTGTTTGGCGTTGCCACGGCCTTGCAAAAAAATCCGGAACTCTGCGCTGCATTCCAAGAACTCGACTACGACATCGCATGCCATGGATTGAAGTGGATCCATTACCAACATATCGACGAAGCTACTGAGCGCGAACATATGGCACAGGCCATGCAGATCATGCAGACCCTCACCGGTGAACGTCCATTAGGCTGGTACACCGGGCGTGACAGCCCCAACACGCGCCGCTTGGTTGCCGACTTTGGAGGCTTTGAATACGACAGCGACTACTACGGCGATGACCTGCCCTTTTGGATGCAGGTGAAAAAAACCGATGGGACAACCGTACCCCAACTCATCGTTCCCTACACGCTGGACTGCAACGATATGCGCTTTGCTTTGCCGCAGGGTTATTCGCATTCGGATCCGTTTTTCCAATACCTCAAAGATACCTTTGACGCGCTTTACGCAGAGGGCGATCCCAATGGGTTGGATGCACCCAAAATGATGAGCATTGGGATGCACTGCCGCTTACTCGGTCGGCCCGGACGCATAACCGCTTTGCAGCGATTTTTAGACCACATTGGCAACCACGACAAAGTCTGGGTCTGCCGCCGTTTGGATGTGGCACGGCATTGGAAAGCAACACACCCCGTATGAAGACTTCCACCCCACTTCCCCATTTGACTTTGCCAGTGCCTGCCAAGTTGCAAGCGCTTAACGACGCACCACTTGAAAATGCCCAAGAGATGCTGAGTGGCTTGTATGAGCATTCCGATTGGATCGCTCACCAAGCCTTAGCGCACAGGCCGTTTCGCTCCGTGGCCCAACTCAAAGCCGCCATGTGCGCCGTTTTGGATGGCGCAGGCAGGGAGGCACAACTCGCTCTGGTTCGCGCCCACCCGGAACTCGCGGGCAAGGCAATGCTCAGTAAAAATTTGACAGAGGAGTCCACCAACGAGCAGAGCAAAGCGGGCCTCACCCACTGCTCCACAGAAGAATTTGAAAAAATTCACCAACTCAACGCCGACTACAACCAAAAATTCGGTTGGCCCTTTATCTTGGCAGTGCGCGGACCGCGCGGAGTCGGTCTGCATAAAAAAGAAATCATTGCTGCGTTTGAGCGTCGGCTGCAAGGCCACCCTGACTTTGAATTGCAAGAGTGCCTGCGCAATATTCACCGCATTGTCGAAATCCGTCTCAACGACAAGTTCGACATCCAACCCACCACGGGCAACACCGTTTGGGATTGGCACGAAGCCTTGGCCCAACACAGCGACCCCGGCTTTGCTGAACACGGCCAACTCACTGTGACTTACCTCACCCAAGCCCACCAAGCGTGTGCCAACGACATTCTCAAGCGTATGCAAGGCTGCGGCTTTGATAACGTGCACATCGATGCCGTGGGCAACGTCGTAGGCCGCTACCACGGCCAGAAAACCGACGCGCCCTACCTACTCACCGGCAGCCACTTTGACACGGTTCGAAACGGCGGGAAGTACGACGGGCGGTTGGGAATTTTTGTGCCTATCGCGTGTGTGGACGCGCTTCACCGAGAAGGCAAACGCTTGCCCTTTGGTATTGAAGTGATCGCTTTTGCTGAAGAGGAAGGGCAACGCTATAAAGCCACTTTTTTAGCCGCAGGGGCTGTGACTGGCGACTTCAAGCCCGAATGGCTGGACCAATTGGATGCGGATGGCATTGCGATGCGCGATGCGATGAAGAGCGCAGGGCATGACGTCAAGACCATTGCAAGCCTTGCCCGTGACCCCAAAAAATATCTCGGGTTTGTAGAAGTGCATATTGAACAAGGCCCTGTGCTCAATGCGTTGAATCTACCTTTAGGCGTTGTGACCTCGATCAACGCGAGTGTGCGTTACGTGGGCAGTGTGCTTGGCACCGCCAGCCATGCAGGAACTACTCCCATGAACCGCCGCCAAGACGCCGCTTGTGCAGTTGCTGAGTTGGCTTTGTTTATGGAACAACGCGCCCTTCGCGATGGGGACTCCGTTGCCACTATCGGACAACTCCACGTTCCCAGTGGCTCCGTCAATGTAGTTCCTGGGCGCTGTGATTTTTCTTTGGATATGCGAGCGCCCAGTGATGCGCAACGGGATACGCTAGCAAGCGATGTGTTGGCAGAATTAAATCATATTTGTAATCGTCGTGGGGTTCACTTCACTTTAGAAGAAACCATGCGAGCTGCCGCTGCCCCAAGTGACAAGGCATGGCAAACACATTGGGAAAACGCAGTCCACGCCTCAGGAATTCCAGTGCACCGCTTGACCAGCGGGGCTGGGCACGACGCGATGAAGATGCACGAACTCATACCGCAAGCTATGTTGTTTGTGCGAGGGGAAAACAGCGGCATCAGCCACAACCCGTTGGAGTCCACCACCAGTGACGATATGCAACGTGCCATTGATGCGTTTGAAAATTTACTCACCCAACTCAGCCTCGAACAGTCTTGATTCCCCCTCTTTACTTTTGAAAAATATTTTATGACCCACACTGTTTACACCGACTTAGATACTTGGATCGACACGCACTTTGATGAGCAGGTTCAGTTCTTACAAGAATTGGTTCGGGTGCCCACCGATACCCCGCCCGGTAACAATGCGCCGCATGCCCAGCGAACGTCGGAGCTCCTAGAGGCCATGGGCTTGGCGGTTGAAAAACACGCCATCCCCGAGGCGGAAGTTCATGCTGTGGGAATGCAAAGTGTAACTAACTTGCTGGTCCGCAAAAAATTCGGCGCGGGCCCCACCGTGCTTCTGAACGCCCACGGCGACGTCGTTCCTCCGGGCGAAGGCTGGACCCACAACCCGTATGGCGGCGACATCGAAAATGGAAAAATGTACGGCCGTGCGACTGCTGTCAGCAAATGCGATTTTTCCACTTACGCCTTCGCACTTCGTGCGCTCGAGGCCATTGCCAAACCCACCCACGGCAGTGTGGAATTGTTGTTTACCTATGACGAAGAATTTGGCGGAGAAATCGGGCCAGCATGGTTGCTCAAGCACGGCATCATTCACCCCGACCTGATGATCGCCGCGGGGTTTAGCTACCAAGTCATTACTGCGCACAACGGCTGCCTGCAAATGGAAGTCACCGTTCACGGAAAGATGGCCCACGCCGCGATTCCAGACTCTGGGGTTGACGCGATCCAAGGCGCTGTGCACATTTTGAATGCCTTGTACGCTCAAAATACGCTGTACCAAAATATCAGCTCTGACGTCAAAGGAATTAACCACCCCTACTTGAACGTTGGCCAAATTGAAGGCGGAACCAACACCAACGTCGTTCCCGGACGCGTCACCTTCAAACTCGACCGGCGCATGATTCCCGAAGAAAATCCAGCAGAAGTGGAGGCCGGCTTGCGTGCCCTCATGGACCAAGCTGCCGCTGAGAAAAAGGGGATTTCTATTGAGGTGAAACGCTTGCTATTGGCCAATGCGATGCGCCCCCTTCCAGGCAACAAGCCTTTGGTCGACGCCATTCAACAGCATGGCGAAGCCGTTTTTGGCGAGCCAATCCCTGCGCTAGGAACGCCTTTGTATACCGACGTTCGGCTGTTTTGTGAAGCCGGGATTCCAGGTGTGATTTACGGCGCTGGCCCACGTACCGTTTTAGAGTCACATGCCAAACGTGCCGATGAGCGCATTGACCTCGAAGACTTGCGCCGTGCGACCAAAGTCATCGCACGTAGCTTGTGTGATTTGCTGAACGCAAAGAAATAAAGTCAGTCAGTGGCGCTCAGGTTTTTAAGGATTCCAGCGCCAAATAATCCTCATCCTTCAAAGCGGCAATCAAAGCCGCACTTGTAACCGGTGAGGATGTGGTAACTGTGACATGGCCGGACGCTAAGTCCACTGCCACGGCATCCACGCCGGGAACCGCTTGCAAGGCTTTGCTCACATGTTTGACGCAGCCTGAACAACTCATACCTTGGACATCGAGATCAATCGTTTGCATAGATTCTTCTTTCAAATAGAGGTCTCATTATGAGGAGTTGAAAGACTCTGGCGCTTTTGTTCTCGCAACATAAACAGGTACAGACTTTCAACCTTTTCACGCGCCCACGGAGTTTTGCGCAAAAACTTCAAACTTGAAGCCACGCTGGGATCCAGCGTGAAACACCGAATGGCAACCCGCTGTGCCAGACCATCCCAACCATAATAGGCGTGCAAAGCGACAACGATCGCCTCAAGGGTGATGCCATGCAAAGGGTTGTGGGGTTGGGCTGTCATGGCGCGATTGTCGCCCATCATCTAACTTGCGTATCTCTAAAAGTTTGTCGCATTTAATGAGAAAAAAGGGCTACTGCCTGCCCAGTGAAAGCCGCTATAGCGCAGTTAGAATACCTCTATTGGAAGCTTGGCCGAGCGGTTTAAGGCACCGGTCTTGAAAACCGGCGAGGATGTGAGTCCTCCGTGAGTTCGAATCTCACAGCTTCCGCCAGATAGCAAGTATTAAAGCGCCTTCGGGCGCTTTTTGTTTTTATACATACCATAAAACATACCAACAAAATACCGCTTGGTAACTTTCAAATTTGAGTTGGCAGTCTTGAATCGAAAAGTGGTGGTGTTCAGGCTGCATCATGACCTGATGCAAATTAGGGTGGGGTACCCCTTCCAAAATCTAGCAAAAGTCGACCCCCCC
>CAMDAN010000089.1 GCA_945888535.1 Bordetella parapertussis
ACCGGTGGCTGAGACCGCGCAAGCCGGCGCGACCCACGCGGTTTTTAACCAAGCGCGGCAGTTAGACGGCTACAACCTCTTTACGGGGAACCAGGCGCTACAAAGTGCGTTGAAATTCAACGCGCCCCATTTGGACACGACGCCTTTGCGTGACTTAGGCGCTGAGTTGGGGACGGCGGCGATGCAAACCCACGCGCAACTGGCTAATGTTCATACGCCGCAGTTGCGAACCCATGACCGCTACGGAAACCGGTTAGACCAAGTCGAGTTTCATCCGAGCTACCACGCCTTGATGGCGGTGGCGACCCGGGCGGGTTTACACGGGACGCCGTGGGAAGATTTTTGGGACGCGCCCGAGGGCGCGTCAACCGCGCACATGCGCCGCGCAGCAGCTTTTTCGATGTTCACCCAAACAGAGTCTTCGATCTTGTGCCCGATCTCGATGACCTACGCGGTGATGCCGGCCCTCAAAAGCAACGCCGCTATTTTTAAAGACTGGGCTCCGGGCTTGAGCAGTGCTCAGTACGACCCCCGCCTCGTGCTTTTCAGCGAAAAAACAGGCTTGACGATGGGCATGGGGATGACCGAAAAGCAAGGCGGCTCGGACGTTCGCGCCAACACCACGCAGGCGACAGCCGATGGCAGCGACGCGTGGGGTTTGCGTTTCAAACTCGTAGGTCACAAGTGGTTTTTCTCTGCCCCCATGTGCGATGCGTTTTTGGTGTTGGCGCAGTCCAACGCCGGCTTGAGTTGTTTTTTCTTGCCGCGCATCTTGCCCGACGGTTCGACCAACGCGATTCGCATTCAACGTCTTAAAGACAAATTAGGTAACAAAGCCAATGCCAGCTCCGAAGTAGAGTTTTTACACGCAACGGCTTGGTTGGTAGGCGAAGAAGGGCGGGGCGTTCCGCAGATTTTGGAGATGGGCAATATGACCCGCTTGGATTGCTCTTTAGGCACCAGCGGTTTGATGCGTGAAGCGTTGAGCATTGCCTTAAACCACACCGCCCAGCGTGAAGCCTTTGGTAAGCCATTGATCGAGCAGCCTTTGATGCGCAACGTGTTGGCAGATTTGGCTTTAGAAAGCGAAGCGGCCACGGCTTTATCGATGCGTTTGGCCCGTGCGTTTGATCGCTCGGGCGATAGCTTTGAGCGTTTGATGGCGCGGGTTTTGACTCCGATTTCTAAATTTTGGATTTGCAAACGTGGAAGCGCTTTTGCCCAAGAAGCGATGGAGTGCATGGGCGGAAACGGCTATGTCGAAGAGGGCGGTTTAGGAACCATGGCCCGGGTGTACCGCGAGATGCCTTTGAACTCGATTTGGGAAGGCGCTGGCAACATCATGGCTTTGGATTTATTACGCGCTTTGCGAAAAGGCGATGTCGCCCAAGCTTTGGTTCAAGAGCTGTCGCCCGCACGTGGGGCCCACGCCGCATTGGACCGCATGATGGATTCTTTGCCTTCGCGCATTGAATTGTTAGCCACCGAAGGCGAAGCCCGCCGCCTCGCGCAAGACGTCGCCCTTTCAGTTCAAGCCGCCTTGTTACAGCAAACTGCGCCGAACTATGTTTTCAGCGCATTTTGCGATTCGCGCTTAGGCGGCGATTGGGGTTTCACCTTTGGAACCCTAGGCCGCGGGGTCGACTTTGACGCCATTATTCGTCGCGCCATGCCTTATGAGATGGCGTCGTCTAAGCCCTAGCCCATTTCTTAGCATTCAGAAGAAAGCCAAAAATGTCCGATCTGATTCTTCACCATTACCCGATATCGCCGTTCTCAGAAAAAGTGCGTTTGGTCTTCGGGCTTAAAGGCTTGCCTTGGAAGTCTGTGATCATTCCTAGCATCATGCCTAAACCTGACGTGGTGGCCTTGACAGGCGGCTTTCGCAAAACGCCTTTTTTGCAAATCGGCAGCGATATTTACTGTGATTCGGCGCTGATTTGCGAAGTATTAGACGCCATAGAACCACAGCACCATTTGTACCCCGATAGCAGCAAAGGTCTCGCCCGCATCATTGCGCAATGGGCAGACTCCACGCTTTTTTGGGCGGCGATGGCGCACAACCTCAGCCCCAAAGGCGCAGCGGCGATGTTTGCCAACGCGCCCCCAGAAGCTGCCAAAGCGTTTGGCGCAGACCGCGCAGCGATGTCAACAGGAATGAATCGCCTTCGGCCTGCGGACGCGGCAGCGACCTACAAATCGTATTTGCGTCGCTTGGCCTCTATGTTGGAACA
The DNA here is from genome assembly GCA_945888535.1 of Bordetella parapertussis. Lineage (GTDB taxonomy): Bacteria > Pseudomonadota > Gammaproteobacteria > Burkholderiales > Burkholderiaceae_C > Allorhodoferax > Allorhodoferax parapertussis_A. The sequence continues at coordinate 2,235 of CAMDAN010000089.1, forward strand.
GCAGCCTTTTTTATTGGGCCAAGCGCCGTGTATTGCTGATTTCTCAGCCTACCATCCCTTGTGGTTTACGCGCCAGTGTGTTCCGGTGATGGCGGATATTTTGGAAGCGACCCCCAGTGTTTTGGCTTGGATGGATCGCATCAAAGCTTTCGGGCATGGGACGTTTGAAAAAATGAGTTCGGCAGAAGCGATTGCTGTTTGTGCGTCGGCAAAACCTGCCGCGTTGCCTCAGGATACTTTTTTCCAAGATGAGCACGGGATTGCGCTCGGAAGCTCGGTAACGGTGTCGGCGGAGACCTTTGGCCAAGAGCCGACCCAAGGCACCTTGCTGGCGGCCACGCGAACCCGATACACCTTGCGCCGGGAAGATCCTCGCGCAGGCCTTGTAAATGTTCACTTTCCGCGTGTGGGCTACGTTTTACGCGCCAGCTAACGCTATAAAAATCCTCAATATTTCACTACAACTTTTACGAAAACCATGATCTCTGATTTCAAAAATAAAACGGCGGTACTCACCGGAGCAGGCTCAGGCTTTGGGCTGGAGTGCGCTCGCATTGGCGCAAAACTGGGAATGAACTTGGTTCTGGCTGATGTACAACAAGACGCGCTAGACCGCGCGGTTGCGGAGATGCATGCGGCTGGGGCTCAAGCCTTGGGGATGAAGGTTGATGTTTCAAAAGCCGACCAAGTTGAAGCGTTGGGGCAAGCTACTTTGGCGCGATTTGGCGCTCCCCATTTTGTTTTCAACAACGCAGGCGTTGGCTCTGGCGGTTTGATTTGGGAAAACACGTTGCAAGACTGGGAGTGGGTGGTGGGCGTTAACCTCATGGGCGTAGCGCACGGCGTTCGGGTGTTCACGCCGATGATGCTGGCCCAAGCCCAAAAGGACCCGCATTACCAAGGCCACATTGTGAACACGGCCAGCATGGCGGGCTTGTTGAATGCGCCCAACATGGGAATTTACAACGTCACCAAACACGCCGTGGTGAGTTTGAGTGAAACGCTTTACCAAGACTTGGCCTTGGTGACAGACCAGATCAGCGCCAGCGTGTTGTGTCCTTTCTTTGTTCCCACCGGCATCAGCCAAAGCCACCGCAATCGCCCCGACGACTTAAAAACAGCGAACGTGAAACCCACCAAGAGTCAACTTATTGGTCAAGCGATGAGCGATAAAGCCGTAGGCAGCGGCAAGGTGACTGCGCAAGAAGTGGCGCAAAAAGTGTTTGATGCCATCGCGGCCAACCAGTTTTATATCTACAGCCACCCCAAATCGATTGCATCGGTACAGACGCGGATGGAGGACGTTTTACTGACCCGCAACCCGACAGACCCCTTCGCACACAAGCCAGAATTGGGCGTTGAACTAAAAAAAGCACTCCGCGCTTAAGCAAATCGGGGATTGCCCTAAAAAAATGTTCAAATACGTACCTTAGTTTTTACTTCATTCAGAAAGATCCAAATGGGCAACAAAATCGTTACCGAAGCAGACCGTAAAGCCACTCCCGCCCCCAAGCCCCTGCCCGGTATGACCCTTGCGTCTCACGGCCGTGGCCAGCGCGTGAGCTTAGAGCGTGGTGTTTCTACCCGCAGCAAAAAGAACCCAGGCAAGCGCCCCTCTAAAGGCGGCTAAAGCCAAATAAGGCCCAATAAGGCCAGTCAGGCTGATAAGGCGGGTTGCTCCGCCTTAATTCACCATCACCAGTTTCCCCATGACCGCGCGTGAACCCATATGGGCAAACGCCGCTTTGAGCTCAGCCATAGGCATAGCTCGGTCAATCACGGGTTTGATCTTTCCTTGACCGTACCACTGCGCGAGCTCTGCCATGGCCCCTGCGCTGGATTTGGATTCGCGTTTGGCAAAGTCGCCCCAAAACACGCCCACGATGGATGCGCCTTTGAGCAGGGCCAGGTTAAAGGGCAGTGCGGGTATCGGGCCTGCGGCAAAGCCGACCACCAAATACCGCCCACGCCACGCAATAGAGCGAAACGCGGGTTCTGCAAAATCACCGCCCACGGGGTCGTAAATCACATCAGGGCCTTTGCCCTCGGTCAAGGTTTTGATGGCGTCGCGCAGGTTCTCGGTGCTGTAATTGATGACAGCGTCTGCGCCTAGTTTCAGGCAAAGATCGCATTTTTCTTTCGTTGATGCGGCTGCAATGACCTTCGCTCCCAAAGCCTTGGCGATTTGAATAGCGGCGGTTCCGACGCCGCCCGCAGCGCCAAGAACCAAAACGGTTTCACCGGCTTTGAGCGCGGCGCGGTCTACCAGCGCGTGGTGGGACGTTGCGTAAATCATGATGAAAGCCGCCGCATCGACCATCGGGAAGCCCGCAGGCAAAGGCATACACAAGGCCGCAGGGGCGATGGTGTGGGTAGCAAAACCGCCAGTTCCACTTAAACACGCGACGGCTTGTCCCACCGCGAGGTGTTTAACGCCTTCGCCCACCGCTTGAACGATTCCCGCGTATTCCGAGCCCGGCACAAAAGGCAAGGGCGGCTTCATTTGGTATTTGTTTTGAACAATCAAGAGGTCTGGAAAATTCAGACTCGCCGCTTTGATCTCAATCAGCACTTCCCCGGCCTTGGGTTGCGGGGTAGGAAGGTCTTTCCAAGTCAGGGCGTCAACGCCGACGGGGTTCTCACAAAGCCAAGCTTGCATAGGTTTTATCTCCAAAAGGGTTCGTGCTAAATCATAGAGCCCAAAGCAGCTTAACCCAAGGCCAGGGGCGGGAGATCTGTCACTGGAGCGACCTTCCCATCGCGGTGGCACCTACAATGAAGTTCAACTTTGAAAACCTATGAAAATTCTTATTTCGAACGATGACGGCTACCAAGCCAGCGGAATTGTGGCTTTGTATGAAGCGCTCAAAGATATTGCCGATGTAGAGGTGATTGCGCCTGAGCAAAACAACAGCGCCAAGTCGAACGCCTTGACGCTGAACTCCCCTTTGTACGTTCACCGCGCGAGCAACGGCTTTCGCTATGTCAACGGCACGCCTGCAGATTGCGTCCACATCGCCTTGTCTGGCTTACTAGACTATCGCCCTGATCTGGTGGTCTCGGGTATCAACAACGGCGCTAATATGGGCGACGATACGATTTACTCAGGCACCGTGGGCGCGGCGATGGAAGGGTACTTGTTTGGTATCCCCTCGATTGCGTTTTCTCAGGTTCAAAAGGAGTGGCTTGAGTTGGACTCAGCAGCCCGAAAGGCGCGGGAGATTGTGCAATTCATGTTGGGACACAAAAAAGCCGGTGGCGAGCCTTGGCTTTTGAATGTGAATATTCCTAATCTGCCTTTTGAGAAAATTCGAAGCGCCAAGGTGTGTCGCTTAGGTAAACGCCACGCGGCTGAGCCGGTGATTGCGCAAAAAAACCCACGGGGTGAAACCATGTATTGGATTGGTGCCGCCGGCCCCGCCAAAGACGACGCCGAAGGAACCGACTTTCACGCCACGCAAAACGGCCATATATCTTTGACGCCTTTGAAGGTGGATTTAACCGAACACGAGCAATTGCGGTATTGGTCAGAAACGGCGGCGATTATGGCTGCCCACCCCGCGCCCAAAGCATGAAACCCAGGCCGTCTTTCCCTGCGCGTATGGGAAGCACGACGCCTGCCTCTTTGAACCCAAAGCCGACAACGGCGCATTCCAATGTGCCCCAAGGCGTGGGCATGGATTCCAGCACCGTGCGCCACAGAATGGTCCAAAAATTAGCCGGACAAGGCTTACAAGACCCGATGGTTTTACAGGCGATGGCAACGATAGAGAGGCACCGCTTTGTCGACACCGCTTTAGCCAACCAAGCCTATGAAGACACGAGTTTGCCCATCGGCTTGGGGCAAACGATTTCTAAGCCGGGTGTGGTTGCGCGGATGGTGGAATTGCTGCGCAACGGAGCGACGGGCAAGCTCGGGCGGATATTAGAAATTGGTACCGGCTGCGGCTACCAAGCGGCGGTTCTCAGCCAGATTGCGACAGAGGTTTACAGTATTGAGCGCTTACGCGGATTGCATGACAAAGCCCGGGACAATTTACGCCATTTGCGTTTAGCCCAATTGCATTTGTTGTTTGGGGATGGAATGTTGGGTTTTCCCAAAGGCGCACCCTACGCGGGCATTATTGCGGCCGCAGGCGGAGAAGCGATTCCCCAAGCGTGGATCGACCAACTCGCAGAGGGCGGGCGCTTGGTGGCCCCGGTGGCTGTTCCTTCTTCTACGCGCGGCGGCCCGGTCGCTCAGGCTTTGATCGTTTTAGATAAAACCCCGCAAGGGATTCGCCAAACCGTTTTGGAGGCGGTTCATTTTGTGCCTCTAAAATCAGGTTTGGCTTGAAAGGGAAAAATGCTTAAATTCAAATTACATGCAGGGGCTTACCAAAGCACTTCAAAAGCATTGGCGATGGCTCTGGTCTTGTTACTTTCTGCATGTGCGTCGAAGGTAACCCACCGTGCGCCGGTGGAAGACCGTAACAACAACTCTGCGCGAAGCAGTTCTAGCCCCACTCCAAGCGATTCAGCCAAGCTCATGCCTGGCTCTGAAAACGCGGGCAAAGCGGGCTATTACACCGTCAAACCTGGCGATACCTTACTTCGCATTGCCTTAGAGTCTGGACAAGGCCACCGCGATATTGCGCGATGGAACGCATTAGAAAACCCCAACAAGATCGAAGTAGGCCAGGTTCTTCGCGTGGTTCCGCCCGTAAGCGAGGAAAGCGTGGTTGCTAAACCCGTGTCAAGTTCTAAGGTGAACTCTACGCCTTTGCAATCACAAACTCAGTCACAAACACAGTCAGCCGCCAAAAATGAACCCGCTCCTGCGGCGGCGGCGGCGCCTGCAGCAGTTTCTGAATCGGTCGCTAAGTCAGGTGAAGACGACGTGAGCTTTGCTTGGCCTGCCAAGGGCACCATTGTTGGAGCTTTTGACGAATCCAAAAACCGCAAGGGCGTAGACATTGGTGGCGCAGCTGGCGACCCGGTGCTCGCATCTGCCGATGGCAAGGTGGTTTATGCCGGTGGCGGGCTTCGCGGCTATGGCAACTTGATTATTTTGAAGCACAACAACACGTTCCTGACGGCTTACGCCCACAACCAAAGTTTGTCGGTCAAGGAAGACCAGACGGTCAAGAAGGGTCAAAAGATTGCTGAGATGGGCAACAGCGATACCGACAGTGTGAAGTTGCACTTTGAAGTTCGCAAACTGGGCAAGCCGGTCGACCCAGCGCAGTATTTGCCCGCACGTTGACCTGAGACAATGGGGGGATGTTAGAAGATCCCCCAGAAAAAAAATCCCCCGAACTTGCAAATACCAGCCCTGCGTTGCCAGAGGGTTGGTTAGCCGTTCAATCGCTAGACTTGGAAGCCCAAGGCGTCGCTCACCGCAGCGACGGCAAAGTGGTGTTTATTGAAGGGGCGCTCCCCTTTGAAGTGGTTAGCGCCCAAATTCACCGCAGTAAAAACAGCTTTGAAAAAGGCAAGCTCACAGAGATTCATGTTGAATCGTCCCAGCGCGTTCGCCCGGTGTGTCCGCACTTTGGTTTACATGAAGCGGCGTGCGGCGGTTGCAAGATGCAGCATCTGCATCCGAGCGCCCAAGTGGCCGTGAAGCAACGGGTCCTCGAAGACAACCTCTGGCACATTGGAAAGATCCACGCGGAGACGGTAATGCGCCCGATTGAAGGACCCACGTGGGGCTATCGTTACCGGGCCCGCTTGTCAGTGCGCTTTGTCCGAAAAAAAGGGGAAGTGCTGATTGGCTTTCATGAAAGAAAGAGCCGTTTTGTTGCGGATATGAAGGAGTGCCACGTATTGGCGCCCCATGTCAGCGCGATGCTTCTGCCGCTGCGGGCTTTGATTGCGTCTATGGACTCGGTAGAACAAATTGCTCAGATTGAGTTGGCCATTGGTGATGTGGGCGGCCACAGTACCGAGGTCGGCGTGGGCGATGTAACGGCGATGGTGCTGCGACATTTAGTGCCTTTAAGCGAAGGCGACCTTGATAAATTGCGAACTTTTGCGGCCCAACGCCCAGGTTTGCAATGGTGGCTGCAAGCCAAAGGGCCGGAGACGATTGTTCGGCTTGAGGAATTACCAGAGCACACGACCCCCCAACTGTCTTACAGCTTGCCCCAGTTTGGTATCACGATGCCATTTCGCCCGACCGATTTCACGCAGGTGAATCCGCATATCAATCGGGTGTTGGTGTCGCGGGCTTTGGGTTTGCTCCAGGTTCAAAAAACTGAACGGGTGATTGATTGGTTTTGCGGGCTCGGTAATTTCACCTTGCCACTGGCAACCCAAGCCCGCGAGGTGCTTGGGATTGAAGGTGCGGAATCTTTGGTTGCGCGTTCCCGTGAGAACTTGGCATTGAACGTGGAGCATGCGCCATCCCATACCGTTCTCGCCCCGACGACTTTTGTAGCGCGTAATTTATTTGAGATGACACCCGCCTTGCTAACGGCCGATGGCAGTGCAGACAAGTGGTTGGTGGATCCGCCGAGGGAAGGGGCGTTTGCTTTGGTGCAAGCTTTAGCCGCGTTGCACCAGACGCCAGAACTGCGAAACGGATGGACGCCCCCGCAGCGTATTGTTTATGTGAGTTGCAATCCCGCAACCCTGGCCCGTGACGCAGGCGTGTTGGTAACGGAAGCGGGTTATCGGTGTAAGGCTGCCGGCATTGTGAATATGTTCCCCCATACGGCGCATGTGGAGAGCATTGCAGTTTTTGAGTTGCTTTGATTAAGCAACCAAAGCCACCGATTTAACCTGGGCCCATACCGTTTGACCGGGCGCTAATGCCAACGCATCGGCAGCGCGTGCCGTAATGCGAGCTAGAAAAATACTTTCTCCGCAGCGAAGGCGAACCAAGACTTGGGAGGGATGGTGGTCTGGCGCGATAGAGTCCACCACGCAAGGCAGAATATTTTGAATGCTGGTGTGGCTAGGTTCGGCACTTGCCAAACTCACATCGCGGGCCAAGACCCTGAGCCGCACCTTTTGTCCGACCGAGACGCCCGAATCACGCAACCACAAAGCGCCGCCCGAAAAATTGACTTTGGCCAAGTGCCAGCGCAGGTCCAGTTCTTGAACGGTTCCTTCCAATAAAGCGCCTACATCATCACCGAGGATGACGGGGGAATCGATACCCGCCAAGACCTCGGCAACCGGACCCACCGCAGTGGCTTTTCCGTGTTCCATCACGACCAAGGTGTGCGCCAAACGCGCCACTTCGTCGGCGGCGTGGGTGACGTAAAGCATGGGAATTTTGATCTCGTCGCGCAAACGCTCGAGCCAAGGCAGGATGTCTTGTCGCCGCGCATGGTCAAGCGAGGCCAGGGGTTCATCAAGGAGCAGCAAGCGAGGTTGGAGCGCAAGCGCCCGCGCAATCGCCACCCGCTGGCGCTCACCGCCGGAGAGTTGATGGGTGCGGCGTTGAAGCAAATCCCCAAGCCCAAGCAGCGCAATCGCTTCGTCTAAAGAAGTCGGGTTGAGGCCTTTGCCTTCGCGGCGAACGCCAAAGCGAAGGTTGTCGTGAACGTTCAAGTGGTCAAAGAGACTGGACTCTTGAAAAACATAACCCAAAGGCCT
>CAMDAN010000090.1 GCA_945888535.1 Bordetella parapertussis
CAAGCCTGTTTGCGCTTTGGCGGACACATCTTTTTTGCCGAGGCTTTAGACACTTTTCTACAGGACCTGCAACGCGCCCGGCCCACCATCTTTTTCTCTGTACCCCGGTTATGGGTCAAGTTTCAACAAGGTGTGTTCGAGAAAATGCCGGAGAAAAAACTCAAAACCCTTTTGTCGATTCCCTTGCTAGGCGGTCTCGTGAGAAAGAAAATTTTGAAAGGTTTGGGATTAGACCAATGCCGCCTTGCCGCTGGGGGAGCGGCCCCGATGCCTGCCGATGTCCTGTCTTTTTTCCGAAGCCTAGGTCTAGACTTGATCGAGGTGTACGGCATGACTGAAAACTGTGGCGTGTCCCACTCTACGTTGCCAGGCTCGCCGCAAATCGGCTCGGTCGGTTTACCCTACGACGAAGTGGAAAGCAGAATTGACCCGGAGACGGGAGAAATACAAATGCGCTGTCCGGCGCTGATGCAAGGCTACTTTAAAAGCCCGGAACAAACAGCGCAAACGATGACCGCCGATGGCTGGCTTCGCACCGGGGACAAAGGCCACACGGATGCCCAAGGCAACTTAAGCATCACCGGGCGCGTCAAAGACATCTTCAAAACCAGCAAAGGAAAGTACGTTGCTCCCGCCCCACTGGAAGACCTCTTGGTGATGCACCAAGATATTGAGGCCTGTGCCGTGACAGGTGCCAACTTAGCGCAGCCCTTGGCCATCGTCATGTTGTCTCAAGAAGCCGCTCAACGGATTCAAGACCCAGCGGCTAAAGCTGCCCTAAATCGATCGTTAGAGGCGCACCTTCAAGCCATCAACCAACAACGCGATCACCATGAGCGCATGGACTATCTCGCCGTTGTCAGCACGCCATGGACTCCTGAAAATGGTTTCGTCACCCCGACCTTCAAAGTCAAACGCAACCGCATCGATGAAGAATATGCACCCCACTTTGCCGAATGGGCCCAAAGTGGGAAGACTGTGGTTTGGGTGAGTTAATTTCCGCTCAGAAAATACAAGCCTTTGTCATTTAACAGCCCATTGAGCCAGAACCAAAGCATAAGCCTACTCTACCAAGACGATGCCCTCCTTGTTCTCAACAAACCTTCCGGCTTGCTGAGCGTTCCCGGACGAGGTGAAGACAAACAGGATTGCTTGAGTGCGCGGGTGCAGGCCCAATTTTTGGATGCCTTGGTGGTGCACCGGCTCGACATGGCGACCTCTGGCCTCCTTTTAATGGCGCGAGGCCTGGCGGCACAACGCAGCCTCAATGCGGCGTTTGAAAACCGCCAGATTGAAAAGCGCTATGTGGCTTGCGTCGCCGGTCTTTTGCCCATCGACTCGCAATGGCAAACCATTGACCTGCCTATTTTGGTGGACTGGCCCAACCGACCCCTTCGTACCATCCACCCCGAAGGGCAGCCCAGCGTGACACGCTGGCGCTGTATCGGTAACGAAATTCATGCGGAAAAACAAACAAGTCGCCTCGAACTGGAACCTTTAACCGGTCGCAGCCACCAACTTCGCGTCCATTTACAAGCCTTAGGCCACCCCATTGCAGGCGACAGTCTTTACGCGCCCACTGAGGTGCAAGCCCTTGCAACCCGATTGCTTTTACACGCCTCTTCACTGTCGTTTCCCAACCCGCTAAGCGGTGAAACCCTCACATTCCACTGCCCGGCTGATTTTTGAGAGGCCAAGCCTTAAAATAGGAAGGTGACTTCCATACTGAACGCCGACCTCCACTGCCACTCCGTTGTTTCGGACGGCACACTCACCCCTGAAGCGATTGCCGAGCGGGCCCATACCCATGGCGTGGAGTTGTGGTCTCTCACCGACCATGACGAGATTGGCGGACAAGCGCGGGCCGCTGCTGCTGCAAAATCGCACGGCATGCGCTACCTCACTGGGGTTGAAATTTCCGTGACCTTTCTTAATAAAACTGTCCACATTGTTGGTCTCGGTTTTGACGCGGAGGACGAAACCCTTCGCCAAGGATTGCTGCAAACCCGAGGCGGGCGCGGCCAGCGAGCCAAAGAAATGGCGCAAGACTTAGCCCGATTCGGAATTCATGGCGCGTATGAAGGGGCTTTGAAATTTGCTGGCAATCACGAATTGATCTCACGCACCCACTTTGCCCGCCACTTGGTCGAAGCTGGAGTATGTAAAGAAACCAATGAAGTCTTTCGCAAATACCTCACCGAAGGCAAACCTGGCTTTGTAGAACACCGTTGGGCCCAGCTCAAAGATGCGGTGCAGTGGATCACTGGCGCAGGCGGAATGGCGGTCGTTGCACACCCAGCGCGCTACGGATTTACAACCAACGAAGAGTTTGCACTCTTTACCGAATTCAAAGGCCACGGCGGCGAAGGTGTAGAAGTGGTTACCGGCAGCCACACCACCGCCGAATATGTAATCTACGCTGATGTCGCCAAAGAATATGGCCTAGCCGCGTCTCGCGGAAGTGACTTTCACAGCCCTGCAGAGAGCCACACCGAACTCGGAACCTTGCCTTATTTGCCTGGGAACCTCACCCCCGTTTGGGAAGTTTTGTCCTCGCGTATTCAGTAAGCAAAGACAACGAACCCACACCAACGGCATGGCCCAATTTTTTGAAGTTCACCCAGACAACCCGCACCCGCGCTTGTTAAAGCAAGCCGTAGCTTTATTAGAAAAAGGCGGCGTTTTAGCCGTACCCACCGATTCAAGTTACGCGCTGGTTTGCCATTTGGACGATAAAGCAGCAGCCGACAACCTGCGCCGTATTCGCGGGGTTGATGACAAACACCATTTGACCCTGCTGTGCCGCGACCTGAGTGAACTCGCCAACTATGCGTGTGTTGATAACAGCCAATTTCGGATGATTAAGTCTGCGACACCTGGGCCCTACACTTTTATTCTTGAAGCGAGCAAAGAAGTTCCACGCCGACTGAGCCACCCGTCTCGTAAAACCATCGGGCTGCGGGTTCCAGACCACACCACTTTGCAAGACCTACTCGCCCTTCACGGCGTACCCTTGCTGGCAACCACGCTGATCCCACCCGGTGAAACCGATGCCTTGAACGACGCCCAAACGATTCGCGAGCGATTTGAACACCAGCTCGCTGGCATCATTGACGCAGGAGCTTGTACGCTCGAGCCCACCACCGTCATTGACCTCACCAGCGGAGAGCCCGAACTGCTTCGCCAAGGCGCAGGCGATACTGCCCGTTTTGGTTTGTAAAACAAAACTACTACGTTATGGACTTTGCCCATCTGATTCAAACCATCACGCTTTACGCGCTGCCGGTGATTTTTTCTATCACCTTGCATGAAGCAGCCCACGGCTACGCAGCGCGCTACTTTGGTGACAACACGGCTTGGATGATGGGGCGGGTGACTCTCAACCCCATGAAGCACATCGATCCCATGGGAACAATTTTGCTGCCCCTGATGTTGTACTTCGCAACCTCTGGTGCCTTTCTCTTTGGCTACGCCAAGCCCGTTCCCGTTAATTTCGGCCAATTGCGTCACCCCAAGCGCGACATGGTGTGGGTCGCCCTGGCAGGTCCTGGCATCAACTTTGTTCAGGCCTTGGTCTGGGGCGCGTTCCTTTTTGTATTGAAGGGCGCTGACGTCAGCGAGCCTTTCTTAATCAAAATGTGCCAAGGTGGGGTTTTGGTCAACGTGGTGATGTGTGTTTTCAATCTTTTTCCTATTCCTCCTTTAGATGGCGGACGCATCCTCGTGGGGCTGCTGCCCTACCGCCAAGCCGTCGCGGTCTCGCGTATTGAGCCTTGGGGTTTTTATATCGTCATGGCTCTGGTTGTTACCAAAATCATCAATACGTTTTGGATGCTTCCTTTGATGGGCGTGACCTTTGCGGTGTTGGATGTTTTACTTTTCCCATTGCAAACCTTGTTGCAGTAAATTTTTTTGAAACTCTAATTGCGCTATGAGCACTGTTCGCTATTTAACCGGAATCACCACTTCAGGCACGCCCCACTTGGGCAATTACGTTGGCTCTATCCGGCCCTCGGTTCAAGCCAGCTTGCGCGACGGCGTTGAAAGTTTTTACTTTCTAGCTGACTACCACGCCCTTATCAAAATTGATGATCCCGCACGGATTCAACGGTCTACGCTGGAGATCGCAGCGAGCTGGCTAGCCGCAGGACTCAACCCTGAGCGGGTGACGTTTTACCGGCAGTCCGACATTCCAGAAATCCCAGAACTCACTTGGTTTCTTACCTGCGTCACCGGTAAGGGAATACTTAACCGCGCCCACGCCTACAAAGCCTCCGTCGATAAAAACACCCACGTGGGCCTAGAACCGGACGCCGACGTCACCGCGGGTCTTTTTATGTACCCCGTTCTCATGGGCGCGGACATTTTGATGTTCAACGCCCACCATGTCCCCGTAGGCCGCGACCAAATCCAACACATTGAAATGGCCCGCGATATGGCCCACAGTTTCAACCACCGCTATGGCGAACACTTTGTCCCCCCATTGGCCGCCATTGAAGAATCCGTTGCAACCCTGCCGGGCTTGGATGGGCGCAAGATGAGCAAAAGCTACGACAACACGATCCCCTTGTTTGCTCCGCGTGATCAACTTAAGAAGCTTATCGCAGGCATCAAAACCGATTCTCTCGCTCCCGGCGTAGCCAAAGACACCGAGGGGTCTGCCCTATTTCAAATTTACCAAGCCTTCGCCAGCCCAGAAGAAACGGCCACCATGGCCAAGCTTTTCGCACAGGGCATAGGATGGGGAGAAGCCAAAGAAAAACTCTTCGAGCGCATTGACCAAGAAATTGCGCCCATGCGTGAGCGTTACCAGTTTTTGATGGACAACCCCAAAGAGGTGCAATCCATATTGCAACATGGCGCCATCAAAGCCCGCTCCGTTGCGACACCCTTCATGGCGACCCTGCGCCAAGCGGTCGGTCTTAGAAATTTAGCGTCTGTGGTCCAAACCGGAGTCAAAAAATCCAACAAAACGGCCGGGGCGATTTTTAAGCAGTACCGCGAAAAAGATGGGTTCTTCTACTTTAAATTCGTCGATACCAAAGGCGAGCTTTTAATCCAAAGCCCAGGCTTTGAAAGTCCCAAATTAGCCGGCCTGGCTATTGCGCAACTCAAAGAAAAAGGATTAGGCACACTCGCACAACCTGTGAGCTCACATAACGCAAGCCCTGAGCGTATTGAAGCCGCTTTGCAAAGCCTGCGCGAGGAAGACTGAGTTCGTAAGCAGTGCAAAGAAAATACTTTCTCCAACTGGTGTTGTTGTCGTCCTTGTGGGGCGCCTCGTTCATGCTGACCCGAATTTCCGTCCCTCAACTGGGGCCCAACTTATCTTCGGGCTTGCGTATGGCCTTGGCAACCGTCGTCTTGGCAGTCATCATGCGTGCGCTTAAACACCCCTGGCCTTTTAAGCACTGGAAAGAACTTTTACTCCTTGGTTTTGTAGGAGTTGCAGGCCCCCATGTTTTGTATTCATGGGCCGCTTTAACGCTTCCAGCAGGCTACGCCGCTTTGCTTTCTGTCACCGCAGTATTGTTTGGCGCATTTGCGTCCGCCTTACTCAAAGAAGAAAGCCTCACGCGCGGCAAACTCGCTGGGTGCTTTGTTGGCCTGGTTGGCGCGGCTTTGGTCGTGCGTTTAGGCCCGGTGGAGCCGACGCCTGCACTGATTTTTTCTTCATTGGTTGCGATGTTGGCTTCTGCGATCTCTGGAATTGCCACACCACTTCTCAAGCGTGCCACAACACGAATGGAACCCCTAAGTATTACCGCTGGAATGCATGCCGCAGCAGTGGTCCTGATGCTGCCGGGTGCGCTTTATGACCTGCCTAAGGCCCACTTTAGCCTGCAAGCGCTTAGCGCTGTTTTTGTTTTAGGCGTGGTGACTTCAGGTTTTGCCTATTGGTTATTTATGCGCATCATTCAACACATACCGCCCATGGCGTCCATGAGTGCAAATTTCATGAGCACCGGGTTTGGCGTGCTTTGGGCGGTCGTACTGCTTGGCGAACCCGTCGGGCTTGCCATGGCCTTTGGCGGCGTTTTGATCCTCTTGGCCTGCTTGCTGGTTTCCAACCTGAACCCTCTGCGGCGTTGGTTAAGCAATGAGGTTATCCCGCCGCAAGCGTCTTGAATGCAACCCTACCAGTTACGCAGGAGCACATAGACGCCCGTGCCAATCAAAATACTCAGCAGCGCATTTTTGTTCCGCCACTGCAGCACTCCTACCAAAGCAACCGCTACTAACTCTGCCCATGGGCCTGCAGGGTTTTGTTTGATGCTGCCCAGTGCCGAGTGCATAAGCAGCAAAGTCATGATGGCAAGAGGTAAAAATTGCCCCAGTCTTTGAACCATCGGATGCTTTTTTAGCCACTGGCTTGCCACAAAAGGGGTTGCCCGCAATGCGAAAGTCACCACACCCATCGCTGCAATCGTGCCTAGGCTATACATGCTATCAATCATGGGGCGACTACTTCTTGTGTGGAATTTTTGCGCTGCAAAAAGACGGAGGCAGCAACACTCAGGCCGATAGAGGCCACCATGGCGTGGCTTGGTAACAAGGGATAAGCCATTGCGTAGGATGCCAAGGCAACCCACAAAGGCGCAGAACTTTTTCGCGATCGCCACTGCTCTACCGCCAATACGCAAAACAAAGCGACCAATGCAAAATCTAGTCCAACTAACTGCGAAGAGGCCTGGGCGCCAATGAGCGCGCCCATCAAAGTTCCTAGCACCCACCAACCTTGGTTGATCAAGGCGACCCACACCATTTTTTTAGGCTCGCAGTCTTGCGGCATCGTAGTCACCAAGGAATAGGTCTCATCGGTCAACCCGAAGATCAAGTACCACTTAAGGAATGGGTTCTGAGGCATCTTGTTGAGCAAAGACAGGCCGTAAAACACATGGCGCATATTGACAATTGCGGTCGCTAAGGCAATCGAGCCCACCGACATACCAGCGGCCAGCATAGGAATCATCATGTATTGCGCAGCCCCTGCGAAAACAAAAATACTCGCAGCCACTGCCAGCCACCACGCGCCGCCCGCTTGGACAAACAAAAACCCGAAAACAGTACCCAAAGGGATATACCCCATTGCGACCGGCAGTGTCAGAGCCAAAGCGGAAACGGTCGGCTTTTTAGATTGTGTGACGAGGTCGGATGAAGGCGCAGACATGAGGAGGAAAAAAAATAAGAAAGTACCGTTATTGTGAACGACCCAAGTCAACTATTTCGCTTGCGGTTTGCGCTATTCTTGGGTGATGAACTTACTGTGCCAACCTAAGCCGATATCTGCATCCCTTCGCCATTGGCTTTTCGCCCCCGGTTCGCTCACGGAACGGTTGCGTCAGCATGGTCAGGTCACGGTAAAGATCTTGAACCAAGGCAGCCAACGCTTATGGCCTGATGAACAATTTGACCTAGGGCAAAGCAACGCCCATACGCGGGAAGTTTTTTTGCTGCTGAACGGCCGGCCTATTGTTTGGGCTCGCAGCGCAACGCTGCACACCGCGATACAAGGTCCTTGGAAGGCGATGACACATTTAGGAACGCGCCCCTTGGCGGAATTGTTGTTTCAAGACCGCGCCGTATTGCGCAGTCCGCTTCAGGCACACGCCTTAGCTCGCCATGGTGAAGTTGAGAGAAAAATGCGCGGTGCTTGGGCTCAGTTCCATTCGAACACCACCGAAAATCCGATGCCGCGCTGGGGCAGAAGCTCCGTGTTTTGGCGTCATGGCCAACCCCTGCGGGTATTCGAAGCGTTTGCACCGTGGGTGCAAACGCTAGATTGCGGTTAAGACGCTTCTTTGGGTGGCGCTACGTAGGCGCTACCCCCAAATTTAAGCGCACTGTGTTCGCGCTTTGATTGCAAAAAGGGGTAGAACATTTGGTGATACCAACGTTCTTGACCAAATAAATGGTCATCTACCAGACCCACTTTTTCAGGGAACTTGCGAGTGATCAAGGCCGAGCCAAAAATCAAATCCCAAATAAACAGCATATTTCCAAAGTTGCCTTTGTAGTGGCCGATGCCGTCATCATTGGTGATCGCGTGGTGCGCCCAATGGGTCGCTGGTGTTGAAATAGTTCGCTCCAACACCCACATCACAGGACGCAGTGCCGGTATTTTGTACAAGGGCTCATCCCAACGCCAAGCGGAGTGGGCTCCCAAAATAATCGCGAGTTTTGCCACGACATACAAAGCGTAAATCATGCCGCCAAAACCCAAGTACAACAAAGCGCCAGCAATCCAAAGACCCGGCATCATCATGTAGTAGAAGAAGTTATTGCGGAATGTCACGCGAATGCTCATGTACTGTGCCGAGTGGTGCGCCCGGTGCAACGGCCACAACAAAGGCGAATGCGAGGCACGGTGCCAAAGGTATTGGGTCAAATCATCACCGACCAACAAGATTCCGACCATGGCATACCAAGGAAGGTGCGCAAGTGAATCTTTCAGTTCAGGAAAGAAAGCTAATCCCAACTTGCCGCTAAGCAAAATAGCAAGCGGTTGGGTAATAGCCACAAGACTCAAGAACATCAACAACTCTAGCTTGGTGTCGTTGCTATTGGCGGTTACGGTTGCTTTGTAACGCCGACTTACGTATTCCATCACCCCAAACCCCAACAAGAGCATGAGTACCAACGCGTTTTGAACTTGCACAGCTGTCATCAATCGTCTCCTAAAGTTTCATCATCTCTTTTAATGATCGCATTGTATGGAATCAATTTTAGAAAATCTAGCAGATTACCCTAGGGTTTACGATCACTCCTAAGTGTTGCTTTAGGTGACTCTCGGGCTAAAAGTCGAATGATAGGATTGAAAAATGCAATTCAACCAACTCATCAAAGCGCGAAAAAGCGTGCGCGGTTACCAAAATAAACCCGTACCTCGCGAAGTCATAGAAGCCATCATCGAAGTCGCCAAATGGGCGCCCTCGTCTATGAATACCCAACCCTGGCATGTGCATGTGGTTACCGGCGAACCTCTGGAACGCATTCGCAAAGGGAATACCGACAACATGGTGGCTGGAATTCCTCCCAAAAGGGACTTTCCAATGAAGGAGTCCTATGAAGGGGTTCACCGCAAACGCCAAAGTGACGTGGCCGTCCAACTCTTTGAGGCCATGGGCATTGAACGGGAAGACAAAGAGCGCCGAACGGATTGGGTGATGCGTGGATTTCGCCAATTTGACGCGCCCGTGTCCTTGGTCTTAACCTACGACAAGTACCTTGAGCCCGCCGCAATCAGCCAGTTTGACTTAGGCGCTTTTTCACATGC
>CAMDAN010000091.1 GCA_945888535.1 Bordetella parapertussis
GAAGCGATTGAATTAGCGCAATTCGCGAAAACGGTAGGTGCGGACTGCCAACTTCAAGTCGTACCTTATTACAACAAGCCGACCCAAGAAGGCCAGTACCTGCACTTCAAAGCAATTGCCGAAGCAGTTGACCTGCCCGTAGTTTTATACAACGTACCTGGCCGCTCTGTCGCAGACCTCGCCCATGAAACCGTAATGCGCCTAGCTCAAGTGTCTGGCATCATTGGCATTAAAGAAGCCACTGGCAATATCGAGCGGGCCCAGTGGCTCATTAAAGAAGCCCCTAAAGGCTTCTCCATTTACTCGGGCGATGATCCCACCGCAGTGGCGTTGATGCTGTGTGGTGGACACGGCAATGTGAGCGTCACTGCCAACGTCGCACCCCGCTTGATGCACGAACTCTGTATGGCCGCGATTGCAGGTGACACGAAAAAAGCTATGGAAATTCAGTTGAAATTACTCACCTTACACAAAGCCTTGTTCGTTGAGTCCAACCCCATTCCCGTGAAATGGGCCGTCTCGCGCATGGGTTTGTGCAGCGAAGCCATTCGGCTTCCCTTGACCCCATTTACGTCTGGTAACCGCCCGGCTCTGGAACGCGTTTTGCAATCCACCGGCTTGATCTAATCACTTTATTGAGAAAGTATTTTTGTGAACACTCTTTTTAAACTGACGCTCCTAAGCGCCACCTTCGCCCTAGGAGCTTGCACGGTCTTAGAAGGTGAAAAAATTGACTACAAGTCGACGGCCAAAGCCCCTTCCTTGGCAGTACCGCCTGACCTGACCCAACTCTCACGCGACAGCCGTTACACCGTTGTGGATGGCGCCGTGTCTGCAGCAGGCTCGCAAAAAGCGCCTTCCAACGATGGTGCCAAATCGTCGGTTGCTGCTTTAGCCTTGGGCGATGTGCGCATCGAGCGCGCAGGCAATCAACGCTGGTTGGTGATTAACCGACCCGCTGAAGCCTTGTGGGAACCTATTAAAGATTTCTGGCAAGAAAACGGCTTCTTATTGGCTATGGACCAAAAGAACCTCGGGATCATGGAGACCGATTGGGCAGAAAATCGGGCCAAAATTCCACAGGATTTCATTCGCAGCTCCATAGGGAAAGTTCTCGACTCTTTGTACTCAACCTCCGAGCGCGACAAGTTTCGCACCCGTATTGAGCGCAATGCCAACGGCAGCACCGAGGTGTTCATTAGCCACCGTGGTGTGATGGAAACCTACACCTCCGAGAGTAAAAACCAAACCGTGTGGCAGCCTCGCGCTGCTGACCCCGAGTTGGAAGCTGAGTTTCTGCGCCGCCTGATGCAAAAACTGGGGGCCACCAAAGAAGCCACTGCAAAAGTAGCCAGCGCAGTCGCGGCCAAAGCCACTGCAACCAGCTCCACACTCAATGGCCAGCCCGTGGTTCTTTTGGAAGAAGGTTTTGAGCGGGCTTGGCGTCGCGTGGGTCTGGCTTTAGACCGCACAGGATTCACCGTGGAAGACCGTGACCGCAACAAGGGCGTGTACTTTGTTCGTTACGTTCCTACGGATGCAGACAAATCCGAACCCGGCTTTTTTAAGAAAATTTTTGGCGGCAGTGCCAAAGCCACACCGGCTGAAAAGTTTCAGATTGTGGTGACCAGCGCAACCGATAAATCTACCGTGAGCGTTTTGAACGCAGCCGGCGCACCTGAAACGTCGGATGCAGCAAAAAATATCGTCAAAGTGATTGCTGACGACATCAAGTAAAAAAATCGCAGACGAAAAAAAAACCACCTTGCGGTGGTTTTTTTTCGCAGAAGTAAAAATTACTTAGCGGCTTCAGATGCAGCAGGAGCAGCAGCTGGTGCAGCAGCAGCGTCAGCAGCTGGAGCAGCGGCAGCGGGTGCAGCAGCAGGAGCAGCAGCTTCTTCTTTTTTACCACAAGCAGCGAGAGCAGCAGCAGCGATAACAGCTGCCAAAACGAGAGATTTGTTCATTTTAAAAAATTAAGTGAGTTAACGAAACATTTTCCGGAAATTGCTTGGGCAGTAAACCACCCAAACCCCAACAAAAAGCGTTCGATCTCTTTTCGCCAGAGCAACTGATTATACAATTTGGAAGCACTGGGATCACGGGTAAACCCTCAAACTTGTAAAAAAAGCACCCAAATAGTGATTTTTTTACACAATCCGGGGCAATGGCTCCCTTTTTGAAGTCCGTCAGCTAAGCGATTGAACCCAGCCCGCATCGACCCATTCTTGCAATAAATCCAAGGCTCCCGGGCTTAATCGGCTGACCTGTAACGCCGAAAGGGCGTGCTTATTCGCAAGAATTCGCATCAACTTAGCGTCCTCCCCTGCAGCCATGAAGGCTTCTCCGTTGATAAATATATGGCGTGAATCAAACAGCATGCGCGTGCAGCGGTCGAGTGCAACGGATTGCAAAGTCCCAACCGTTGGATCAGGGGCATCAAACATCACGGTGGCTTTGGGTTCACTCAAATATTCGCCCAATGCACGCTGCACAGCGTATGGATCGCGCAGGGATTGCTTGAGTGCGCTTTTAGCAAACGCCGCCAAAGCGACTGGGATTTTTGCACTTTGAAACTGCGCTGTTTGGTCTGGGTCGCGGTAGAGGGTTGATGGCACTTCCCTTTGGGTATCTTCTGCCAAACGTTGCAAAATCTCTTGCGCCAATTCGTCTGCACTCGGCGAACGAAATCCAATCGAGTACGTCATGCACTCTCCCTGGGCAATGCCATCATGGGCATAGCGCGGTGGCAAATACAACATATCGCCGGGTTCTAAAACAAACTCCAGTTCAGGCTCGAAGTGAGCCAAAATTTTCAGCGGCATATTAGGCTGTAAACGCAAGTCTTTTTGCCGGCCGATGCGCCATCGCCGCGTTCCGTGCACCTGCAATAAAAAGACGTCGTAACTGTCGAAATGGGGGCCTACGCCCCCGCCATCCGAGGCGTAACTGATCATCACATCATCGAGCCGCGCATCGGGAACAAAACGAAACTGGTCACGCAAATCTCGGATGCGTGCATCGTGTAAATCAACGCCTTGAACCAGCAAGGTCCAACCGGGCAGCTTTAACGGGGGCAAGGCTTTGCGAGTGAAAGGGCCGTGACGAAGTCGCCATGCCTTTGCGCTTTGGGGTTGGGCCTGAACCACCAAACGCGACTCCACTTCGTCAAGCGCAGCCAAATCAAACAACTCCGCACGATCAAGCAAAGGGCGCATCCCCGCAATGGCTTGTCGAATAACCAAAGGCTTTTTCTGCCAATGCCGCTTCATGAACTGGCTTGGCGTGAGGCCTCCTAACAGCGGCAGCGGGGTGTCAACATACATAGCGTGAGCATCCTAAAAAGAGGAATTGAGAAACTGCGACAATTGTGCGATGGAAATCTCTCAAAATTGTGTAGTCGCGTTAACTTGGGTGCTCAAAGATACGTTGGGCGAAGAATTAGACGTTCTTGACGAGCCAGTGGAGTTTTTAATGGGCGGCAAAGATTTGCTTCCGGCGATTGAAGAGGCTTTACAAGGACATGCAGTGGGCGCAAGTTTGCACCTTCAAATTGAACCCGAGCAAGCCTTTGGCGACTTTAACGACCAACTGTTGTTTCTTGAGCCCCGCGCGCTCTTTCCTGCCGAACTCGAAGTAGGTTTAACCCTGGAAGGCTCGGCGTTGCCAGCGGGCTGCAACCCGGCTGCGCCCAAAGACGCCTTGTTCACTGTGACCGACATTTACCCCGAACATGTTGTTTTAGATGCCAACCACCCGCTTGCAGGCATTGCGATTCGCATCAGCCTCAAAGTTGAAGCCGTGCGCGAGGCCACGGAAGAGGAAATGGAGCGAGGCTCCACAGGAACCGGTTTCTTTAAGATTGAGCCGCTGCACAACACCCTACCGGGCGACGAAACACTGCATTAAAAGGTAACCGAGTCCAAAACTCCGATTAGGCCAATCAGGCCTTCCCGGTGGAGCCGTAGCCGCCTTCCCCGCGCTCAGAGGCTTTGAATTCATTGACGATATTGAATTGCGCCTGTACCACCGGCACGATGACCAATTGCGCAATGCGCTCCATTGGCTCAATGGTGAAAGCGACTGAGCTGCGGTTCCATGCGCTCACCATCAATTGGCCTTGGTAATCGCTGTCAATCAAACCCACCAAATTCCCCAACACAATCCCATGCTTGTGGCCTAAGCCCGAGCGCGGCAATATGAGCGCGGCAAAGGCGGGGTCTTTCAGATAGATCGCCATTCCGGTTGGAACCAGTTGCCACGCATTGGGCGCAAGGGTTAACGGAGCGTCTAAGCAAGCCCGCAGATCGAGCCCCGCACTGCCTGGGGTCGCATACGCAGGGAGCTGATCCGAAAGGCGAGGATCCAAAATTTTGACGTCAAGTTGCATGGTGTTTAGACAATAATTAAGAACTGCGTTGGGTTATTCGGTTTGCAATCTCAGCAATAAGCATGCGCGACAAAGCGAGTTTAGAGTTACGCGGAATTTCTTTGGCGCCTTGGGCATCCACCAACAGCAGCGCGTTGTCGTCCTTGCCAAAAGTAGCGGGGCCCACATTACCGACCAGCAAAGGAACGTTTTTACGCTGCCGCTTGGCTGTGGCATGCGCCAACAAGTCGTTACTTTCCGCTGCAAATCCCACACAAAACAAGGCTCCGCTTTGTGCACGTTCGGACTGAGCGAGGCTGGCCAATATGTCGGGGGTTTCAACAAACTGAAATGGGGGCATCGCGCCTGAGGCGTCTTTTTTAATTTTTTGCTCCGTGGGCGCATCCACCCTCCAATCGGCAACGGCCGCGCAGGCGATAAAAATATCGGCTTGGCTGACTTGCGCTTGGCAAGCGTCAAACATATCTTGGGCGCTAAGAACGTCAACACGATGCACACCGCGAGGTGTTGGCAAGCCCACTGGGCCTGCCACCAGGGTTACGTCTGCACCTGCTTCGTGCGCAGCGCGGGCCAATGCAAAGCCCATCTTTCCGCTTGATAAATTGGTGATGCCACGCACCGGGTCCATTGCTTCAAACGTGGGACCGGCCGAAATCAAAACCTGTTTTCCGGCCAAGACCTTGGGTTGAAAAAAAGCAACGACATCGTGTAAGAGCTCGGAGGGTTCAAGCATCCGGCCATCGCCCGTTTCGCCGCAGGCCTGCTCGCCTGAGCCGACATCAAACACCGTAGCGCCATCGGCACGCAACTGCGCCATATTGCGCTGAGTCGCCGGATGGGCCCACATTTCTCGGTTCATGGCAGGTGCCACCAACAAAGGAACCGTCTCCAGGGGCCGTGCCAAACACATCAAGCTGAGCAAATCATCCGCACGGCCATGCAACAGTTTGGCCACAAAATCAGCGCTGCAAGGCGCAATCACGATCGCGTCGGCTTCGCGACTGAGGTTGATGTGCGCCATGTTGTTGGGTTCACGCGCGTCCCACTGCGATGCGTACACCGGCCGGTTACTCAAGGCTTGCATGGTGACAGGCGTGATGAACTGCGCTGCCGCCTCTGTCATCACGACTTGGACTGTCGCGCCTTCTTTAATCAGCGCACGACAGAACTCAGCCGCTTTGTAACAAGCAATGCCGCCCGTGAGTCCCAAAACAATGTGTTTACCGACTAAATCCATCCATCACCACCCAGATAAAAACGGCACATTCGCTCGATATAAGCGAAAAGCGCAATGTAGCAGACCCCTATAATCTCTTTTTCCAGCTTCCCGAACTCCAAGGTTCGCAATCTGACATGACCAAATTTGTCTTCGTCACCGGCGGTGTAGTGTCTTCCCTGGGCAAGGGAATCGCCTCCGCCTCTCTCGCCGCGATTCTGGAATCTCGGGGTCTCACTGTCACCCTGATCAAACTTGACCCGTATCTCAACGTCGATCCGGGAACCATGTCCCCCCTTCAACACGGCGAGGTTTTTGTCACCGACGACGGGGCAGAAACCGATCTTGATCTAGGCCACTACGAGCGCTTTGTGGAAACCCGCATGCGCAAGACGAACAACTTTACCACCGGTCAAATTTACAAAAGCGTGCTCGACAAAGAGCGCCGGGGCGATTATTTAGGAAAAACCGTGCAGGTGATTCCCCACGTGACCAACGAGATCCAAGAATTTGTTAAACGTGGCGCCCGCTTTGGCGAGCCTGACGCGGTCGATGTCGCCATCGTTGAAATTGGCGGTACGGTAGGTGACATTGAATCGCTGCCGTTTTTAGAAGCGGTTCGCCAAATGAGCTTGCAGCTTGGTGCCAACAACACCGCCTTTGTGCATTTAAGTTATGTCCCTTGGATTGCCGCCGCAGGGGAACTCAAAACCAAACCCACCCAACACACCGCCAAGTTGCTGCGTGAAATTGGTATCCAAGCCGACGCACTGGTGTGCCGTGCTGACCGCCCTATTCCCGACGAAGAGCGCCAAAAAATATCCTTGTTCTCTAACGTGGCTGAATGGGGCGTGATCTCCATGTGGGACGTGGACACCATTTACAAAGTTCCGCGCATGCTCCACGAACAAGGTTTAGATGGCCTGATTTGCGACAAATTGCGCTTGAATACGCCGCCTGCCAACCTTAAGCGGTGGGATGATTTGGTGTACGAGACCGAACACCCGCAAGGCGAAGTCACGATTGCCATGGTTGGCAAGTACGTGGACCTCTCCGACAGCTACAAATCAGTCAACGAAGCCCTGCGCCACGCGGGAATGAAAAACCATGTCCGCGTCAAAATCGAACACGTGGACTCTGAGACGATTGACAGCATCAGCGTCAATCAACTCGCCAAGTACGACGCCATTTTGGTTCCGGGCGGCTTTGGCAAGCGCGGCATCGAAGGCAAGATCAGCACCGCCCGCTTTGCCCGCGAAAGCAAGGTGCCTTATTTGGGAATTTGCTTGGGCATGCAAGTAGCTACCATCGAATTTGCCCGCCATGTGGCCGGCCTCAAAGACGCCAATAGCACCGAGTTCGAGCCCGACAACCCCAACCCCGTGATCGCCCTCATTACCGAGTGGAAAGATGCTGACGGATCCATCAAGACGCGCGATGCCAACTCCGACCTCGGTGGCACCATGCGCTTAGGCGCCCAGAGTTCTGACGTTGCCAAAGGCACGCTGGCACACCGCATTTACGGGGATGTGGTCACCGAACGCCACCGCCACCGTTATGAAGCCAATGTGCGTTATCTCGATCAACTGCGCAGCGCAGGCTTGGTCATTTCTGCTTTAACGCAGCGCGAACAACTGACCGAAATGGTAGAGCTGCCGCAAAATATTCACCCTTGGTTTGTCGGCGTTCAGTTCCATCCCGAATTCAAATCCACACCATGGAATGGTCACCCTCTTTTCAATGCCTTCATTAAAGCCGCCCTGGACCACCAGCAAAGCGGTAAAAATTTGAAGGTGGTGGCATGAAGCTGTGTGGGTTTGATATTGGGCTATCGCACCGGTTTTTTTTAATCGCCGGCCCCTGCGTAATTGAGTCCGAGCAACTGCAAATGGACACCGCAGGCACGCTTAAAGAAATCACCAGCAGCCTGGGGATACCATTCATTTTTAAGAGTAGCTTTGACAAAGCCAACCGCTCCAGCGGCTCCACTTTTCGGGGCCCGGGTATCGACAAGGGTCTTGAAATTTTGGCAAAGATAAAGCGCGAGTTGCACGTTCCCGTTCTCACCGACATTCACAGCGAAGACCAAATTGCACAAGTCTGTAGCGTGGTGGATGTGTTGCAAACCCCGGCTTTTTTGTGCCGTCAGACTGACTTTATTCGGGCCGTAGCCCAATCGGGCAAGCCGGTGAATATCAAAAAGGGGCAGTTCTTAGCCCCCGGTGATATGAAAAACGTCATCGACAAAGCCCGCGCGGCAGCGCGAGACGCGGGCTTGCCTGAGGATAACTTCATGGCCTGCGAACGCGGTGCGAGTTTTGGCTATAACAATTTGGTCAGTGATATGCGAAGTCTCGCCATCATGCGCGAAACGGGCGCGCCTATTGTGTTTGACGCGACTCACTCGGTGCAACTTCCGGGTGGCCAAGGAACAAGCAGCGGCGGGCAGCGCGAGATGGTACCGGTCTTGGCGCGGGCGGCGGTCGCAGTTGGCGTGTCTGGTTTATTCATGGAAACACACCCCGATCCGTCAAAAGCACTAAGCGATGGTCCCAATGCGGTCCCCCTCAAACACATGCGGGCTTTACTTGAGACCTTGGTGGCTTTGGATTCCGTAACCAAAAAAACACCGTTTCTGGAAAATAATTTCCAGTGAATGCATCGATGATGCAACCCCACATTTTTGAATTCAAACTTTGGAAAGATAAGCAATGAGTGCAATCGTAGATATCGTCGGCCGTGAAATTTTGGACAGCCGAGGCAACCCCACCGTGGAATGCGACGTGTTGCTTGAGTCCGGCGTCATGGGCCGCGCAGCGGTTCCCTCTGGTGCATCCACAGGAAGCCGAGAAGCCATCGAATTGCGTGATGAAGACATGAGTCGCTATCTGGGGAAAGGCGTTTTAAAAGCCGTTGAACACATCAACACCGAAATTGCAGAATCGGTTATGGGCTTGGATGCTTCGGAGCAAGCCTTTTTAGACAAAACTTTGATCGACTTAGACGGCACCGACAACAAAAGCCGTTTAGGTGCAAATGCGATGCTGGCAGTTTCTATGGCGGTGGCCCGCGCTGCGGCGGAAGAGTCTGGCATGCCTTTGTACCGTTACTTTGGTGGCATGGGCGCGGTTCAAATGCCTGTGCCCATGATGAACGTGATTAACGGTGGTGAGCACGCCAACAACAACCTTGATCTGCAAGAGTTCATGATCATCCCTTTAGGCGCGCCGAGTTTTCGTGAAGCCCTGCGCTATGGCGCAGAAGTTTTTCATGCGCTCAAGAAAATTTTGCACGACAAGGGGATTAGCACCGCTGTCGGCGATGAGGGTGGTTTTGCCCCCAACGTTGCGAACCACGAAGCTGCAATCCAGATGATTTTGGAAGCTATTGACAAGGCTGGATTTGTAGCCGGTGAGCAAATTGCTTTGGGACTGGACTGCGCGGCCTCTGAGTTTTACAAAGACGGTAAGTACGAACTCTCCGGTGAAGGCCTGAGCCTCAGCGCCCAAGAGTGGACTGACATGCTGGCGACTTGGGTAGACAAATACCCCATCATTAGCATTGAAGACGGTATGGCCGAAGGCGATTGGGATGGCTGGAAGTTACTCACCGATCGTTTGGGTAAAAAAGT
>CAMDAN010000092.1 GCA_945888535.1 Bordetella parapertussis
CGCGAAGCGTGATTCCTATGCCCTTTAAGAGTGCGAGCGCCCAAATTTGAACCGCTTGGTCTTTTTGGGCTTGCGAGTAGCGCGGGAAAAGAAATGCGATTTTCAACAGGCCTTTCACCAAATGCGACAACAAACGCAGCAAGCGCCAAACGGCCCGAAGATTGCGCGTGAGGCGCATGGGTGGCATGGCTTAGCCGCCGGTTGCGTTGTTATTGCTATTGCTTTGCGCAGCGAAAGCCAGATGACCGCCCACCACGGTTGCGCGGACGCGTCCGGGGAGTTCGTAGCCACCAAAGGGCGTGTGTTTGCCTTGGCTGCGAAGGGCGTTCGGGCTGACTGTCCAAGCGTCTTGGGGATCAAAAACACACACATCGGCGATACCGCCAACGGATAATTTTCCTAATTCTCCGGCCATAGTGCATAAGGACGCACCCAAAACATGGGCGCTGCGGCTGGTCACGCAGGCAAGCGCTTGTCCCAGGGGAACTTTGTCGTCTTGCGCCCACTTCAGGGTCAAACTGAGCAAGAGTTCCAGCCCCGTGGCGCCAGGTTCGCTTTCTGCAAAAGGGAGGTCTTTTTCATCGGCGCCTACCGGCGTATGGTCTGACACCAAAGCGTCGATGGTTCCATCGGCGAGCCCCGCTCGCAAGGCCTCGCGGTCACGCTGCTGGCGCAGCGGCGGGGTCAAGCGAGTTCGGCTGTCAAAGTAGCCGACATCGAGATCGGTGAGGTGCAGGGAGTTGATGCTGACGTCGCAAGTCACAGGCAAGCCTTGTGCCTTAGCCAAGCGCACCAGTTCTAAGCCCGCGGCACTGCTGATGCGGCACAGATGAACGCGAGCATCAGTGGCGCGGACGAGTTCAAAAATCGTATGCAAGGCGATGGTTTCGGCGGCAACCGGGATGCCGCTTAAGCCCATGCGGGTTGCCAAGGGCCCGCTGGCGGCAACGCCTTTGCCCAAGTTCAACTCTTGAGGACGCAGCCATACGGTATAACCAAAAGAACGGGCGTATTGCAAGGCGCGTTGCATCACCTGGGTATTGGCCAGCGCCACCTCGGCCTGACCAAAACCGATACAACCCGCCTCGGCAAGTTGCAACATCTCAGTCAAAATTTCGCCGTTTAAGCCGCGGGTTAACGCGCCCAAAGGCAAGACCCTGGCTTGGTGCAATTTTTCAGCGCGAAAGCGAAGCATCTCGACCAAGCCGGGCTCGTCTAAGACGGGGTCCGTATCGGGCGGGCACACCAAACTGGTCACACCGCCGGCAACCGCAGCAGCCATTTCAGACTCCAACATGCCTTCGTGCTCGTAACCGGGCTCTCGCAATCGGGCGGCCAAGTCCACTAGGCCGGGGGCTACGATACAGTCGGTGGCGTTGATGACCTTAGCAGGCAAAAAGTCCGCTGGAGCTTTGCCAATAGCGAGGATACGGCCTGCAGCAATCGCCACATCCGCTTTTGCATCAAAACCACTGGCGGGGTCAAGGACGCGGCCGTTTTGAATCAGGATTTTCATGGTTCGGCTCTCCTTAGGCTTCGTTGCTGGCGACGATACTCATCACCGCCATGCGCACAGCAATGCCAAAGGTCACCTGCGGCAGGATGACGCTCTGCCCACCATCGACCACCGCCGAGTCAATTTCCACCCCACGGTTGATGGGGCCGGGATGCATAACGATGGCGTCGCTATTGGCAAGCGTCAGTTTTTCAGGGGTGAGGCCAAAGCTTTTGAAATACTCTTGGCTTGAGGGTAAAAGCGCTCCGTTCATTCTTTCATTTTGCAAGCGCAGCATGATGATGACGTCACAGCCTTTGATACCTTCTTCTAAGTTGTTAAAGACTCGCACACCCATGTGGGTCATGTCGCTTGGAACCAGAGTTTTGGGTCCGACCACGCGGACTTCAGCGCAACCCAAGGTGGTTAGCGCGTGAATATCGGAGCGAGCGACGCGCGAATGCAAAACGTCGCCAACGATGGCGACGGTGAGGTTAGAAAAATCTTTCTTAAAGTGTCGAATGGTGTACATATCAAGCAAGCCCTGGGTCGGGTGGGCGTGACGACCATCACCGGCGTTGACTACGTGAACGTGGGGCGCGACATGTTGCGCAATCAGGTACGGAGCGCCCGATTCGCCGTGGCGGACCACAAAAATATCCGCCGCCATGGCGCTGAGGTTGGCAATGGTGTCTAACAATGACTCGCCTTTGGAGGCTGACGAGCGGGCAATATCGAGGTTAATCACATCCGCCGACAAGCGCGTCGCTGCGATTTCAAAGGTGGTGCGGGTTCGGGTGCTATTTTCGAAAAAGAGATTGAAAACGCTTTTTCCGCGCAACAAAGGCACTTTTTTAACCTCGCGGTCGCTGACCGATACAAAGTTAGCCGCCGTGTCCAATATGTGAGTCAGGATGTCTTTGGATAGTCCTTCGGTTGACAGCAGATGGATTAGTTCGCCGTGGCCGTTGAGTTGGGGGTTGCGTCGGGATAGCATGGTCAGGCGTCCTTCACATCAAAACTGAATATTCCAGCGTCATTGCGGGCCAAGGCCAAGGATTGCGCAGCGCTCAAGCTGACGCGGGCGCCGACGTAGTCCGCCTGAATAGGCAACTCCCGACCGCCCCGGTCCACCAACACGGCCAACTTGACGCTGGCAGGTCGGCCGTAATCAAACAACTCGTTGATCACAGCGCGAAGGGTACGTCCGGTATAAAGCACATCGTCAAGCAATACGATGTGGGACCCATTGACATCAAAGGGCAACTTGGTTTGTCCGCCAGCGGCCAGGCCGCGCTGGGCGAAGTCATCGCGGTGCATCGACGAAGAAATCGTCCCGTGCAATCCTTCCAATCCCAAATCTTTGTGCAAGCGCTCAGCCAACCACGCTCCGCCCGATGTGATTCCGACCAAGCGGGCAGGCGTTTCGCTTAACAGCGGAACCGCCCGCAAAAGATCACGGTACAGCGCCTCAGCGTCTAGAACAAGTGTCATGGATTGAGGCTCCTTAAAAATTGCTCCAAGATGATGCAGGCTGATGCGGCATCGGCATCCTTCGCGCCCGAGGCCAACGCTTCGGTGGTACTGTAACGCTCATCGACCTCGAATACCGGCAAGCCAAAGCGGCCGTGTAACTGGCGTCCAAATTTTTGGGCTCGCTGCGTATTTTCATGGGCCGCACCGTCAGGATGGTAGGGCACGCCAATCACCAAAGCGTCAGGTTGCCATTCTTTTAAACGCAGGGCGATTTCTGTAAATCGGGCGTCGCCAAGGGCTGCGATGGTGGGTTGCGCTTGCGCGGTTCCTAATAAGCGGTTGCCAACGGCTACGCCGGTTCGCTTCATGCCAAAGTCAAAGGCCATGAAGGTACTGAGGCGCGAAGCCACGTCACTCATGCACTGCCCGCCTGCGGAGAAATCATCCAAGCTTCAACACCGAGTAAGGACAAGGCGCTGTCGTAGCGCTTTTCGATGGGCGTGTCAAAAATGATTCTGGCATCTGCGTCCACCGTGAGCCAGCTGTTTTCTTTGATTTCTGACTCCAATTGCCCCTCACCCCATGAGGAGTAACCTAAAGACACCAAAACTTTACGCGGACCCATCCCTCCTGCGATCGCCTCGAGCACGTCACGCGAGGTCGTCATCTCTAAGCCGCCTGGAATGACCATGGTGGAGGCGTAGGTGGGTTCTTGGGGGCGTTCGGATTCTTTGTAAGTGGGTTCGTGTAAGACAAAACCGCGCTCTTCGTGCACCGGTCCACCTTGAAAGACGGCTTGGTCTACCAGGTCGGCGCGTTGCAAATGCAAATCCACTTTTCCAAACAGGGCCGCCATTTTGAGCTCGGCCGGTTTGTTGATAATGATTCCTAGGGCGCCGCGGGGGCTGTGTTCACACAGATAAACGACGCTTTTAGAGAATAGCCCGTCTTCCAAGCCCGGCATTGCAATTAAAAAATGGTGGGTGAGGTTGGTAGGTGCAGAATCGCCAGACATAGTTTTATTTTAGCGGCAGGTATGCAAAAACTTTTTTCGACCGGTTTGGTTTGGTTTAGGCGCGATTTACGCACCCACGACAACGCCGCCTTAGCTACAGCGCTCCAGCAATGCGATCAGGTGCATTGTGTTTTTGTCTTTGACCGCACCATTTTGGACAACCTTCCCCGCTCTGACCGGCGGGTTGAATTCATTTGGGGTAGCGTGTTGGCGCTGGATGCGGATTTACGAGCGCTGGCTAGTAAGGACAGACCTCAGGCCGGTTTGATCGTGCGGCATGCCATTGCTGAAACTGAAATCCCCATGCTCGCGCAAACCTTAAAGGCGCAAGCTGTCTTTGCGGCTAACGACTATGAGCCACAAGCCGTGGCACGTGATGCTTCAGTTCAGGCCGCATTAGAAAAGCAACGTATTACATGGGTCGGTGTCAAAGACCACGTGATCTTTGAAAAGCGGGAAGTCCTGACACAAATGGGCAAGCCCTATGGCGTTTTTACCCCCTATATGCGAGCATGGTTGGCCCGTCTTAACGATGGGTTTTTACCCACATGGGATGGCAGCAACGCTAAAAAAGCCTTGGCCGCAAGGCCCGCCGCTTTTGCAAATGCTATCCCCTCGTTAGAAGCGCTCGGATTTGAAACAACCAACTTACAAAGTTTAGGCCTATTGCCAGGAGCCCGCGGGGGCGAACAACTGCTTGCCGATTTTTGGGGGCGGCTAGAAGCCTATGACGAAACGCGGAATTTTCCAAGCATCAAAGGGCCGAGTTACTTAGGGGTCCATTTGCGTTTTGGCACGGTCTCCATTCGTCAGCTGGTTCGTCTTGCCTTACCGCTGCACCAAGACGGATGCAAGGGCGCAAGCGTTTGGTTGAGCGAACTTATTTGGCGCGATTTTTACTTTCAAATCGTAGCTAATTTTCCCCATGTCGCACACGGCGCATTCAAGCCTGAATACGACGCCATCGCCTGGGAACAGGGAGACCACGCCAATCAATTATTTAAGGCTTGGTGCGAAGGGCGCACAGGCTACCCTTTGGTAGACGCTGCAATGGCCCAGATCAACCAAACGGGCTATATGCACAACCGTCTCAGAATGGTCGCAGGCAGTTTTTTAGTCAAACACTTAGGGATCGATTGGCGGTGGGGAGAAAAATATTTTGCACAACATCTCAACGACTTTGATCTTTCCGCCAATAACGGAGGCTGGCAATGGGTCAGTTCCAGTGGGTGTGACGCGCAACCCTATTTCCGTATTTTTAACCCGGTGAGTCAAAGCGAAAAATTCGACGCCCAAGGAAAGTTCATTAAGCGTTACCTTCCCGCTTTGGCTGCGCTTGACGCCAAGAGCATTCACGCGCCTTGGCTTGCCAAACCCTTGGTTTTAGAAGCAGCAGGTTTAGAGTTGGGGCGGGACTACCCGCTGCCAGTGGTTGACCACGCAACGGCCAGAGCCCGTACTTTGCAACGCTACGGTGTGGTTAAAAAAGCGCCACTGCCGATAGGCGAAGGGGCTTAAATTTGCACCATTTCAAAGTCTTCTTTGCGGGCACCACATTCGGGGCATGTCCAGTTCATAGGCACGTCGGCCCACAAAGTTCCAACGGGAATTCCGTCGTCAGGCGCACCTAAGGTTTCGTCATAAATCCAGCCACAAATCAGGCACATCCAGGTTTTAGCTTCGGTCACGGTGTCACATCGCCTTGAGAATAGAATTGAGTGATTGTAATAAGGTCCTACATGCCGTCCCCCATCGCCATCGCAGAAGATATTGAGGACTTTATCCAAGAGGTAGAGGACGACGGACCCGCAGCCAGCGTCATGGCCTTCAATGCCAATGACCCCAGTGGCGCAGGTGGCTTGTTAGCCGACACGGCGGCCATGGCGTCTGTGGGCGTTCACGCTATGCCCGTGGTCACCGGCGCCTATGCTCGAGACACCAGCGAGATCGTTGACCACTTTGCGTTTGACGACGATGCCGTCAGCGCCCAGGCTCGTACCATTCTTGAAGACGTTCCGCCCGATGTTTTTAAAGTGGGCTTCGTGGGCAGCCCCGAAAACCTCAGCGCAATCGCCTCTTTGGTTTCAGACTACGCCGACGTTCCGGTCGTTACCTATATGCCCGACTTATCGTGGTGGCAAGAGGATTTGATTGACCAGTACCTTGACGCTTGCGCAGAGTTACTACTTCCTCAAACTACCGTGCTGGTAGGCAACCACAGCACCTTGTCGCGCTGGCTTTTGCCAGACTGGAGCGCACAACGCCCGCCCACTGCCCGCGATATCGCCAAAGCGGCCCATGAATTTGGTGTGCCATACACCTTGGTTACGGGAATTGCGTTGCCTGAACAATTTATTGACAACGCGCTTTGCTCTCCGACGGCTGTGGTGTGCCATGAAAAATTTGAGCGTTTTGAAGCCACGTTTATTGGCGCTGGTGATACCCTTTCTGCCGCCCTTGCCGCACTGATTGCAGCGGGCTCAGAATTACGCGAAGCCGTCACAGAAGCGCTGAGCTACCTTGATCGCAGTCTTGAAGGTGGCTTTCGCCCCGGGATGGGGCATGTGCAGCCTGACCGCCTTTTTTGGGCCCACGCCGAATCCGACGACGAAGACTTTGAAGACCACGAAACCGACTTTCCTTTTGAAATGCCCCCGAATGAAACCCGCCATTGACCGAAATCTAGAACTTTTTGAACGTGCCTCTCGGGTGATCCCGGGGGGAGTGAATTCACCGGTGCGGGCCTTTAAGGCCGTTGGGGGGACGCCGCGCTTTGTGACCCGAGCACAAGGCGCCTATTTTTGGGATGCGAATGGCCAACGTTACACCGATTACATCGGCTCGTGGGGCCCGATGATTTTGGGACACGGGCATCCCGCCGTGGTCGAGGCGGTTCGCAAAGCCTTGCTCGAAGGGTTTTCATTTGGTGCGCCGACCGAAAGAGAAATTGAACTGGCCGAAGAAATTATCAAACATGTTCCAAGCATGGAGATGGTTCGTTTAGTGAGCTCAGGCACCGAAGCGGCGATGAGCGCAATTCGCCTAGCGCGGGGCGCAACCGGGCGAAACAAAATTATTAAATTCGAAGGCTGCTACCACGGCCACGCCGATGCACTTTTGGTGAAGGCGGGCTCAGGACTTGCGACCTTTGGCAACCCCACTAGCGCGGGCGTACCACCCGAAGTTGTTCAACACACGCTGGTGCTTGAGTTCAACCACATTGCCCAACTGGAAGAAGCTTTTGCTTTGCACGGGCGGGATGTGGCTTGCCTCATGATTGAGCCGATCGCAGGCAATATGAATTTTGTGCGGGCATCGGTCGCTTTCATGCAAAGAGCCCGGGAGCTTTGCACCCAATACGGCGCACTTTTGGTATTTGATGAAGTGATGACCGGAATGCGGGTTGCATTAGGCAGCGCACAAAGTGTCTACGCCAAAAGCATTCCAGGCTTTGAGCCTGACATGACGGTGATGGGGAAAGTCATAGGCGGGGGCATGCCTTTGGCAGCCTTTGGTGGCAAGCGCGCCGTCATGGAACATTTAGCGCCCATGGGCTCGGTCTACCAAGCCGGTACTTTGTCTGGCAACCCCGTTGCGACCGCATGCGGTTTGGCAACACTGCGCGAGATTAGCCGGCCGGGTTTTTATGAAGCTCTCAGTACCAAAGCCCGCGCATTGGTTAGCGGCCTACAAAGTGCTGCTGATGCGGCAGGCGTTCCGTTTTGCGGCGACAGCGAAGGCGGAATGTTTGGATTTTTCCTGATGGACAAGCTGCCGCAAAACTACGCCACCGTCATGACCACCGATAACAAGCGTTTCAATACTTTCTTTCACGGCATGTTAGAGAACGGCGTTTACTTTGCACCCGCCTTGTACGAGGCTGGCTTTATGAGTGCGGCCCATACCGAAGCAGACATCAACCACACCGTCAACGCTGCGGAAAAAGTCTTTCGCTTGCTCGCTTAGTGTCGGAAGTGGCGCACGCCGGTATAAACCATCGCTACGCCGCGTTCATTGGCTGCGTTAACCACTTCATCGTCACGCATGCTGCCGCCAGGCTGAATGATGCATGTTGCACCTGCGTCGACGACCACGTCTAAACCATCTCGAAATGGAAAGAATGCATCGCTTGCGACTACGGTGCCCTGCAAAGTTAAACCCGCATGCTCCGCTTTGATGCTGGCGATTCGGGCAGAGTCAAGGCGGCTCATTTGTCCAGCGCCAACGCCCATCGTCATGCCATCTAAGCAAAATACGATGGCGTTGGATTTCACGTACTTAGCCACTTTCCAAGCGAACAACATATCCTGAAGTTGCTCTGGGCTGGGTTGCTTTGTCGTTACTACTTTCAAGTCTGCCAAGGTCAGCTCTTGGTTGTCTGCCGTTTGAATGAGCAGGCCCGAGCCAATGCGTTTAACGTCTACCGCGTTGCGGCCCTGCGTCCACGCACTGGTGTTGGCATCTAACGCTGAGCCCAAGGTAGCGGGCAGCGCGATGTGCAAAACCCGGACATTGACTTTGTTTTTCAATACTGACAAAGCGCCTGCGGTGAAGTCGGGTGCCATGAGGACTTCCACAAACTGTTGTGAAATTTGGTTTGCAGCCCGTTCATCGACGGTGCAATTGAGGGCGATGATGCCACCAAAAGCCGAGGTGGGGTCAGTGGTAAATGCCTTGGAATACGCGTCTAGGGCATCGATACCCACCGCCACGCCGCATGGATTGGCGTGTTTCACGATGACGCAGGCAGGCGTTTCAAAACTTTTGACACACTCCCAAGCGGCATCGGCATCGGCGATGTTATTGAAACTGAGCTCCTTCCCTTGTACCTGTTGGGCCGTGACCAACGAACCCGGCGCGGGGTAGAGGTCGCGATAAAAGGCGGCTTGTTGATGTGGGTTTTCTCCGTAACGCAAGTCTTGTAACTTCACAAAGCGTCCATTGGACTGAGCGGGGAAAACTGCCATCGTGCCGTCGGATTGGATACACGACAAGTAGTCACTGATAGCGCCATCGTATTGACTGATCCGGTTAAACGCAGCAACTGACAAAGCGAATTTGGTTTTTTCGCTTACGGCGCCTAATGTCTTGAGCTCTTCGATCACGCCTGCATATTGCAACGGGTCGGTCAACACCGCAACGTCTTTCCAATTTTTCGCAGCGCTACGAACCATTGCGGGTCCGCCGATGTCAATATTTTCAATCGCATCTTCAAGCATGCAATCTGGCTTGGCAATC
>CAMDAN010000093.1 GCA_945888535.1 Bordetella parapertussis
CAAAGAGATGGTGATGCCAGGAGACAACGTATCGATCACTGTGAAGTTGATCAACCCCATTGCGATGGAAGAAGGCTTGCGCTTTGCCATTCGCGAAGGTGGCCGTACCGTTGGTGCGGGCGTGGTTGCGAAAATTATTGCGTAATCAAAAAGAAGTTAAAGGGGTATAGCTCAATTGGCAGAGCGTCGGTCTCCAAAACCGAAGGTTGTAGGTTCGATTCCTACTGCCCCTGCCACCCGGCTGACTTAACGAGGTGGTTTTAGAGCCCGCTAGGCTGTAGCGGGCTTCAGCGTCTTAAGGATGCTGAAAAAAGAGATGTAGTAAAGAGTTTTAGTAATAACGCGAAATAGATCGAAACATGGCAACAACAAACGTTCAAACCGTCAACACAGGGGCAGACAAAGCCAAGCTCGCCGCTGCCGCGCTGTTGGTTGTGGGCGCTTTTGCGTCGTTCTTCCTTTTGGCAGCTCAGGGTGCCTTGTTGCAGTGGTTAGGTTTTATCGTTGGTTTGGTATTGGCAGCAGTCGTTTTTTTAGTGTCGGAGTCGGGCAAGCAGTTAACTGCGTTTGGCCGCGATGCGTGGCGCGAAGTGAAAAAGGTGGTTTGGCCAACGCGCAAAGAGGCGACCCAAATCACAGCGTATGTGTTCGGTTTTGTGTTTGTGATGGCGCTGTTTTTGTGGCTCACTGACAAAGCGCTTGAATGGTTTTTTTACGATCTGATTCTGGGCTGGAAAAAATAATGACGGATGAAGTTCAAACCCCAGCGGTCGACATGTTGGCCGCGCCTGCAAACCCTGATCTGCGCTGGTACGTGGTGCATGCCTATTCGGGCATGGAAAAGGCTGTCGAGCGCAACATCATTGAGCGAATCAACCGCGCAGGTATGCAGGACAAATTTGGCCGCATCTTGGTTCCAATGGAAGAAGTGGTCGAAGTCAAGAACGGCCAGAAAAAAACCACTGAGCGGAAGTTTTTCCCAGGGTATGTTTTGGTTGAGATGGTGATGGGCGATGACACTTGGCATTTGGTCAAGCACACCAATAAAGTGACAGGTTTTGTGGGCGGCGCGAAAAATCGTCCTGCTCCGATCTCTGATGCAGAAGTGTCCAAGATCGTGAACCAAATGCAAGAAGGCACCGAGAAGCCTCGCCACAAGGTGGAGTTCATGGTGGGCGAGTTCATTCGCGTCAAAGATGGCCCATTCACTGACTTCAACGGCTCAGTAGAAGATGTGAATTACGACAAGAGCAAAGTACGTGTTTCTGTCACGATTTTTGGGCGTTCAACGCCTGTTGAATTAGAGTTTTCTCAGATCGAGAAGACCTAAGGTTTTTCGTGCGCCTTGTGCGCGCAAACAGTTCACGTTTTCCGACGCAACGTGAATGGTGGCCTCGAGTCGTTAACCCCGGGGAGCCGCGGGCCAAGTTGTTTGGCACCAAAGCGTTATTACCCGTAAGGAGAAATCATGGCGAAGAAAATCGTTGGTTTCATCAAGCTGCAAGTGCCAGCTGGTAAAGCCAATCCATCCCCCCCTATTGGCCCCGCTTTGGGCCAACGCGGCTTGAACATCATGGAGTTCTGCAAAGCGTTTAACGCACAGACGCAAGGTGTCGAGCCAGGTCTGCCTTTGCCAGTGGTGATCACTGCATTTGCAGACAAGAGTTTTACTTTCATCATCAAAACGCCGCCTGCGTCGATTTTGATTAAAAAGGCTATCAAGCTGGACAAAGGCTCACCTCGTCCACACAGCGACAAGGTTGGCAAGATCACCCGCGCTCAGTTGGAAGAAATTGCTAAAACCAAGATGAAAGATATGACAGCCGCTGATTTGGACGCTGCAGTTCGTACCATTGCTGGTTCTGCTCGCTCCATGGGCGTGAATGTGGAGGGCGTATAAATGACCAAACTCACTAAAAACCAAAAAGCCCAACAAGGCAAAATTGTTGCCACCAAGTTGTACCCCTTAGCGGATGCCTTGGTCTTGGTCAAAGAATTTGCTAAGGCTAAATTCGATGAATCTATCGACGTGGCTGTTCAACTCGGTATTGACGCTAAGAAATCTGACCAAGTGGTCCGTGGCGCCGTCGTGTTGCCAAACGGAACCGGTAAGACAACCCGCGTAGCTGTGTTTGCCCAAGGCGCTAAAGCCGACGAAGCACGCGCTGCTGGTGCTGACATTGTTGGTATGGATGATTTGGCTGCCATGGTCAAGGCCGGTGACATGCCCTTTGATATCGTGATCGCCGCACCTGATGCGATGCGTATCGTCGGTACTTTGGGTCAAATTTTGGGCCCTCGCGGTTTGATGCCAAACCCAAAGGTAGGCACTGTGACCCCAGATGTGGCAACCGCAGTGAAGAACGCCAAGGCCGGTCAAGTTCAATTCCGTGTTGACAAGGCCGGTATTGTTCATTCGACCATTGGCCGCCGTTCATTTGATTCAGCCCACTTGCAAGGCAACTTGGCTGCATTGATCGAAGCGTTGAATAAATCTAAGCCTGCTTCTAGCAAAGGTGTTTACCTTCGCAAAGTAGCGGTGTCTTCGACCATGGGTGTCGGCGTGCGTGTGGATTTGCAATCCATCGCAGCGTAATCGTTAGATAGCAAATTTGGGCAAATCGAAAGAAATGCCCGATGTGGTGGGCCGGTAAAACCGCTTTGGTTTTATTGGGCCATCCAAGACCGTTGGTGTGTGGCTTGACTGCACTTAATCAGTGAAAACCAACGCAGATGGCGATCCCGCTGCAGATGGATACCAATCCTTCCACAGTTGATCGCTGCAATATGGAGCGTGCGCAACGCAAGTTGCAAAGCGCATTTAAAGGAGTAGACCTTGAGTCTTAATCGCAGTGAGAAAGAAGCGGTCATACAGGATGTGACCAGCCTCGCCGCAAAAGCTCAAACGCTCGTGATCGCGGAATACCGTGGCATCACGGTCGCTGACATGACCAAACTGCGTGCAAATGCTCGCAGCAGTGGCGTGACCCTAAGTGTGTTGAAAAACACCTTGGCTCGCCGTGCTGTTGCAGGTAGCGCGTTTGAAGTTGTCTCTGACCTGATGACCGGACCGCTCATCTATAGCTTTTCCCAAGACGCAGTAGCTGCCGCGAAAGTGGTGTCTGAATTCGCGAAAACCAATGACAAGTTGGTGATTCGCGCTGGTGCGTACGGCGGCAAAGCTTTAGACGTAAACGGCGTAAAGCAATTGGCAAGCATCCCTTCCAAAGAAGTGTTGTTGGCGCAGTTGTTGGGCTTGATGCAATCCCCCATTTCGCGTACAGCCCGTGTGCTGGCCGCTTTGGCGGAACAGCGTGGCGCGGGGGCAGCAGTTGCAGAACCCGCCGAGGCAGTGGCGGCTTAAGCCTCTTCTGTTTAGTAGTAATCAATATTGTTAGGAAATAAAAATGGCATTCGATAAAGACGCATTTTTGACCACGCTCGATAGCATGACGGTCATGGAACTCAACGACTTGGTGAAAGCCATCGAAGAGAAATTTGGTGTAAGCGCAGCAGCGATGTCGGCTCCAGCCGCAGGCGGTGGCGGCGGCGGTGCAGCAGCAGCTGAAGAGAAAACTGAATTCAACGTGATGTTGATGGAAGCTGGCGCTAATAAAGTGTCCGTCATTAAAGCGGTTCGCGAAATCACCGGTCTGGGCCTCAAAGAAGCCAAAGACTTGGTTGACGGAGCACCTAAGGCAGTTAAAGAAGGCGTCTCTAAAGCAGATGCTGAGACTGCTAAGAAGAAGCTTGAAGAAGCGGGCGCTAAGGTCGAACTCAAATAATCGAGCGATTGCGATGGGCTGGGTGCTCCAAAAGGGCCCCCAGCCTTTCGTGCTTTCAAGAGCACACCAAAAAGTGGCGTCTGCGCTACTTTTTAGTGTCTTCTGACCCCGACTGCGGAAGACGCCTTGGTTCGGGTTGCGTGCAATGCGCAACCGTCCGCCAATGATTGGTAGTGGCCAATCACCAAGAAATGAAATCAGTCGCCTAGGACCCCCAGGATTCCTCAGCCCTTGCCCGGAGATCTAATGGCTTATACATATACAGAACGCAAGCGCATTCGCAAAAACTTTGGTAATCGCGATAGCGTGCTTGAAATTCCTTACCTTTTGCAGATGCAAAAGGATGCTTACACTGCATTTTTGCAGGCCGACGTAGCGCCCAAAAAGCGAACCCAAGAGGGTTTGCAAGCGGCGTTTGAAGCGGCTTTCCCGATTGTTTCGCACAACGGGTTTGTCGAAATGAAGTACCTCGAGTACAACTTGGCCAAGCCCGGCTTTGATGTGCGTGAATGCCAAACCCGTGGCCTCACGTACGCGTCAGCCGTTCGTGCCAAAGTGCAACTCATTATTTATGACCGCGATGCATCGACCAGCCAAAACAAGGTGGTCAAGGAAGTAAAAGAGCAAGAAGTCTATATGGGCGAAGTTCCGCTCATGACAGGCAAAGGCTCTTTCATCATCAACGGTACAGAGCGCGTGATTGTTTCCCAGTTGCACCGTTCGCCTGGTGTGTTCTTTGAACACGACAAGGGCAAGACCCATAGCTCTGGCAAGTTACTTTTCTCGGCGCGGATCATCCCTTACCGTGGATCATGGCTCGATTTTGAATTCGATCCCAAAGATTTACTTTATTTCCGCGTTGACCGCCGTCGCAAAATGCCTGTAACGATTTTGCTCAAAGCCATTGGCTTGAACAACGAATCTATCTTGGCAAACTTCTTTGTCAACGACAATTTCCGCTTGATGGACAGTGGCGCACAAATGGAATTTGTCGCCGAGCGTCTGCGCGGCGAAGTAGCGCGTTTTGATATCACCGACAAGTCTGGCAAGGTCATTGTTGCCAAAGACAAGCGTGTTACAGCGCGTCACACCCGTGAGTTAGACGAGAGCAAAACCACCCACATCAGCGTGCCAGAAGATTTCTTGGTCGGACGTGTGGTCGCCCGCAATATCGTAGAAGCAGAAACTGGTGAGATCTTGGCAAAGGCCAACGAAGAGTTGACCGAAGCATTACTGAAAAAATTACGCTCCAGTGGTGTCAATGAAATTGCGTGTATTTACACCAACGAGTTGGACCAAGGCGCCTATATTTCACAAACCTTGCGCACCGATGAAACCATCGATGAGTTCGCGGCCCGTGTCGCAATCTACCGCATGATGCGCCCAGGCGAGCCACCCACAGAAGACGCTGTACAAGCCCTGTTCCAACGTTTGTTCTACAACCCAGACACTTACGATTTATCGCGTGTGGGTCGTATGAAGTTCAACGCCAAAATGGGTCGCCCTGACTCGACTGGCCCGATGGTTTTGACCAACGAAGACATCTTGTCTGTTGTCAAGATTTTGGTTGACCTGCGTAACGGCAATGGTGACGTCGATGACATTGACCACTTGGGTAACCGCCGCGTACGTTGCGTGGGTGAGTTGGCTGAGAACCAATACCGCACCGGTTTGGCACGGATTGAAAAAGCAGTGAAAGAGCGTTTGGGC
Source organism: Bordetella parapertussis (assembly GCA_945888535.1). Taxonomy (GTDB): domain Bacteria; phylum Pseudomonadota; class Gammaproteobacteria; order Burkholderiales; family Burkholderiaceae_C; genus Allorhodoferax; species Allorhodoferax parapertussis_A. Next base: position 5,496 of record CAMDAN010000093.1, read on the forward strand.
CAAGCCGAGCAAGAGCCGCTCATGCCCCACGACTTGATTAACAGCAAGCCCATTTCTGCCGCACTCAAAGAGTTCTTTGGTGCGTCGCAGTTGTCGCAGTTCATGGACCAAACCAACCCCTTGTCAGAAATCACGCACAAGCGCCGTGTTTCTGCCCTTGGCCCAGGCGGTTTGACCCGAGAGCGTGCAGGCTTTGAAGTGCGTGACGTTCACGTCACCCATTACGGCCGTGTGTGTCCTATTGAAACGCCAGAGGGACCCAACATTGGTTTGATTAACTCTTTGGCTTTGTATGCCCGCTTGAACGAATACGGTTTCATTGAAACGCCGTACCGTCGCGTAGCCGACAGCAAAGTCACGCTTGACATTGATTACCTCTCGGCGATTGAAGAGGGTAAATATGTGATTGCCCAGGCCAATGCGGCTTTGGACAAAGATGGCGTTCTCACTGGCGACTTGGTTTCTGCACGTGAAAAAGGCGAGTCTATTTTGGTGGGCGCTGAACGCGTTCAGTACATGGACGTGTCGCCCGCGCAGATCGTCTCAGTGGCTGCCTCATTGGTGCCGTTCTTGGAACACGATGATGCCAACCGTGCCCTGATGGGCGCGAACATGCAGCGTCAAGCGGTTCCTGTTTTGCGGCCCGAAAAAGCGTTTGTCGGTACCGGTATCGAGCGCGTTTCAGCGGTTGACTCCGGAACCGTTGTGACGGCAAGCCGCGGCGGTGTGGTGGACTATGTCGACGCCACCCGTGTGGTGATCCGAGTCAACGACGCTGAGGCGCAAGCCGGTGAAGTGGGTGTTGACATTTATAACCTCATCAAATACCAGCGCTCTAACCAAAACACCAATATCCACCAACGTCCTATCGTCAAAAAAGGCGACAAGTTGGCTAAAGGGGATGTGATTGCTGACGGTGCATCCACCGATCTGGGTGAATTGGCTCTGGGCCAAAACATGCTGGTCGCGTTCATGCCTTGGAACGGTTACAACTTTGAAGACTCGATCTTGATCAGCGAGCGTATCGTTGCTGAAGACCGCTACACCTCCATCCACATCGAAGAGTTGGTGGTGATGGCGCGTGACACCAAGTTGGGATCTGAAGAGATTACCCGCGACATCCCCAACCTGAGCGAGCAGCAACTCAACCGTTTGGACGAGTCGGGCATCATTTACGTCGGTGCAGAAGTCATGCCTGGCGACACGTTGGTTGGTAAGGTCACACCTAAAGGTGAAACGACCTTAACGCCTGAAGAAAAGCTCTTGCGAGCCATCTTCGGCGAAAAAGCCAGTGATGTGAAAGACACCTCTTTGCGTGTGGACCAAGGTTCACAGGGCACGGTGATTGATGTTCAGGTCTTTACCCGCGAAGGCATCACGCGTGACCGCCGGGCGCAGCAAATTATTGACGACGAACTCAAGCGTTTCCGCTTGGATTTGAATGATCAGGTGCGTATTGTGGAAGCCGATGCATTCGACCGTATCGCAAAATTGTTGAATAACAAAATTGCCAACGGCGGACCTCAGAAATTAGCCAAAGGAACCAAGATCGACAAGGCTTATCTTGAGTCGGTTGAGAAATTCCATTGGTTTGATATTCGTCCTGCCGACGACGCAGTCGCGTCCCAACTCGAAAGCATCAAAGCATCACTGGAGCAAACGCGCCACAGCTTTGACTTGTCGTTTGAAGAAAAGCGTAAAAAATTGACGCAGGGTGACGAACTGCCTGCTGGCGTTCTCAAAATGGTCAAGGTCTACATCGCGGTTAAACGCCGCTTGCAGCCCGGTGACAAGATGGCTGGACGCCACGGTAACAAAGGTGTGGTCTCAAAGATTGTTCCAGTCGAAGACATGCCTTACATGGCTGATGGCACACCGTGCGACATCGTGTTGAACCCCTTAGGCGTTCCATCACGTATGAACGTGGGTCAGGTGCTGGAAGTGCATTTGGGTTGGGCTGCTAAAGGCCTAGGCCAACGCATTGGTGACATGCTTCAAGCTGAAACCAAGATGGCAGAGATGCGCCAGTTCATGGATTCTTTGTATAACGGCTCAGGCCGCAAAGAAGACTTGGCGGGACTCAGCGACAAACAAATCTTGGAAATGGCTGGGAACTTGGCCGGTGGCGCATCCTTTGCAACGCCGGTGTTTGATGGTGCCTCGGAAGAAGAAATTCGCGGCATGCTCAAGCTCGCTTACCCCGAAGACATCGTCAAAGCAAAAGGTCTGACTGCGGCACGTACGCAAGCCAATTTGTTTGATGGCCGCACTGGTGACGCGTTTGAGCGTCCAACCACGATCGGCTATATGCACGTTTTGAAACTGCACCATTTGGTGGACGACAAGATGCATGCACGATCAACTGGGCCTTACAGCTTGGTGACGCAACAGCCCCTGGGCGGTAAAGCCCAGTTCGGTGGACAGCGTTTTGGTGAGATGGAAGTGTGGGCGTTGGAAGCCTACGGTGCTTCGTACGTGTTGCAAGAAATGCTCACGGTGAAGTCTGATGACGTGCAAGGTCGTACCAAGGTGTACGAAAGCATTGTCAAAGGGGAGCACTCTATCGAAGCCGGCATGCCGGAATCCTTCAATGTGTTGGTCAAGGAAATTCGTTCCCTTGGCTTGGACATTGAACTCGAGCGTTCTTGAAGCTTCTCGCTGATTAACAAGGAATTTTCATGAAATCATTACTCGACCTGTTTAAACAGTTCACGCCCGATGAGCATTTCGATGCCATCAAAATCGGCATGGCCTCGCCCGAGAAGATCCGTTCTTGGTCTTTTGGTGAAGTTAAAAAACCAGAAACCATTAACTACCGCACGTTCAAGCCTGAGCGCGATGGTTTGTTTTGCGCCAAAATTTTTGGACCCATCAAAGATTACGAATGCCTGTGCGGTAAGTACAAGCGTTTGAAGCACCGTGGTGTGATCTGCGAGAAGTGTGGCGTTGAAGTCACCCAGACCAAAGTGCGTCGCGAGCGCATGGGACACATTGATTTGGCCGCTCCTTGCGCCCACATCTGGTTCCTGAAATCCCTGCCCAGCCGTTTGGGTCTGGTGCTGGACATGACGCTGCGCGATATCGAGCGCGTGCTCTACTTTGAAGCGTATGTGGTGACCGACCCCGGCATGACGCCGCTGAAAAAATACAGCATCATGTCTGAGGACGACTTTGACGCCAAGTTCAAGGAATACGGTGACGAGTTCCAGGCCAAGATGGGCGCGGAGGGCATCAAAGAGCTGCTGCAATCGATCGACATCGAAGGCACCATCGAGAAGCTGCGCAACGACCTGACCGGCTCCGAGCTGAAGATCAAGAAGAACGCCAAGCGCCTCAAAGTGCTGGAAGCCTTCAAGAAATCGGGCATCAAGCCCGAGTGGATGGTCTTGGATGTGCTGCCCGTGCTGCCACCGGACCTGCGTCCCTTGGTGCCGCTGGACGGGGGCCGTTTTGCCACATCCGACCTGAACGATTTGTACCGCCGCGTGATCAACCGCAACAGCCGTTTGCGCCG
>CAMDAN010000094.1 GCA_945888535.1 Bordetella parapertussis
AGATATATATATGTCCTATTACAAATTTATCTATGTTTTTGGCTTTATTTCACTCGGTTTGCAAGCCCTAAATTTATATGCCCAAGAGAGCAAACTTCCACCGTGCCCAAGCGAGTACAAGATTTACAAGTCACTTTTTGGAGATGGACCGGATGAACGATGGAATAACTGCTTTGGTAAAAGCACTGATCCATCCAATCAAACTTATATTGGCGAGTGGAAGGATGGGCTGCCTGATGGGCAAGGTTTACTAGAGCACACGAACAAAACATATACGCTTGGAAAATTCAGGAGGCAGCAGCCCGAAGGCTATGCCATAATTTTTGATGATGGCGGAAATATTTTATCTAGTGGTTTTATTGAGAACCTAAAAATTTTGCGTAAAGTAGAAGTTGATTACCGCCAGTTCGATCCTCGATTAACTCAAAAATTGATTGATAAGTTTTGGATAAAGTATTTTTCGGTACTGCGTGATGAGAAAATTGATGGTTATTTTAATTGTATAAAAACTGGACTGCGGTATTTGTCGATTGGAGATCAAAATTCTGAATTTCCAAAATTTATTCCAGAATCAATAGGAGTAAAAAATATTGAAAAGAAATGCAAGAATTTTATTTCGCAAAACAAAATAAACATTCAAAAAATTAGTTCTCAGCCATTTGAATGCTCAATAAATAATTCTTTGAGCAAGTGCCAAACGCAATTAATGACCAAAGATCCTATTTCTGGGGAATTTATTCAACAGCCAATAGATAAAATATATGAGCTAGCGTTTAATGAAAGATTTGTGAACTTTGTTACTGTCGAGACTAAGGACGGTCAAATTGCGCGACTTGAAGCCGAGTTAAAAAAATATCAACTGATTGTTTTGAAGGAGACTGAACGTAAGGAGACTGAGCGTAAGGAGACTGAACGTAAGGAGACTGAACGTAAGGAGGCAGAATTTAAAGTAACTAAAATTAAACAGCCAGATGGAAAAGCCATTGAAAGAAGATCTGAGGGTGAACTAATTATTCCAGAAATGTCTAATATAAAAAGTGGAATGAATGCTTATAAAGCTCAAGGTAAGTTGTGCACAAAGGGGAACGCGCTCTCTGATTCTTATCGAGAGACTATTGCACGGCGTTACAAAATGTCCCTGAAAGAAGTACGCTTTATTCGTTCTGAAGCAATCGATCACATGTGCAATGTCAAAGTTGATACCGCAAGGGGACCCATCGAGTGCTCGGTATTCAGTGTGATTAACAAGAAAGGTACAAAGCTATGGATGTTGACCGAATGGTGGTGGGAAGGCGGTAAGATGAATAATATGGATTATTCCTGCCGTCCCCACCCAGATCGCTTTTAGCTGCAGTGAGTGTCCTTCCAATTAGCCTAGATTTAGGTTGCTCAATACCTACCTAGACTGTCAGGAAAAAAGCTTTTAATGCTAAACATTTTCAGGCACCAATCCTCAAGTAATCAAAGCTTCATTTTGTGCCCGAATCTGATTAATCCAATCAATGAAATTTGAAGTTTTTAATTTAGGTGTAATGAAACCATTTCTTTTAGTAAAGCCTCTCGCGCAATGAACAGGACCTCCTTCGGTGGAAGCGGTTTGAGTTTGTGGTTGCTCCAAACTTGCCGCCACAAACGAGCGCCACGCTGCCCATGGTAAAGACCCAACATATGCCGAGCGATGGCATACCAAGGGCATCCGTCTTCCTTGAACGCACGCTCCATATAGGCCACCATCGCTTCCTCAATCCCTTCACGCGTAAGGGTGCGCAGCGCCTCCCCATAAAACTCAGAGTCCCAAGTACTCATCAGCCAAGGGTTGTGGTACGCGGCTCTACCCACCATCACGCCGTCCGCATAATTTAGATGCTCTGTGATTTGGGCGTTGGTGGTGATGCCACCATTGACTGAAATAATGAGATCAGGAAAGTCATGTTTGAGTTGGTAGGCCAATTCATAACGCAAAGGCGGAATTTCGCGATTCTCCTTGGGCGACAGGCCTTGCAACCAGGCGTTGCGGGCGTGGACACTGAAAACCCGGCAACCCGCATCACTCACCTGCCCCACAAAATCACGAACGAAGCCATAGCCTTCATCTTGGTCAATACCAATACGGTGCTTCACGCTCACCGGGACGTCAACGGCGTCCACCATCGCTTTGACACACTCAGCAACCAAGGACGGCTCTTTCATCAAACACGCGCCAAAGGCACCGCGCTGAACCCGCTCTGACGGGCAACCGCAGTTCAGATTGATTTCGTCATAGCCCCATTGAGCGCCAATGCGGGCTGCTTGGGCCAGGTCTTCGGGCTCGCTGCCTCCGAGTTGCAATGCGACAGGATGCTCTTCTTCGTTAAAGCGCAAATGGCGATGTGCATCCCCATGGATTACCGCCCCCGTGTTGACCATCTCGGTGTACAGCATCGTGCGCTGACTCAGCAGCCGATGAAAGAAACGGCAATGGCGATCGGTCCAATCCATCATCGGGGCAACCGACAACCGCCAGCGTTGAGTTTGGGAAAATTCCATAGACGCTGATTATCCTTTTTCTTCAATTCAAAACGCGCACACTTTCATCAACAAAAGATATGATGGTTTTAAACAATCCGAAAACAGGAATTCGATATGAGCGATACAACCATTTGGTGGCTGGTCACAGGGGGTCTGGTGGCCATGGAACTCACCACGGGAACCTTCTTTTTATTGATGCTTGCCACTGGGTCAGCCGCCGCAGCGCTGGCAACGTACGCAGGCGTTGGGTTTAACGGGCAATTGGTCATTGCGGGTGGCGTTGGCGGCTTGGCTGTGGTGTGGTGGAGCATCTACCGCAAACGCAATCCTGGACTTGCGGCTTCAAGCAGCCCAGAACAACACCTTGATATTGGCGAAACGATATACGTTGACGCGTGGGATGAACAAGGCAGCGCCGACGTTAAACACCGTGGCGCCAACTGGAAAGCGGTGTGTTCTGATGGCCATGCGTTACAAACGGGCTTACACCGTATCCAAGGAATCGAAGGCAATCGCCTCGTCCTTGAAAAAATCTAAAGCACATTTTAAAAAGGGAGTCACCATATGGAACTAGCATTCGTCTTCTTGGCCATCGCGGTCTTATTTGTTATTAAAACCGTCAAAGTGGTGCCACAGCAGCAGTCTTGGGTGGTCGAGCGGCTTGGAAAATACTATGCCAGCCTCACCCCCGGGTTGAACTTTGTGGTGCCCTTTGTTGACAAAGTGATTCAAAAGCACAGCCTAAAAGAAATCCCGCTCGACGTTCCCAGCCAGATTTGTATTACCCGCGACAACACGCAACTGCAAGTGGACGGGATTCTTTACTTTCAGGTAACCGATCCGCGTTTAGCGAGTTATGGGTCTTCCAATTACATCATCGCGGTAACCCAGTTGGCGCAAACCAGTTTGCGCAGTGTCATCGGCAAACTCGAACTCGACAAAACCTTTGAAGAACGCGACATCATTAATGCCCAAGTGGTCGCAGCGATTGACGAGGCCGCGCTGAACTGGGGCGTTAAAGTCTTGCGCTATGAAATCAAAGACTTGACACCGCCCAAAGAAATTTTGCATGCCATGCAGTCGCAAATTACCGCCGAGCGAGAAAAGCGGGCTTTGATTGCAGCCTCCGAAGGCCGACGGCAAGAGCAGATCAACATCGCCACGGGTGAACGCGAAGCGTTTATTGCCCGTTCAGAAGGTGAAAAACAAGCCGCTATCAATAAAGCCCAAGGCGATGCTGCAGCCATCACTGCCGTTGCCGATGCAACCGCACACGCCATTGAGCGCATTGCCGCTGCCATTGAGAAACCCGGTGGCGAGCAAGCCGTTCAACTCAAGATCGCCGAACAAGCGGTTCAGGCTTACAGCAAAGTGGCCCAAGACGCCGCCACCACGCTCATTGTTCCGGGAAACATGACTGAGGTGTCCACGCTCATTTCATCGGCCATGCAAATGATCAACAACGGGAAAAAATAGACGTCAAACAGTGGCGCACCATGGCGCTGTGTTGTTGACCAAACCCATCCACAAAGCCCACACCGCACTAGCCGCCAAGGCAGCGCCCGCTAAGCGAACGCCCCAGCCCCCTGAACCCGGAATGTGGGGGCTACCGCGCAAGCGCATCCACAACCAAGGGGCCGCCGTCATAGTCACACTGGTCCCGATGGCAAAAGCCGCCATGACCGCAGCGCCACCCAACAAACTCCCAGCCAAAGCCGCCACCAACAAAGCCGAGTACAACAAGCCACAAGGAAGCAGCGCCCACAAGGTGCCAAGCAACAAGGGTGCGCCTCCACGCTGCAGGCCAAACCCTCGCGCACGCTGCCACAGTGACCGCCCTACCCGTTCCAACCAAATCGGCTGCTGTGCTCGCCAAAGCAACACCAAACCCAACACCAAAGCGGCGACATGAAACAGGCTCCACACCGGACGCAATGCAGCGGATTGCACCGTGAGCCAACCCAGTCCTTGCAAGGAGGCAGCCGACAAACCACCTAAAGCTGAATAACCGATGACCCGCCCGGCTTGGAATAAGAAAATAGCGGAGTTTTTTCGTGGGCCCGCCGCTTGGCCCAAGCCTGCACAGGCCGCACCACACATGGCCACACAGTGCGGCCCACCCACCAAGCCCATCACGAGGGCAGTCAATACCAATGAAAATTGCATGCCCTAATCGTAGCGGGTAAGGGTCGTACTAAAGAATCTTTGAAAAGCGGGTGCGGTTAAGGTCTTTTTGCAAGTAACGGTCAAACACCATCGCTACGGCGCGAACAAAATACCACCCCATCGACGTCACTTGAATACCAGCCGCATCAACCTCTACCAAGCCTTGATCCACCAAAGGTTGTAAGGCTTCTAGTTCGTTAGAAAAATAACTCGCAAACTCAATCAGGTAAGCCGACTCGATCGACTCAAAATGCAAAGTGCCTTGGCACATCAAGGCCATGATGACCGAGCGGCGCACCAAATCATCGCGCGTCAAAGCCAAGCCGCGAACCACCGGCAAGCGACCGCGGTTAAGCAGGTCGTAGTAGTCATCCAGCGTTTTCGCGTTCTGGCTGTACGTCGCACCAATGCGACCAATGGAAGAAACTCCCAAGGCGATCAAATCGCAATCGGCCTGGGTGCTGTAGCCCTGAAAATTGCGATGCAAGCGGCCTTGGCGCTTGGCCACTGCGAGCGCATCGTCAGGTAAAGCAAAGTGGTCCATACCGACATACACATAACCTACGCCCATTAAGGCGTCGAGAGAGCGAGCCAACATGGTCACTTTGGCGCTGGCACTGGGCAGGTCAGTGATTGCAATGCGCCGCTGGGGCTTAAAGCGCTCAGGCAAGTGCGCATAGGCGTAAAGCGCAATCCGATCCGGCCGAAGCTCCGCAATTTGCGCCAAGGTGCGATCAAAAGATTCGGGACTTTGGTGGGGCAAGCCATAGATGAGATCAACATTGATCGACTCGAATCCCCGCTCCCTTGCCGCCTTGACCAGGCTAAAAACCTGCTCTGCGGGTTGCACTCGGTGAACCGCTTTTTGTACATCAGGGTCAAAGTCTTGCACCCCAAAGCTCAGGCGATTAAAGCCCATGGTTGCCAGCGCATCGATACGACCAGCATCGACGGTCCGGGGGTCCACTTCGATGGAGTATTCACCGCCCGGTGTGAAGCTGAAGTTATCCTTAAGCAGCGTCATCAATTGGTTTAATTCTGCGTCGGTCAAAAAGGTGGGGCTGCCGCCTCCCAAATGCAACTGACTGATGGGCTGGCCCTTACCAATCAAAGCGACATGCAACTCTATTTCGCGGCCCAAGTACCTTAAATACTCGGCTGATCGATTGTGGTGCTTGGTAATGACTTTGTTGCAAGCGCAGTAGTAGCACAAGGACTCGCAAAACGGAATATGAACATACAGCGACAAAGGCAGTGTCAATGCGGCAGCACTGCTGCGTCGGTTTTTTAAGGCGTGGGCGTAGTCCGCTTCGGTAAAGGCTTCAACAAAACGATCTGCCGTGGGGTACGAGGTGTACCGCGGCCCGGAGATATCAAACCTGCGCAAAATTTCGTAGGGAACCGCCTCCTGGGCGGACGTTGTAAGCTGTTTCGAGTCGTTCATGCAGTACTATGACATTTCAAGCTAGAAAAACGATTGACGTTTGTCAAACTTTTTTCACTTAGTTCAAAGACCGCTCCACCTATTCGGGACTCTCCCATGCTCAAAATGGTTACCCCGCAGCCCATCGATACCTCTGGTCTCGCTTCCACGGCGCACATGCAAGGCTCAACACCCACGGCGATCAACCCGCACAGCTTGAAAGTAGCTTGCTCTAATTGCAATCTGAGAGAGCTTTGCATGCCTCTGGGCCTGAGTGAGCAAGAGCTGGAGCGTATTGATGACGTAGTGGCCCTCCGGCGCAAAGTGAAGCGCGGCGCAACCCTGTTTCGCAATGGCGAGAAGTTCACCAGCCTTTTTGCGATTCGCACTGGGTTTTTTAAGACCAGCGTGGTGACTGACGACGGGCGGGACCAAGTCACAGGATTCCAGATGGCTGGCGAAGTCATGGGCCTTGATGGAATCGTCAGCGACCACCACTCCTGCGACGCGATCGCCCTAGAAGACGCCGAGGTCTGCGTGATGCCCTTTGAGCGTATTGAAGAGTTGTCTAGAGAAATCAATTCCTTACAGCGCCATGTCCACAAAATCATGAGCCGAGAGATTGTTCGCGAAAACGGGGTGATGTTGCTGCTTGGCAGCATGCGGGCCGAAGAGCGCTTAGCCGCCTTTTTATTGAACTTAGCCCAGCGTTTGCATGCCCGGGGGTTTTCACAGTCTGACTTGATTTTGCGTATGACCCGCGAAGAAATCGGCAGCTATCTGGGTCTTAAGTTAGAGACGGTAAGCCGAACATTCTCCAAATTTTCAGAAGACAAGGTGTTAGAGGTCAAACAACGCCATGTTCGGATTCTCAACACCGAGGCCCTGCGCGACATTGTCAATAACAAGGCTTGCTTGTAGGCTCTGGTTATTTTTGTTTGGTGTCGGGCTTGACGCCCGTTGCTGCATGGTTGCGAGCCTGCTGCGCGGGCGCCAGACTTGAGGGGTTCTCAGCCGTCAAGGTTCGGTTGATCTCGACACCCTTTTGGTAGTAGTTTTCATCCACGACAGTATCCATGCCTGAGTACGCCAGGTAAAACGTGATGAAACTGGCAGCGATCACGATGGCTGGGCCAGATACGACCAACCACACGTGTCCGAACTTCCACCAAGGATCGGTATTTTGAGTCTTCGCGTTATTCATGATTTTCCTTAACGGGGAACAATAAAGACTGCTTTTTCAGTTACGGTAGTTAAACGGTCTTGGCTTTGCACATGGAAATGGATGATATGGGATCCAGGTGCTGCTTGTTCAAAGGGTAACTGGACGTGAACAACGAACCAACGCGACTGAGCGGCGTCAACCAAAAGGTCATTGTCTGTTTCAACCACCAAGCCGGGCAAACCATCCGCTTGAACATGCACCTGCAACAGAGACTCTGAGGCATTCATGATCTGTAAACGGTAGATATTTTCAATACGCCCACCTTCAATCTGACGAGCCAAAATACTGCGATCGCGTTCGATATCGACCTTGAAAGGGTCTCGAATCGCCAAACTGATCAGCATCGCAAAAATAACGGACCAAAGAATGGCGGTGTACACCAAGACGCGGGGTCTAAAAACATGGCGCAAGGTTTGTGCGCGGGTCCAGCGCTGGTTAATCGCGTTCTCCGTTGAGTACTTCACCAATCCGCGCTCGTAGCCCATTTTGTCCATCACCGTATCGCAAACATCCGCACAGGCACCACAACCAATGCATTCATACTGCAAACCATTGCGGATATCGATTCCGGTGGGGCAAACCTGCACACACAAGCTGCAATCCACGCAAGCACCCAATCTGGATTGGGTTAAATCTACTTTCTTAGAACGCGCTCCCCGCGGCTCCCCGCGTATTGCGTCGTAGGTCACGATCAGTGTGTCTTTGTCAAACATAGCGCTCTGAAAACGGGCATAGGGACACATGTGTTTGCACACTTGTTCGCGCATAAATCCGGCGTTGCCATAGGTGGCAAAGCCATAAAAGAAAACCCAAAAGATTTCCCAAGAGCCCAGTGACCAATGAACGAACTCTCCCGCCAACGCGTGAATCGGGGTGAAATAACCTACAAACGTAAATCCTGTCCAAAAAGCCAAGGCCAGCCACAAGAGATGTTTGGTTGATTTGCGACCCAATTTCTCCAACGAAAAACCGCCTTCATCACGGCGCATTCGCGCAGACCGATCGCCTTCTGTTTTTTTCTCTATCCAAAGAAATATTTCGGTGTACACCGTTTGGGGGCACGCGTAGCCGCACCACAAGCGCCCTGCCACTGCTGTAAACAAAAACAGCGACAAAGCCGAGATGACCAGCAGGCCTGTGAGGTAGATAAAATCCTGCGGATACAGAACCAATCCAAAGATATAAAAACGCCGAGCGCCCAGATCAAACAAGACCGCTTGGCGCTGGCCCCACTCGAGCCAAGGCATCCCATAAAAAACCAATTGGGTCAGAAAGACCGTAGCCCAACGCCAATTCGAAAAAAATCCGGAGACGCTGCGCGGGTAAATTTTTTGATGGGCTTCGTACAGAGAAACCATCTCTGCATCAGCCCCGGGCGGTGGAGTGATTGGCCCCGTATCTGGTGATGGGGCTATCGGAATAACATTTCTCAAAACATATTACTTGTTAGACATGCCCCACACATAACCAGATAACACATGGATTTGTGCTTCGGTGAGTTTGCCTGCTTGGACTGGCATTTGA
>CAMDAN010000095.1 GCA_945888535.1 Bordetella parapertussis
GATTCAGCGCTAAGCCAATGGTTGTAGTGTTACTGCCGCTATTGGCTGTGCTGGTTGCGGAGCCGTTGTTGTCAGTAGCAATATATTTTCCAACCAGGTCAAGCGTAGGTAGGTGACCCGCTTGCGCTTTTTTTGTTTCAAGTTTTGCAATCTCGAAGGCAACTTGAAGTTGAAGCAGCCCTTGGTTTTCCATCTGAGATTGGGAGACCCAGACATTGACGTCATCTGGCGAGACTGCATTCAATACAACTGGCGCAGCAACTGATTTTGGTTTGACTTCGGTACCACCTACTAACTGAGTTAACGCTAAGTTCTTGACGCGCAAATCATTGTCGGCTGCAATTTCTTGGGCCAGCACCAAGTCATACCGCGCTTGGGCTTCTCGTGTGTCCGTAATGGTTGCAGTGCCTACTTCAAAATTTCGTTTGGCTGAAGCCAATTGCTCTTGGACAGCTGTTTTTTGGGCTTTTACAAACTGCAAGCTGTCACTTGAAGCCAACACGTCAAAATACGCTTGGCTTAGGCGCACGATCAAATCTTGCTCGGCAGCCTTGAGTGCGGAACTCGCTGTTTCAGCGCCTTTGATACCTTGAGCGTAGGTGGCCCAGTCAGCCGGTCTAAACAGTGGCTGTGATGCACTTAAGGTTGCGGATTGCGTTCCAAAGACACGGTCTATAGCGGCGGCAGCACTTTCATAATTGGTTCGCGATGAACTCAGGTCCAAGCTTGCCTTAGGCAGCAACAGCGCTTTGGCTTGGTCTGCTTTAGCCAACGTCGCATCAAATTGAGCCTTGGCCGATTGGTAAGTCGCGTCATAGCCACGCGCGGACTGGTACAAATCGAGCAAGCTTTGTGCTTGTGCGCCAGCGCCCCATCCGATTGCCAATACCAAGGGCAAGAAGCGAAGGCGGGTAGGTGGGGTGAGTCGAATCATGTAATGTTCTCGAAAGGGAATAGTTAAAAAACGAATTGCGACGTTTCAGCAAAATTTTCCAAGCGAGGCGCGTTGGCATCCCACAGCTTGACGCTGTGAAAGTCGGTATCGCCTACGCGGGTAAACAAAGTCGCACTCATGATGGGTTCGTCGCCCACGATAGCGATGAGTCGGCCACCGGTTGTGAGTTGTTCTAAGAGTTGTTTTGGAACTTTGGCCACGGAGCCGCTGAGCATGATGGCGTCGAAAGGTCCTTCAGCCAGTAAGCCCTGCGAAGCATCTGCGACCCGAACTTCTACATTTTTAATGCCTGAGTTTTGAAGGTTGGTGTAGGCCAAATCTGCCAATTCGGGTTGAATATCCAAAGTCAAAACGCTTTTAGCTTGGTGTGCGAGCAAGGCGGCCAAGTAACCTGAGCCAGCGCCTATCTCTAAAACCCGTTCATGTTTTTGAACATGGAGGTCTTGTAACAGCCGGGCTTCCAAGCGGGGAGCAAGCATGCATTGCCCGTATCCGATGGGAATCTCAAGATCAGCAAATGCAAGCGCTTGGTGTGCCGCAGGGACAAACTCCTCACGCGCTACGACGGTGAGCAATTCAAGGATGTGGGTATCAAGAACGTTCCATGGACGAATTTGCTGTTCGATCATATTGAAGCGAGCTTGTGGAGTGTTGCTGATTTTCATGGCAGGTGGGAATTGGGGTTAAGCGATTGGGAGTAACAAAATCTAATGTGATTTTACTGGGGGTGGGCCAAATCTTCTGGGTTTGTGGGTTTTTCCAAGCCCATCAATCGGCGTATCCATTGCGCTAGATCATCCATATAGCAATAAACCACAGGAACGACGACAAGTGTCAGTAGCGACGAGGTAATGACGCCCCCGATCACCGCTTGTCCCATAGGCGCACGCATTTCAGAGCCCTCAGTGAGCGCAAAAGCCAGAGGCACCATACCAAAAATCATCGCCAGCGTAGTCATCAAGATTGGGCGCAACCGCACCTTAGCGGCCATAAGCAAAGCGGCATTGCGGTCCATGCCTGGTATTCGCTGGCCTTGGGCGTCAGTGGATTCTTCACGCGCACGAATCGCAAAGTCAACCAGCAAGATAGCATTTTTCGTCACCAAGCCCATCAGCATCACCACGCCGATGACAGAAAACATGGAAAGGGTGGAGTTAAACATCATTAACGCCAACACCACCCCGATGAGCGTTAAGGGCAGGGCGGTCATTAGGGCGATAGGCTGTAGAAAGCTCTTGAACTGGCTTGCCAAAATCATATAGATGAAAACAATCGCTAAGACCAGCGCAGAGATGGCATAGCTAAATGCTTCAGCCATGTCTTTGGTTGAGCCGCCAAATTTAAAGATATATCCCTGCGGCATCGCGATGCTGTCCATCACCTTTTTAATATCTGCAGAAACCTCGCCAGCAGAACGTCCTGTCACGTTGGCGCTCAAAGACACTTCGCGCATTAAGTCGCGCCGATTGACTTGATTGGGACCGGTTGACTCGGCTACCACAGCGACTTGGTTGAGTCTGACGATGCGTGAACTGCCATCAGCATTCGTACCCATCGCAAAAGGTATTTGTTCAAGGTCTTGAGGTGAGTTACGGGCTTGCGGGTTGAGTCGCACGTTGACGTCATAGGTCTGGTCGTCCGCTGCGCGCCAGTTGCCAACGGTTTGACCCGCCACCAAGGTACGCAGACTAGCCCCAATTTGCGAAATACTCAGCCCGAGGTCAGAGGCGAGCTCGCGTTTGACTTGAATATTAAGTGTTGGTTTATTGGGTTTGACACTGGAATCTAGATCGACAAGACCCGGGATAGCGCTAATTTTTTCAAGTGCCGAGTTAGTTATCCGATCTAAAGTAGCGCTATCAGGACCTTGAATAAAAAATCGAATTTGTTTACTTCCACCTACAGAGTCATTCAATCCTATGTGTGTCACGGTGATACCCGGAACTTGCTTTAATCGCTCCCTCAAAATCCCTGACATTTCTTCAATGCCGAGCTTTCGATTTTTGCGATCTACCAAACGGATATAAATACTTGCATAGATTTTTCCTTGTGCGCTTCCCGTATTGATGCTTGTTACGGTATAGCGGACTTCAGGAAAGTTACGAACGATGGCTTCTACTTGTTTGGCTTTTGATTCGGTGACTTCGAGTGAGGAGCCTACTGGCGTATTGAAGTTGAGTGTAGTTTCGGAAAAGTCAGACTTAGGAACAAACTCTGTTCCTAAAAGTGGCACCATAAAAATACTCATTATAAATATCCCAATGGCTAGAAAAACAGTTTTAAGCTTGTGAACCAAAGCCCATCTCAAAATACTTTGGTAGCCTTCTGCTAAGGATTCAGTTGCGCGTTCAAACCAACTCGTCACCCGACCGATCGTTTTGTCATAAAAGCTAACGGGGGGCCCTCTTAGGCTGTGGTGTTCGATGGTGGGGTCGTGCCAAATGCTTGAGAGCATGGGGTCGAGCGTAAAGCTCACAAACATCGAAATAAGAACCGCTACTACGATCGTGAGTCCAAACTCATGAAAGAACTTTCCAATAATTCCACCCATAAATCCAATGGGCAAAAAGACTGCAACGATTGACATTGTGGTTGCAAAAACAGCCAAGCCAATTTCTTGGGTTCCGTCTAAGGAGGCTTGATAGGGTGTTTTTCCCATCTGAATATGGCGAACAATGTTCTCGCGCACCACAATCGCATCATCAATCAGCAAGCCCACGCACAAGCTCATAGCCATCATGGTGATCATGTTGATCGTAAAGCCCAACATGTTCATGAAAAGAAATGTGCCGATCAATGCGATTGGTAAGGTAAGCCCTGTGATGACCGTCGAACGCCAAGAATTCAAAAACAAAAATACGATCAGTACCGTTAAAAGTGCGCCTTCGATAAGGGTGCGGCGAACGTTTTCAACAGAGACACGAATTTGACGAGAATCATCACTGACCTGCTCTAGTTTGATGCCAGGCGGAAGTTGTTTTTTAAGTTCAATGAGCGTTTTTTGAAGCCCGTCAACGACTGCAATGGTGTTCTCATCTTGCGATTTTTGAACCGTCACCAGCAATGTGCGTTGTCCGTTATACAAGGCCAAACTCTCAACCTCTTGGGCTCCATCGCGCACTTGTGCCAGTTGCTCAATCCGAATCGGTGCGCTATTTTTTCTCGCAACGATGATCTTTCCAAAATCCTCAGGACGTTGCATCCGAGCAGCAATTTGGATCACACGCTCTTGCTCTAAAGAACGGATGCTCCCGACTGGAAGATCTTGGTTCTCATTGCGAACTGCGCTCACGACTTGGTCGGGCGTGATGCCAAAGGCTTCGAGCGCTTGGGGATTGAGGTAGACGTTAATTTCGCGCTTGGTTCCACCCACCACAGTCGCCGAACCTACACCGCGAACATTCTCTAAGCGCTTCTTAAAAACCTGCTCAGCCCAATTGGTGAGTTCAACTGCAGACATTGCCGGTGCGTTTGACGTGGTGTCGGGCAAGACTGCAACCGACCAGACGGCCTTAGCTGAAGGATCGAACCGCAGTACACGCGGCTCTTTGACTTCAGCGCGTAACAGAGGTTTGACGGCGGCCACTTTTTCACGCACGTCGTCAGCTGCTTTTCGGCCGTCGACATGTAACCCAAACTCAATCACCACCACCGACTGACCTTCATAGCTGCGCGAGGTGAGCGCGTTGATACCGGCAATCGAGTTGACGCTTTCTTCGATCTTTTTGGAGACTTCGCTTTCTACAATTTCGGGGGATGCACCAGGGTAGTCCGCAATGACCACCACCACTGGAAAATCAATATTGGGGAACTGGTCAACCTGCATGCGCTGAAGTGAAAACAGGCCCAATACGACCAAGGCCATCATGACCATGGTGGCAAAAACGGGGTTTTGAAGGCTAACGCGGGTAAACCACATAAATTACTTTGCGCCTTCTGTGCTGACCACCGTGCCAACTACCATGGGCCCTGCAACACCTGCGAGTATTTTTTTACCTTTGCTAAGCCCATCAATTGCCACCATTGTTTTACCTTGGTGCTCTCCACGGCTACTAAGCCCAACGGTTTGATGTTGAATTTTTCCGTCTTCTAAAACCTGGACATAGGGTTGGGGTTTGTCGGTGCGCACTGCGCTCAAGGGGATGGCAATCACGACCTGTGATCCTGTCGCCAATAGTCCCTGCGCATAAAAACCTTGGCGAAGTTGAGCGCTTTTATCAAGGCTTAAGTAGACCAAAACGGCGCGACTGCCGGCGGTAGCGCTTGGATTTATCCGTGCAACGGTTGCAGTGATGGATTGGCCGCTGCTTTCCACCGTAAGTTGGGCTTTTTGGCCAACCTTGACATGGACAGAGTCACCGGCTGCCAAACTGATTTCAAGTTCTAAGCGACTCAAGTCGACAATTTCAACCATGCGCGCTTCAATCGCAACGCGCTCACCGCTTTGCACTAATCGCTGGGATATTTGTCCGCTAATCGGCGCTCGGACGATGGCGTCATCGAGCGATTTTTGCGCCAAGTCGGCACCTGCTTGAGCAGCCAGGAAGGTCGCTTGCGCACCAGCGAGCGACGCGGAGGATGCGTCTAGCCCTGTTTTAGAAATAAAACCTTGGTCAACCAAAGCACGGTTGTTGTCGAAACTCCGTTTTGCAATATCCACCTGAGCTTTAGCGGCTTCAGCTTGTTGTTGAGCTTGGCGAACCCGTGCTAAATACTCAGTTGCGTCGATTCGCCCTAAGACTTGCCCTGCTTTGACAAAGTCACCTTCTCTCACAGAGAGTTCACGCAGTTCTCCCGCAACGCGGGCTTTCACGAAAGCGGAGTTAACGGCTTTGACTTGCCCCGAAATAGCGAGGCCCTGTTGCAGGTCCACCTCTTGGACTTCGAGTATGTCGGTGGCTGACAGTTGAACTGTGGGGGCGTTAGCCTGCGCAGCCTGCTGGGCTTGTAGAGTTTGCTTCTGTGCACTTTTTGCCGTGACCATTTTTACCGCACCTGCGGCTATCAATACCACAGCCAGTGCCAATGTAATCCATTTAACTTTGAGTTTCATAGGGTGAGTAATCTGAATGAAAAAGGTGTGGGGCGAAATAGCGGTTTAACTGGAAAAATTTGCAGGGGGTTGCAAACTTAAGCCATTGAGCAAAATATCAATTTGCATGTCGAGGTACTTGCTTACATTCATGGACAATCCGTCAGCGCCTGATAAATGAGGCGCATTTTTCCAAAGCTCCACAAACATGATGGGTGCCAGGACGGCGTAAAAACCATAGTTAGGGTCCAAAAGTCGGAATTCGCGGCGTTGTGTTCCACGGTCTAAGACACGGCGAATCAATTGCGTGCCCGGTTCAACGACCTCGACGCGGTAAAAATCGGCCAACTCAGGAAATTGCGCCCCTTCGCTAACCATAAGTTTGATGATGCCTGCGCCTTGTGACGCTGCAATTCGGTTCCACCAAGCGTGTACAAAAATGCGCAGTAAGTCAGCGGTACTGCCCTCAAATTCATCGAGGGCCGCATTAAATTCCGAAAAATTGCCTGAAATATTTTGGCGAACAACCGCTTTAAATAATTCTTCTTTGCTCGCAAAGTACAAAAACAGAGTGCCTTTTGATACACCAGCGCGCTGCGCTACTTCTTCAACTTTGGTGGCGGCATAGCCTTTTTCGACAAAAAGGGCCAAAGCTGCGTCAAGCAGTTCCCCCGGACGCGCCTCTTTGCGCCGCTCGCGTTTGTGCGGGGCGGGGCAGACGAGGTCACGAAGGGTTTGGGGTAAGCTCATAATTACTGACTTCTTGGTTAGTAGTTTAACGTTTTTTGGATTTGCGTCAAAAAAGCGGGTATTCAAAGGTTTTCGGTGAATTGCAGAAGAAGGCAGTGTCATCCGTATGTGATTCAATAGGGAAAATCAAGTCAGGAGTTTTATCGATGCAACATTCCACCCAAACCATTGCCCTGGGCGCCGGTTGTTTTTGGTGTGCAGAGTCCGTTTTTTTGCAAGTCAAAGGCGTCACGCAGGTGGAGTCTGGCTACAGCAACGGCCATTTGCCTAATCCCACTTATGCCCGAGTCAGCAGCGGAACGAGTGGCCACAACGAAGTGGTGAAACTCGACTTTGATTCATCAGAAATCAGTGTTCACGAGGTGTTAGAGATTTTCTTTTTGATCCATGACCCCACAACCTTGAACCGCCAAGGCCATGACGTTGGGACCCAATACCGAAGTGCTATTTACTGCACCACCCCGGAGCAAGCAGAAGTGGCAAAGGCGATGGTGGCAGAGATTGATTTGAGTCGGCACTACGCCGACCCGGTAGTCACAGAAATCGCGATGCTAAGCCACTACGCGCGTGCTGAGGAATACCACCAAGACTTCTTTGCTAAGAATCCAACCCAAGGCTACTGCATGGCCGTGGCTGCTCCCAAGGTTGAAAAATTCCGCAAGACCTTTGCGAGGTTGGCACGAGGCTAATGAACTACAAGCAACACGCATGATTGCTACCCACGGTCTTCGGTATTCCTACGCCAGCGAGAGTCATGCCATCCATTTTCTGGACATTGAAGTCGCCCAAGGAAACGTATTGTTGCTTCAAGGCCCCTCAGGCAGTGGCAAGTCAACTTGGCTCGCCTTGGTTGCGGGTCTTGTTGCACCCACTTCAGGCGCTATGGCGGTTGCAGGGCGGGCGATGCATGGCGTTGGCCAAATGGCAACGGATGCGTGGCGAGCAAAAACCATTGGTTTTTTACCGCAAAAGCTTCATCTCAGCGCCGCTTTAACCGTTTACCAAAACTTGGCTTTGGTATTTTGGGCCGTTGGCGTTTCTGAAGACGGTGTGCGAATTAACGCCGCTCTGAACGCCTTAGGCGTAGCAGCGTTAGCGAACCGTTTGCCGTCGCAATTGTCGGGTGGACAGGCCCAGCGGGTTGCTTTGGCTCGTGCGGTTTTGATGCAGCCCAAAGTTCTTTTGGTAGACGAGCCTACCGCCAGCTTGGATGACCAAGCCGCATCGGATGCAGTGACCTTGTTGTTGTCAACGGCACATGCGAATGGCGCTACGTTGGTGATTGCGACCCACGACGCGCGGGTAGAAGCGGTGATCAATCAACAGTCCTTGTTAGGCGCATCACAGAGCATGCAGCGTTTGAACCTCACAGGTTCAAGCCCGCAGGTGAGCGTATGAGAACGCTGGTGTTTGCATGGCGGTACTTGTGGGCGCGACCCATGGCCGCTACTTTGAATGTGCTTTTGTTGAGTTTGGGCTTGGCTTCCATTGCCTTTTTGTTGTTGGTATCAAACCATGTGGAGCGCGCCTTTGACCGAGACTTGGCCGGTATCGATGCCGTCGTTGGAGCCAAGGGAAGCCCGATGCAGTTGATCTTGTCAGGCGTTCTGCATTTGGATGTACCCCCTGGTAACGTGCCCTTAAGTGCAGTCAAGGCATTGCAAAAAAATCCGCTGGTGGCTGAAGTCATCCCCATAAGTTTGGGAGACAACTTTCAAGGCTATCGCATCGTTGGAAGTTCGCATGCTTATATCCAACATTACCAAGCAGAGCTGGCGCAGGGCAGGTTATGGGACAAGCCCATGGAAGTGGTCGTAGGCGCCACGGTTGCGCGAAAACTGGGTCTGGTAATCAGCCAATCTTTTGTGGGGTCGCATGGCTTAGGCGCTGGGGGCCATGCCCATGGTGAAAACGCATACACCGTCGTGGGAATTCTTGCGCCCA
>CAMDAN010000096.1 GCA_945888535.1 Bordetella parapertussis
CACACAGGCAGCTAAGACCACCATCAAGAAGGAACCATAAATCGCATTGGCCAATCCACCCTCTTCATTGGGAGGCGGCGTCATTTGGGTCAGCGTCGCAATAGTCAAACCGTCAATGCCTAAGCGAACGGTTTCAATCAAAATCCAAAACAACCAAAAAAGCCCAAACGACATAGCCATCAAGGCCAGGGTTGTCGCGATGATGTTGACGCGTTTACGGGTGGCGAACTTTTGAACGCGCACCAATCGTTGTTGTTCTGTGATCATGTCTTGGCTCCTTCGCCTTTGCGCAACTGAGAAAGCAAGAGCTTAGAGAGCGACAAAATAACAAACGTAATAAAGAATAGCACCAAGCCCAAGTACATCAAGGCGGCCTGGTGTAAACCTTCGCCAGCTTCGGCAAACTCGTTTGCCAGCGCAGAGGTAATACTGTTAGCCGCTTGAAAGAGACTTAAAGAATCGAGTTGGTTAAAGTTTCCGATCACGAAGGTAACGGCCATGGTCTCGCCAATAGCCCGACCTAAACCTAACATGATTCCGCCAATCACTCCCGCCTTGGTGTAAGGCAGAACGACCGTAGACACGACTTCCCACGTTGTCGCACCCAAACCATAGGCGGACTCTTTAAGCAAGGGGGGTGTCACTTCAAAAACATCGCGCATGACCGCCGAGATAAACGGAATAATCATGATCGCCAAAATAATCCCGGCTGACAAAATTCCAATGCCCACCGGCGGGCCAGAGACAAACGCCCCGAGAAACGGAACGCCTGCAAATGCAGTCTGTAAAGGTATCTGCACATAATCTGCTAGCACTGGGCCAAACACCAACAAGCCCCACATGCCGTAAACAATCGAAGGTACAGCTGCTAATAACTCAATCGCAGTGCCTAAAGGCCGCTTCAGCCAGCTCGGAGAGAGCTCTGTCAAAAACAGAGCAATCCCAAAACTGACTGGCACAGCAATAATCAGAGCGATCAGCGAAGTCGCGATCGTTCCGTAAATCATGACCAGTCCACCAAATTCTTCTTGGACTGGATCCCAAACCGTACTCGTTAGAAACGAAAACCCATACTTGGATATCGCGGGCCACGCGCTAATCACCAATGATGTAAGGATGGCAGCTAACAAGCTCAGGGTTATCACAGCCGACAGCTTGGCAAAAAAGCCAAATAATTTGTCAGCCATCGGCCCTGATCGGGCCTGTTTTTTTAGAGACGTTTGGGTCATGATCGTCAATTATTTATAAGAAATCGCTTTGCCAGCGTTGTCCGTCATGGTGCCCCAAGCCTTTTGAACTGCAGCAACAACCGCGGGAGGCATTGGCACGTAATCCAAGTCAGACGCTGCTTTTCCACCGTTGGCATAGGCCCAGTTGAAAAACTTCAATGCTTCAGACGCATTGGCTGGCTTGTCTTGCTTGTTGTACATCACGATGTAAGTCGCTGTAGAAATGGGCCAAGTGTTTTTACCAGGCTGATCGGTGATCAATTGGTAAAAGGTTTTGTTCCAATCCGCACCTGCAGCAGCCGCTTTAAAAGCGTCATCATCAGGCGCTACAAAATTACCATCTCTGTTTTTCAACAAAGCGTAAGTCAATTTATTTTGCTTAACGTAAGAGTACTCAACGTAACCAATCGAGTTAGGAAGACGTCCGACAAAAGCAGCAACGCCTTCATTGCCCTTGCCACCTGCGCCCACAGGCCAGTTCACGGCTGTGCCCTCACCCACTTTGGCTTTCCACTCAGGGTGGACGCGGCTCAAGTAGTTGGTGAAGTTAAAAGTGGTACCTGAACCATCCGCGCGGCGCACTGGAGCAATCGCTGCATCAGGCAAAGGCAAGGTAGGGTTCAAGGCTTTGAGCGCTGGGTCATTCCAACGGGTAATTTTTCCAAGGTAGATATCACCTAAAACTTGGCTATCAAGCTTGAGTTGTCCAGGCAAAATGCCTTTGACATTAAGCACAGGAACGGTTCCACCGATCACCATAGGGAACTGCATTTGACCTTTGGTTTTCAAAACTTCGTCGGTCAATGGCGCATCGGTCGCACCAAAATCAACGGTCTTGGAGTCGATTTGTTTGATGCCGCCGCCAGAGCCGATGGACTGGTAGTTCACCTTGACGCCAGTGGCTTTGTTGTAGTCAGACGCCCACTTGGAGTAGATTGGCGCTGGGAAGCTAGCACCCGCACCGGTAATTTCTTGAGCCTGAACAGCGCCCAGACCCATTGCAGATGCAACTGCGATTGCCAAAACTGGCAGTTGAAACGAGATTTTCATAGAGAAGCCTCAGAGGTTGGTTAAAGAACCCTTGCACTTTAAGAATCTTATGTGACATTCATGTGACAAATTCGGTCGCGAAGCGGGAAATCGGAAATTTGGCAGAATTTTTAGAATTTAGAGGTTTTGTCACATCATTGTCATTAAACGTTTTTACTCTTGACACTTTTCAACCTGGAGACTTTACGATGACCTCTGCCCAACTGATGCATTTTTCTCGCCGTGCGGCACTCGCGACCGCTGTTTTAGTCGCTTTGTCTGGCTGCGCTACCGTGTCCGCCCCCGTCACTGTCGCCGACACTGTTGCAAAAACACCTTCACTGTCCACATTGAACAGCTTGATTGCCAGCGCTGGCTTGACTGCCACCCTTCAATCTGCAGGCCCTTTCACTTTGTTTGCACCCACCAACGACGCTTTCAAAGCCGTTCCCGCAAAAACCATGGAAGCTTTGGCAAAAAACCCAGCGATGCTGAAAGATGTTTTGACTTACCACGTGATCGCCGGCAAGGTGATGGCTAAAGACGTTAAGAATAGCAATGTCAAAACAGTTAACGGAGCGAATGTGGCTGTTTCCAAAGCAGGTGAATTTGTCACCATCGAAAACGCAGTAGCAAATCCTGCAGATATCAATGCAACCAACGGCGTGGTTCACATCATTGATGCCGTATTGATCCCACCCGCAAAATAATAAGTCTTTAGACTCTTTCTAGCCAACGCCGCCCGATGGGTAGCACTGCGGTGCTATGCTCGGCGGCGTTTTTCTATATAAATCATTTCAAACCATGCAAACCGGTAACCGACTCGCCGCTGTGGACCTGGGCTCCAACAGCTTTCGACTTGAAATAGGCAATGTAGACCATGGCGAATTCCGCCGAACCGAATACCTCAAAGAAACGGTACGCCAAGGGGCGGGGCTTGACGAAGACCGAAACCTTACCGCCGATGCCATGCAAAGCGGATGGGACTGCTTAGCGCGGTTTGGAGAACGTTTAGCGGGATTTAACCCCAAGGAAGTTCGTGCGGTTGCTACCCAGACCTTGCGCGAGGCACGCAACCGGGATGTATTTTTATCGCAAGCCAGTTCGATATTGGGTTTCCCAATCGACGTTATTTCAGGCAGAGAAGAAGCGCGGTTGATTTACCAAGGCGTCGCCCACCAACTTCCACCGAGTGAAGAGCGGCGGTTGGTGATTGATATTGGCGGACGCTCCACAGAATTGATTCTTGGTCAGAACCTCAAGCCCAGCGTCATGGAGTCCTTTCGCGTTGGCAGTATTGCCTGGTCCACACGGTACTTTCAAACCGGGAATTTCAGCCGAAAATCGTTTGAGATTGCGGAAATAGCAGCCAAAGCCGTACTAGACGAAGCCCTGGATGCCTATGCCGCAGACCAGTGGGACATCGCCTACGGATCAGCCGGAACCATTGGCGCCATTGGAGATGTGTTACTGGCTGAGGGTTGGACCGAAGGAACGATCACCCAAGAAGGATTGGATTGGCTGCTGGAAAAACTGATCGCCGCACAGACGGTAGATCGCCTCAAAATAGCCGGACTGCGAGATGATCGCAAACCCTTGATCGGAGGCGGACTCAGCGTGGTTCGCGCCCTCTTTAGCCTGCTCAATATCCAAGAATTAAAACAATCCAACGGTGGGCTACGCCATGGAATGTTGTTTGACATGTTGGGAACCTCCAACGAAGCCAGTGATTTGCGTGAGAAAAGCGTGCTCCGCTTAGCCAGAAAATTCGGAATTGATACCAACCAAGGGGAACGCGTCAGTCAAGTGGCGCAAGCCTTGTTAACGCAAATAAATAGTTTCGCATCCTCAGATGAGGATCTGAGCCAAAGACATCTTCGAAAGCTTCATTGGGCCGCGCAACTTCATGAAATTGGAAGCCATATTTCGCACAGTGATTACCACAAACACGGGGCCTACATTTTGGAAAACGCCGATGCGATGGGTTTCTCATTGGCAGAAATGCACCGCCTCAGTTTGCTAGTGCTTGGACACCGGGGCAAACTTCGAAAACTCGAAGCTGACCTACAGGATGAAGGGCTTCGCTCCCAATTGGTGGCCTTGCGAATCGCAGTGATTTTGTGCCACGCAAGGCGTGACCCGTCGTATTCCGGACTGGTCTTAACGCGTACCAAAAAAACCAGCAGCAGCCCCGAGAGACTGCAACTCCATGCTCCCGCGCAGTGGAGCCAAGAGTACCCACAATCGGCCTACCGACTTCGCGAAGAAGCCAGTGCTTGGCAAAAAACCCTTTGGCCATTAGACTTTATAGAAGATTGAGTCAATCAAAATAATTTGCTCAATGTTAGAAAAACGGTATAAACTGTATATACCGTTCACTTTTCAACTCTTGTAAAGGAAATTTATTTATGACGACTTCAACCACTACTAAAAATGTGCCCCCCGCCGCTGCCAAACGGCCCCCGGTTAAACGTGCCGCCTCTTCGGTAACAAAAGTGGTCGCAAAAACAGCCACAAAAACATCGAAAAGCACTGCTGTAAAACCTGCCGCAAAGAAATCTTTGGCAGCAAAGTTGCCCGTCGCTCGTAAGTCTCCTGCTGTCAAAACTGCAGCGGCCAAGCCTGCGAAAGATAAAAAACCAAAATTGGTGCGCGACAGTTTCACTTTCCCCAAGGCGGAATACGAAGTGCTAGAAGCCATGAAGCAACGTGCAGCGAAGCTTAAAGTCATGGTGAAGAAAACGGAGTTGCTGCGTGCTGGAATCAAATCGCTCGCAGCTTTGAGTGATGCGGCTTTCTTAAGCGCTATTGCTGCTGTCCCCAGCCTAAAAACCGGACGCCCTGCAAAAGCGTAAGACTGAAAAGGTTGAAGCCTTTGGGCTTAAAGCATATCGGGAGACTGGACCGTAACGACCAAAGTTTGGGTCATACGCTCCCGGTACCGCAACCACCAGACCGCCCCTTTTCGCATAGCGCACTCCTGTTCGCTTAAACCGAGCAACTTTGCGATGGTTTTTCCGAGTGTGGGTTGGTGACCGACCACCAAAGCACAGCCCGTCGCATTGGGCCAATGCACTAACTCCAGCAAATCCTCCACGCTCGCTAAGGGCGCCAGGGCGGGGCTAGTTTTATATTTTCGGTCAAGGGCGCGGGCAGTTTGGTCGGCACGCAGCGCGGGGCTACTAAATACTTTAGTCCCTGCGGGTAATTGGCGATCTAACCAAGCACCCATTTTGGTCGCCTGCTTATCGCCCTTAGGCGTGAGAGTACGAAGCATGTCGTCCCCTACCAGTTCCAAATCGATTGCCTCTGCGTGTCGCCACAAAACCAAGTCCATAACCTACCCCTTGTTCTTTTGAAACATTTCTTGACCATACCGGCCCATTAGTGCATTTTGTGCACCATGACCAGACTTTAAGCCGGTTGGCTTTACGAGTGTGTAGGCACCATCGGGTCCCATCTCCCAAGCATCCACACTGTCGTGCAAATAGGCCACTAAGCATTCATCGACGATGCGCTGGCGCTGCTTAGGGTCTGTCACAGGCCAAGCAAACTCCACACGACGTACCATGTTGCGGGTCATCCAATCGGCACTCGACAAATAAAGATCTTCAACGCTTCCGTGGCGAAAATAGAAGACACGAGAATGCTCTAAAAAACGACCAATCACGGATCGAACGCGAATGTTGTCGGTGAGCCCTGGCACTTGCGCCGGCAGCATACAAGCGCCGCGCACAATGAGATCAATGACGACACCATTTTGTCCAGCACGAATCAAACTCTGGATCAAGACCTCGTCGGTCAATGAATTCATTTTGGCAACGATACGAGTGGATTGTCCTTTGGAAGCCGCAAGTCCTAAGCTGTTAATTTTCTTGACTAAATTAGGGTGTAAATAAAACGGCGCCATCCACACTTTTTGAAGGCGCGGCAACTTGCTCTGACTGGCCAAGTGGACAAATACATTGTCCATGTCCGTTGTCAAAGCCGTGTCGGCGGTGAGGTGGCTGATATCGGTATACAAACGCGCTGTGCGTGGGTTGTAGTTACCAGTTGACAGGTGTCCGTAGCGCTTGAGAAATCGGCCTTCGCGACGGGTAATCAGCAGCATCTTGGCATGGGTCTTTAGACCAACCACGCCATAGACCACCTGGGCACCAATCGATTCCAACATTTCAGCCACGTTGATATTGGCTTCCTCATCGAAGCGGGCCTTGAGCTCAACCACCACGGTCACTTCTTTGCCCCGGCGCACGGCTTCGCGCAGCAAGTCGATCATGGCCGGGTCTGAACCCATGCGGTAAATCGTTTGCTTAATAGCCAGAACATCAGGGTCATTAACCGCCGCACGCAGAAAAGCCAATACACCGTCAAAACTCTCAAAGGGCTGGTGAAAAATAATGTCACCGTGTTTGAGTTGCTCAAATACATCCCGATTTTGATCCATCTGCACCGGAAAGCGAGCTTTATAGGAGGGGAAACACAAGTCCGGACGGTCTAGCATGTCAAGCATTTGCGTGAGCCGCGCTAAATTCACGGGCCCATGAACGCGGTACAAAGCTTGCGTTGGGAGGTCAAACTGCTGCAGTAAAAAATCGGATAAATATTCGGAACAACCTGCCGAAACCTCAAGTCGAACGGCTTGACCAAAATGGCGATGGACCAAGCCTTGTCGCAAGGCTGTTCTTAAGTTGCGAACATCGTCTTCATCCACAGCTAAATCAGAGTAGCGCGTGACCCGAAATTGTGAGAAGTGCTCCACGGTTCGACCAGGAAATAACTCGGCCAAATGGGATCGAATCACGCTAGTAAGCGCCACAAACACCGCTTTGCTTCCCGCGACTTTGTCAGGCAACCGGATCACCCGTGGAACGACCCTTGGGACCTTCACAATCGCAATTTCATTGGCACGCCCAAAGGCATCATTTCCGCTGAGCCGAACAATGAAATTCAAGGACTTGTTGGCGACCAGCGGGAAGGGATGCGAAGGATCGAGACCCACAGGAACGAGAAGGGGACGAATTTCACGTTGGAAATATTGCTTGACCCATTGGCGTTGCGCTGCCGTCCGGTTTCCATGAGAAACAATTTGGATACCGCATTCGTCTAAAGCGGGAATTAAGGCCTCGTTGTACAAAGCGTACTGGCGATCCACCAAACTGTGAAGTGACTCGGAAAGTCGCTCAAAAGAACTAACGGTATACGCACCGTTGCGAACGTTGCCCTTTGACGCGGTGATGTGCGGGTCTGCCCGAACTTCAAAAAACTCGTCTAAGTTGGAAGACACAATGCACAAATAACGAAGGCGCTCTAACACGGGGACGTCTTGGCGCTCAGCCCAACTAAAAACCCGTTCATTGAATGCGACCAAACTGTGGTCGCGGTCTAGCAATACCGGGTTTCCCGAGTGATCAACCGGATGCTTTAGAACGGTCTTTTTTGGGGTAGGCGGTAAAGATACGGAATTCATGGAAAGCAATCAAATCGCCTATGGTATCAAGTCACCAATTTGCGGTTGACCAAATGACCTGCAAACAGCAAAGCGGAGTAAGCCCAACTGAACGTCAAAGCCCGATCACGCGCTTCATGGCGAGAAATAGAACGCGCATTGCGCCACGCCAAGCCCAAATCGTCATGCAAAACACCTCCCAGCGCAGGTGTTCCCATCACCTCAATGGGGCCTTCGACAGGATAGGCCGCCACGGGCGTTCCGCATGCCATGGCTTCTAGCATCACCAAACCAAAGGTCTCCGACTTACTCGACATTACAAACACATCCGCACTCGCATAGACTTTTGCTAACTCTTCGCGCGGCAACAACCCGAGCCAATGGACGTTTTGGTATTTTTCTTTGAGCGACGTCTCAAGTGGCCCCACACCACAAACCACCTTGGTCCCAGGGATATTGAGCTTCAAAAACGCATCAATGTTTTTTTCATACGACACCCGCCCAACAAACAGGGAGATCGGTCTAACCAAATCTTTGAGTTCATGGTGGTCGGTTGGGGTACTGGCAAATTCAAAAAGTTGCATGTCCACGCCATGGGTCCAGCTTTTGAGATTGCGAAATCCTTTTTGATCTAACATCCGAAGCACACTTTGGGTAGGCACCATGACGCCAGAGGATGGTTTATGAAACTGCCGAAATACGGCATAACCCACCCACACCGGGATTCTCAAAGCAGCCTTCAAAATTTCTGGGAAACGGGTGTGAAAGGCCGTCGTGAA
>CAMDAN010000097.1 GCA_945888535.1 Bordetella parapertussis
TAAAACAAACCCTGGCCAAGCCCCTTGGCTATAGTGGGCTAACGCATCACAACCCACTTACACAACATGAACTACGAACTGATCACCACGCGCATCGAAGGCGAAAAGGTTGCTGTCATTACCCTCAATCGTCCCAAACAACTCAACGCCTTGAATGACGCTTTGATGGATGAGCTGGGGGATGCGCTGAAAAATTTTGATGCCAATACTGAAATTGGCTGCATGGTCATCACTGGCAGTGAAAAAGCCTTCGCTGCGGGAGCGGATATCAGTGCGATGGCAAATTTCAGCTTTGTCGACGTGTACAAATCCGGCTACATTTCCCGCAATTGGGAGACGATTCGCACCATTCGAAAACCGGTGATTGCTGCGGTCAGTGGATTTGCATTGGGTGGCGGTTGCGAGCTGGCGATGATGTGCGATTTCATCATCGCAGCCGATAACGCCCGATTTGGTCAACCTGAAATCAAGATCGGTGTTATCCCTGGCGCTGGTGGAACGCAACGCCTGCCTCGCGCAGTGGGGAAATCCAAAGCCATGGACATGGCGTTGACGGGGCGCATGATGGATGCCGTTGAGGCCGAACGCGCTGGCTTGGTGAGTCGTGTTGTTCCCTTGGCTCATCTCATGGAAGAAGCACTTGCAGCGGCACTCACGATTTCCAGTTATTCACAATTGGCCACGATGGCGGCCAAAGAAAGCGTGAACAGAGCCTTTGAAGGTAGTTTGTCGGATGGGGTAATGTTTGAGCGTCGTCTCTTTCATGCTTTGTTTGCTACCGCCGACCAAAAAGAAGGCATGGATGCCTTTGTCAATAAACGACCCGCCCACTTTTCCAACCTGTAAAAATACCATGACATAGCCAAGGCCTAAGCAATGCATATTGGCGGCTCGAAAGAATTTTTTAGCTATAATTTCGTCCTTCGGTGATATAGCTCAGTTGGTTAGAGCGCAGCATTCATAATGCTGATGTCGGTGGTTCAAATCCACCTATCACCACCAAATAAGCCAAAAAAGGGCGCTGCAAAAGTAGCGCCCTTTTTTCATCACCCACAGCCTCTGGAAAAAACCCATGATCCGCTGCAATTGCTCCCTGCTTTCGCCCCAACGATAAAGAACACCCCATGACCAAAAAAGTCTTTATCAAAACATTCGGCTGCCAAATGAACGAGTACGACTCCGACAAGATGGCAGACGTTCTTCGCGCAGCCCAAGGGTACGAAAAAACCGATGACGTAGAACAAGCCGATCTGATTTTGTTCAACACCTGCTCGGTGCGTGAAAAAGCCCAAGAAAAAGTTTTTTCCGACTTGGGACGCGTCAAACACTTAGCCAAAAAAGGCGTGCAAATTGGCGTAGGCGGCTGCGTGGCTAGCCAAGAAGGGGCTGCGATCATTGCACGAGCGCCCTATGTGGACGTGGTTTTTGGTCCGCAAACACTGCACCGCTTGCCTGAGTTACTTAACCAACGTCGACTGAAGAATCAGCCGCAAGTCGACATCAGTTTCCCAGAAATCGAGAAATTCGACCACCTTCCCCCTGCCAAGGTGGAAGGCGCCTCCGCATTTGTGAGCATCATGGAAGGATGCTCCAAATATTGCAGTTATTGCGTCGTTCCTTACACCCGCGGCGAAGAGGTGAGCCGTCCATTTGAAGACGTCTTAGTGGAGGTGGCCGGACTGGCTGATCAAGGCGTGAAAGAGATAACGCTTTTAGGGCAAAACGTCAATGCTTACCGCGCCAAAATGGTGGGTGAAGCTGAAGGGCGTGGCAGCGACATGGCAGACTTTGCCACGCTATTGGAATACGTGTCGGATATTCCGGGCATAGAACGCTTGCGCTATACCACCAGCCACCCTAATGAGTTCACGCCTGCGCTGATCGCGGCTTATGAAAAACTCCCTAAATTAGTCAGCCATTTGCATTTGCCCGTGCAACACGGATCTGACCGTATTTTGATGGCGATGAAGCGCGGCTACACCGCCATGGAATACAAAAGCACAGTGCGCAAACTTCGAGCTATTCGCCCCGACATGTCCATGAGCAGCGACTTCATTGTTGGATTTCCTGGTGAAACGCAAGAAGACTTCGACAAAATGATGCAACTCATTGACGATGTCGGCTTTGATAATTCTTTTAGCTTTATTTTCAGCCCCCGCCCGGGCACGCCAGCCGCCAACTTGACTGACACCACACCCCATGACGTGAAACTTCGCCGCCTGCAGCACTTGCAAGGCGTAATTAACGAGAGCATTACGCGGATCAGTGACAGCCGTTTAGGTACTGTTCAACGGATTTTGGTTGAAGGGGCCTCCAAACGCGACGCAACAGAATGGATGGGGCGGACAGAGTGCAATCGGGTCGTCAATTTTGCCGGCCACAGTCGCTTGGTCGGACAGCTTGTGGATGTAAAAATTACAGAGACGCGGACTTACTCATTGCGGGGTGAAGTGCTCACGAGCGGAATTTAAAACGGCATCTTAGGCATGCCCTTCATGCCTCCCATTCGCTTCATCATTTTCATCATTCCCCCGCCGCTCATTTTTTTCATCATGCCCTGCATTTGTTCAAATTCTTTGAGCATGCGGTTGACCTCTTGAACCTGGACTCCAGAACCTGCAGCAATGCGCCGTTTGCGCGTGGCCTTTATTAAATCTGGCTTGCGTCGTTCTAAGGGCGTCATGCTGTGGATGATGCCTTCTTTGCGGCGAATGTCTTTTTCGGCTTTATCCATGTCGACATGACCTGCTTTGGCCGCCATGGCCGCTGGCAATTTATCCATCAGGCTAGACAAGCCTCCCATTTGTTTCATTTGCTGAATCTGACCTAAAAAATCATTGAGATCAAAGCCAGCGCCGCTTTTCACTTTGGCGGCAAGTTTTTGCGCCGCTTCCACGTTCACGCCCGCCGTGACCTGTTCAACCAAAGCCACGATATCGCCCATACCCAAAATACGACCGGCATGACGCTGGGCATCAAAAATCTCTAAGCCGTCTAACTTTTCACTGGTACCGGCAAATTTAATAGGTGCGCCGGTGATCTGGCGCACCGACAAAGCCGCGCCACCGCGTGAATCGCCATCGGTTTTAGTAAGAATAATGCCCGTTAATGGCAAGGCATCTTTAAAGGCTTTGGCGGTATTGATGGCATCTTGACCTTGCATCGCATCCACTACAAACAGCGTCTCAACCGGTTTAAGCGCGGCATGCAGGTCTTTGATTTCTGCCATCAACACATCGTCAATCGCCAAGCGGCCCGCTGTATCAACGAGAAGCACATCAAAAAAATGTTTTTTCGCGTAGTCCAACGCAGCCAAGCCAATATCGACAGGCTTTTGGTCGGGCGTGCTTTCAAACCATTGCGCTCCAGCTTGGCCAGTCACCGTCTTCAATTGTTCGATGGCGGCTGGCCGATAGACGTCGGCGGACACGGTGAGTACTTTTTTCTTGCGCTTTTCAATCAGGTGCTTGGCCAACTTGGCCGTTGTGGTCGTTTTACCGGCGCCTTGTAGACCCGCCATCAAGATGACGGCAGGGGGTTGAGCCGCCAAATTGATGTCACTCACACCTTCGCCCATGGTGGCGGCAAGCTCTTGATTGACGATGCTCACCATCAATTGGCCTGGCTGCAAGGAGCCGAATACTTCTTGGCCTAGCGCTTTTTCTTTAACGCGGGCAATAAATTCACGGACTACAGGCAAGGCCACGTCGGCCTCTAGCAGCGCCATGCGGACTTCGCGCAACATGTCTGCCACGTTGTCTTCCGTGATGCGGGCTTGCCCGCGCAATTCTTTAACAAGGCGGGATAGTTTTTCAGTGAGGGCGGAGGCCATAAATATCCAGTGGTGCAAAGCCCAAGGTCGTGGGCTTTGAATGAAGACCCGCAAACGCGGGCAGTTGCAAAAGGCTAAACTATTGCCATGATTTTACCAAGTGCATCCCCCGTGAGCCTGGGTTTTACGGTTTTAGCCGCTCTGGCCTATGCGTGGCCCGCGCTGCGCGCATCGCACATCGGTAGCACCACCGCGCGCTGGTTTGTGGGAATTGCCTGGTTGGCCCACGCAGGGGCACTTTCCATAGGATTGTTAGCCGAACCGCTCCGCTTCGGTTTTGCCCCTGCCATTTCTGTCACGGCTTGGTTAATCGCCGCGATCTACGCCGTCGAGAGTTATGTTTACCCCAAACTCCCCACCCGCTGGGCCTTAAGCGCCTTGGCTACCGCTGCAGTTGTATTGGCGCTGCTATTTCCTGGTGGGGCCATGGCCAGCAACGCTTCCGTGTGGCTGCCTTGGCACTTGGCCATGGGAATTGCCTGTTACGGGCTTTTTGGAGTAGCCGTCGTTCACGCTTGGTTTATGAGACGCGCAGAAGTACGCATGCGTTTGGCTGCCGACACCCAAAGCGGCCTGCCCTTGCTAACGCTTGAGCGACTCACCTACCGATTTGCAGCCGCTGGTTTTATTTTGTTAAGCGCCACCCTTTTGGGAGGCTACCTGTTTGGTGACGTCTTATACGGCCCTTCTAGAGCGTGGCGCTGGGACCATAAAACCGTGTTCTCTGTTTTGTCTTGGTTCACTTTTGCTGCATTACTTTTTGGCCGGACATATTTGGGCTGGCGTGGCAAACGTGCGCTTACCTTTCTATATAGCGGGTCAGTTTTTTTACTTTTAGCTTATGTCGGATCTCGCTTTGTGAGTGAGGTCGTCCTTGGACGCTCAGCATGAAGTACTTGCTCCTGTTTCTTCTGGCACTGTTAATCATTTGGCAATGGCGCACCCACAGAGGTAATAAATCCACCGATCGATCGTCTCAACGACGCAGCAAGCTGCCAATTGACATGGTGCCGTGCTCAGACTGCGGCGTGCATCTTGCCTTGCAAGATGCCGTTCAAGGCAAAGATGGGATTTACTGCAGTGCTGCGCATCGGCAAAGGCATGAGCACTGATTCAGGCATCTTGGCTACCGACACGTGGCGCCAAGGGTGGTTCGCTTTAGCTCAGCCCTGCCCCTCCCCTAATTTCGGCCCACGGCCTCTAAAAGCATGCATTGATTTAATCGTCGTGCATTCCATTAGCCTGCCACCAGGCTCGTATGGCGGCACTAACGTGCAGGCGCTTTTTACCAATCAGCTCGAATGGGATGCCCACCCCTACTTTCAATCCATTCGAGGTATCGAGGTATCGTCCCATTTTTTTATTACCCGCCAAGGCGTTGTTTGGCAGTTTGTGAGCTGCGATGACCGTGCTTGGCATGCTGGGGTATCCACTTACCGGGGGCGCGACAATTGCAACGACGACTCCATCGGTATTGAACTTGAAGGTTTAGAAGGCGACACGTTTGAAGCCGCGCAGTATCTCGCACTTGCAGACCTCGCTTCCCATATCGGGCAGCGCTATCCTATTGCGTACATTGCCGGGCACGAGCATGTAGCAGCGGGAAGAAAGATAGATCCCGGGCCCGGTTTTGATTGGGGCACTTTGCGAGGCGCTTTAAACCACCCATTGAAGAACTACTTGCCCTCACAGGAAAAATAAATTTGTTACAAATTTGATTTTTTCACCTTTTTTTCTTCGTCGAAAAAGTAACGGAAAACCGACAAACCGTTACATAACAATGCCTTCCAAAGAAAATACCATTTTGCGCAAATAAATGTAAGTGTTCAGCATGACCTTGTCTTAAAAGACGCGCCGCATTTCATGGTCCTTCGCTAGACTACATTTGAAGCAAAACCCCAAGAGCCACTTTTCATGCCTGTACACTACCTGTAGTGGCTTGCGCACTGTCCACACACTAGATATAGTGTGTGCTTGGTGGGAACGAAATTGACATTTGCAGGTCTTTTTTGCCTCACAGTGGCTCCGCATTTCATAAAAATATTGACAGCAAAAGGACATCATGCAATCTGTATCGCCCATTTCTACGCCCTCCGCCATCGCGATTCCCACAGAGATTCCTTTTTCTGAGGCGGCCTCCACCAGTCCCTTAGCCAATTACCAAATTATTCGCCGCAACGGCGCGGTGGTTCCTTTTGAACCCAACAAGATTGCCATTGCCATCATGAAGGCCTCATTGGCCGTTCATGGAACCCAAGGCGCTGCATCCGCAAGCATTCGTGAGACGGTGGACTCGCTGACACAGCAAGTGATTCGCGCACTGGTGCGTTCTCGTCCAAGTGGCGGAACTTTTCACATTGAAGATGTGCAAGACCAAGTGGAACTCGGATTGATGCGCAGTGGAAACCACGAAGTCGCTCGCGCCTACGTGCTTTACCGCGAACGCCGCACCCAAGAACGCGCCAAGCAAGTCGCTCAAGTTGCGCCTGCCGCACCTTTATTGCACGTGATCGACCGCGGTCAACGTGTCGCTTTGGACATGCAAGCCCTGACCGAACGCATCCAAACGGCGTGCTTTGGCTTAGGTGCGGACGTGAAGGCCGACCCCATCATTTCTGAGACGATGCGCAATCTGTATGACGGCGTTCCAGTGGATGAGGTTTATAAGGCGTCGATTTTGGCAGCCCGGACTTTGATTGAGAAAGACCCTGACTACACCTATGCCACAGCACGGCTGCTGTTTCACACTATTTCACGCGAGGTGCTTGGGCGCGATGTGGCCACAGCCGACATGCCAAAAGCCTATGCGGATTATTTTCCAGGTTTCATCAAAAAAGGAGTTGACTGCGAGCTGCTTGATGAAAAGCTTCTAGAGTTTGACTTGAAGCGCTTGGGTGGCGCATTGAAGGCGGAGAGAGATCTGCAGTTTGATTATTTGGGATTACAAACCCTCTACGACCGCTATTTCTTGCACGAAGGCAAAGTACGGATTGAACTCCCGCAAGCCTTTTTTATGCGCGTCGCAATGGGATTGTCATTGAATGAAACCGACCGCGAAGCCAGGGCCATTGAGTTCTATGAAGTGCTTTCGTCTTTTGACTTTATGTCAAGCACACCTACTTTATTTAACAGTGGGACCTTGCGCTCTCAGTTGTCGTCTTGCTACCTGACAACAGTGCCTGATGATCTGGATGGAATTTACGAGTCCATCAAAGAAAACGCTCTGCTCTCTAAATATGCAGGCGGCCTAGGCAACGACTGGACACGTGTGCGAGCACTCGGCTCTCGTATCAAGGGGACCAACGGCGAATCACAAGGCGTGGTTCCTTTCTTGAAGGTCGTTAACGATACGGCCGTAGCGGTTAACCAAGGCGGAAAGCGCAAAGGCGCAGTCTGCACTTACTTGGAAACTTGGCACCTGGATATTGAAGAATTTCTCGAGTTGCGCAAAAACACGGGGGATGATCGCCGTCGTACTCACGACATGAATACCGCCAACTGGATTCCTGATTTGTTTATGCGCCGCGTGATGGAAAAAGGACAATGGACTTTGTTCTCTCCATCGAATGTGCCTGACTTGCATGACAAGTTTGGAGCTGATTTTGAACAAGCCTATGTGGCATACGAAGAGCAAGCTGCCCGCGGCGAGATCAAGCCTTCGCGCACTTTGGAAGCGGCTGACTTGTGGCGCAAGATGTTGACCATGCTTTTTGAAACCGGTCATCCGTGGATCACTTTTAAAGATGCCTGTAACGTTCGCTCACCACAACAGCACGCTGGCGTGGTTCACTCCTCGAATTTGTGTACTGAGATTACGCTCAATACATCAGACACCGAGACAGCCGTCTGCAATCTTGGCTCTGTCAATTTATTACAGCATTTGAAGAATGGCGCGCTCGACCACGACAAACTCAAACGCACCATCACTACCGCAATGCGTATGCTCGACAACGTCATTGACATCAATTACTACGCAGTCAAAAAAGCACGTGACTCCAATATGCGCCACCGCCCGGTCGGCATGGGCATCATGGCTTTCCAAGACAGCTTGTACGAATTGCGGATTCCTTACGCCAGCGATGCAGCTGTCAACTTTGCAGAGACGTCTATGGAAGCCATCAGCTATTACGCTTACTGGGCTTCTACCGAACTCGCACGTGAACGTGGCACTTACTCGAGCTTTAAGGGCTCGCTGTGGGATCAAGGCATCTTGCCTTTTGACACGCTGGACTTGCTGGCCAAAGCACGTGGCGGCTACGTCGAC
>CAMDAN010000098.1 GCA_945888535.1 Bordetella parapertussis
GTGTCATCACGCGTGATGCCCCCTTGCATATGCGCATCAAGCTTTGTCACATGCGATTGGGCTTATCCGTGGGTGCCAACGATGCAGAGTTGGTGTTGCGTTCGCTTCCTACGATGGCATTGCGTTACCGGGCTCACGACGAGGCCACACGAGCGCTGGCCGCTTGGTGTTTAAAGCAATCCGAATTCGTCCAAGTGGTTCATCCCGCGCTGGAGGGTTCGCCCGGTCACGCGCACTGGAAAAACCTGTGCGATCCTGCGGGCCAGGGTGGATCAGCCGCGTGTTTATTCTCCGTCGTCTTGGATCCGAAATTCTCACGAGCAGAAGTCGACGCATTTTGTGATGCACTCCAATGGTTTCGCTTGGGTTACAGCTGGGCTGGCCCTGTGAGTTTGGTGGTCCCCTACGAGCTTGGCACGATGCGCTCTGTGTGGCCCTCGCATATCGCCAAAGGGTCTTTGGTGCGCTTTGCTGTCGGCTTAGAAGCGGTTGCAGATTTGCAAGCTGATATCGCGCAAGCACTCCAAGTCTTGCAAAAGTAAACCGGAGCGAAGTTTTCAGGGTTTTCCCCTGAATGTAGATGGCTTGAATGCGATAGGCTTCGGCCATGACCATGGCGCCCTACGTTCCCCCGCCCTCAGAAGCCCCTCGTAAAACGGTCGTTGCATTGCAATGGCTGGATCCCTTGAGATGGTTGGCGCTGGGCTCAAAAGATGTTCGAGCCCACCCTGGAATTGGCATTTTTTACGGTCTGGCATTTTGGACGATGGCCTTGGTGTTGGGCGCTGTTTTCAAGTCCAACCCAGAGTACACCATGTCGATCGCATCGGGCTGTTTACTCGTGGGTCCCTTCTTGGCAATGGGCTTGTATGACGTCAGCCGAAGGAACGCAGTAGGCTTGGATGCAGATTTCGGCGCATCACTCATCTGTTGGGATCAGCATATTCCCAGCATGGGCATGTTGGTTTTGGTTTTAATCGTTTTGGAGTTGCTTTGGGGCCGTGCTTCCTTGGTAGTTTTCGCAGTTTTCTTTAATACGGGGATGCCATCAACTGCAAGTGTTGTAGGCGCTGTTTTTAATCCGGAGAACTGGGAATTTTTGTTGGCCTATATGGTCGTCGGCGGCGCGTTTGCTGCGATTGTTTTTTCTCTTTCTGTGGTTTCTATCCCCATGATCTTGGACCGGGATGTGGATGCCATTTCAGCAGCCATCGCTAGCCTGGAGGTGGTGTTTCACAACACCGGAATCATGGTCTTTTGGGGCTTTCTTTTAAGCCTTCTCGTGATTTTGGCCTTCATGGTTCCTTGGGGTGCGGGAATCATCGTGGTAGGCCCACTTTTAGGACACGCAAGCTGGCATGCCTATCAAAGTGCGATTCACTGGCCTGAAACTACAGCCGGGACAGCGTAGCCTTTGCGCGGAGGTGTTAAAGTGCTCTTGTATTAACGAAAGAACACCTTGGCAACTCCCAATTACGGTTACGAAAAGCGTCAAAAAGAACTGGCGAAAAAACGTAAAAAAGAAGACAAACTCAAAAACAAGAGTGAGCGAAGGGTGGGCGCTGATGAGGATGGCGGGGCGCCAGCGTCAGATGCATTGAGTGACCAAGAGCCGAGCGACGCGCCAACCCCAACAGCTCCAGTCTAAAACCAGGTTTTAAGTGCTGTGAGCGAGGCGTATGTCTTGCGCTAGAACGTGCATCGCCGCTTGCGAGCGATCGGTTGGGCTCATAAGCAATGCTGTTGAAAATTGCTGAAAATTTCGTTCCATCGATTGGGTATATACCGGGTCGTAATGCAGCGTCAGTAGCTCTTGAACCACGGGTTTGAAATCGCCTTGCATCACAGACGCCTTCCACGATTCAATCACTGCCTTGCCGCGTTGTGCCGTCAACGCGTCTAACTTTTCACAAAAGTAGGTCGGTTGCGCCGTAAAGAATGCGTAGTCTTCTAACAGCAGTTCAATGCGCTCCTCGATGCGCAAGTCCAGATTAATGCAGGGGCTAGAGCGCATTTTTTCAACCAGATCGGTTGGGATCGATACATTCCCTACTTTTTTACTTTCGCTCTCCACAAATACTGGCATCGAAGCATCGAAGTCGCGCAAAGCGGTCCATACCAAAGTGTCAAAGCGCTTTTGAGTGGGTTGGGCTTGTCCAGGAATGGCACCTAAAACCGAACTGCGGTGGTTGGCTAAGCCCTCTAGGTCTAAAACTTGGGCACCTTCTTCGCGTAGAGCCTGAAGCAAGCGCGTTTTTCCAGAACCGGTGGTCCCACAAATCACCTGAAACGACAGGGGAGCAATTCGGCTGTGCATGTCATTGAGCATCGCTGCGCGAAAGGCTTTGTAACCCCCCTCAACCAAAGTGACACGAAAACCAATTTGGTCAAGTACCAATGACAAAGAACCGCTGCGCTTGCCTCCACGCCAGCAATATGCAAGGGGTGTCCAATCGCGTTCCTTTTGCAGCACATGGTTTTCAATGTGGGTGGCAATGTTGTGCGCAGCAATCGCAGCGCCGCGCTTTTTGGCTTCAAAAGCATTGACCTGCTTGTACAGCGTACCGATATTTTTACGTTCTTCGTTGTTAAGCGTGGGCCAATTGACAGCGTTAGGAAGGTGGTCTTCGCTAAATTCATCCTCGCTTCGTGCGTCAATGATGGTGTCAAAAGTGTGCAACCTTTCCAACACGGCGCTTGCAGATAAAACGGTAAGACTCATGCCATCAATTTCTTCAGGGCCGGCCAAACATTATTTAACATCGTAGGGTGGGCCGCTTCGGTAGGGTGAATGCGATCTGCTTGAAACAGCAGGGCTGCATCAGGAATATCCGCAACCCCTTTGAGAAAAAATGGAACCAAGGTCACCCGGTTGGATTGAGCGACATCGTTGTACATTTTTGTCATTTGTTTCGCGTAATCAGGACCGTAGTTGGGCGGCATCTGCATTCCAAGCACTAATACTTTTGCCCCTTTTTCGAGGCCAGACCGAACCATGGCGTTCAAGTTGTCTTGGCTAGTTTTGAGTGGCAGCCCCCGTAGCGCATCGTTGCCCCCGAGTTCAATAATAAGAATCCGAGGTTGGTATTCGTCTAAAAGCGCAGGTAAGCGCGAGCGACCGCCTAAGGTGGTGTCGCCGCTGATACTTGCGTTCACGACCCCAAAGCCAACCCCATTTTGTTTTAAACGTTGCTCCAATAAAGCCACCCAGCCCGTTCCACGTTTGAGGCCATACTCCGCACTGAGCGAGTCTCCAACAACTAAAATTTTCCTCGATTCTTTTACGGCCCGTGCTTCAAAAACCACGCCTAAAGAGAGGCTTAAAGCGACTGCGTTAAAGTGTCTACGATTCAAAGAAAGCCCCATGTCAGATTCAATTATTTCGGTTGAGAAAGTTTATAAAGCGGTCACAGATTCCACGGGTACTCTGGAAATTTTGCGCAACATCGATTTTGCGCTAAAACCGCGTGAAACTGTGGCCATTGTCGGTGCTTCTGGGTCTGGAAAAAGCACTCTTTTATCCATCATTGCTGGATTAGATACGCCTACGGGTGGTTCGGTCCGGCTGGCGGGTGTGGATTTGTTTAGCTTGACCGAAGATGAGCGGGCCGCTCTGCGTGCCCAAAAGTTGGGTTTTGTGTTTCAAAGTTTTCAATTGCTTGCAAACCTCACGGCACTTGAGAATGTGATGCTCCCCCTTGAATTGGATGGCCGCAAAGACGCCCGAAAGCTGGCAGCTGAAATACTAGGCCGGGTGGGTTTGTCTGCGCGGCTGAATTCTTACCCCAAGGTTTTGAGTGGCGGTGAGCAGCAGCGCGTTGCTCTGGCCCGCGCATTTGTTGTTAAACCCGCCGTCTTGCTCGCTGATGAGCCTACCGGAAGTTTGGATTTCGCGACAGGTGAAACGATCATGGCTTTGATGTTTGAACTCAACCGCGAACTCGGAACCACCCTTGTTTTGGTGACCCATGACCCGGCGATTGCTGCTCGTTGTGATCGCCGTATCACCTTGGAAGCTGGGCGCATCCTTTCGGCCTAGATCGCGGTTTAGCGCAGCCGCGATAATATCGCCATGTCTTCCCCTAAAGTTTTATTCGGCTTTCATGCCGTTGGTGTTCGTTTAAAAACGGCTCCTCAGTCAATTGTTGAAATCTATTTTGAGCCGACACGGCGCGATGCACGGATGCGGCAGTTCATCGACAAAGTCAACGAAGCA
The DNA here is from genome assembly GCA_945888535.1 of Bordetella parapertussis. Lineage (GTDB taxonomy): Bacteria > Pseudomonadota > Gammaproteobacteria > Burkholderiales > Burkholderiaceae_C > Allorhodoferax > Allorhodoferax parapertussis_A. Next base: position 4,217 of record CAMDAN010000098.1, read on the forward strand.
GGAGTTCGTTTGATTGAAGCCGATGGAATGCGTCTTTCTAAATTATGCGGCGGCCACGGGCACCAAGGGGTTGCTGCTCGGGTGCACACCATTGAGCAGGTGCATTCTTTCGATGAACTTTTAGAAAACTTAGAGTCGTCACAGTTGGCTTTGCCGGTAGATCAAAGATTCAATCCTTTGATCTTGGTGCTTGATGGTGTGACAGATCCCCACAATTTAGGCGCTTGTTTGCGTGTCGCTGATGGCGCGGGTGTGCACGCGGTCATTGCACCTAAAGACCACGCCGCAGGAATCAATGCCACCGTCGCCAAGGTTGCCAGTGGCGCAGCGGAGACGGTGCCCTATTTCATGGTGACGAATTTGGCTCGTACCTTGGGTGAGCTCAAAGAGCGCAATATTTGGATCATTGGAACCAGCGACACTGCGACGCAAACCTTGTATCAAGCCGATCTTACTGGGCCTGTCGCTTTGGTGCTTGGCGCTGAAGGCGCTGGCATGCGCCAACTCACAAGTAAAACCTGCGATCAGTTGGTGAGTATCCCGATGCGGGGTGCTGTTGAAAGCCTAAATGTGTCGGTCGCCAGCGGAGTTTGTTTGTATGAAGCGTTGCGTCAGCGTAGCAACACAACTGCGTAATTCAAAAAAGGAAATCTCATGAGTACTCAAAAATTGACCGCTCTTGCAGCGATAGCGTTGACCGGTGTGGTGTTGTTATCGGCGTGTACGCAGGAGCAACAAAACAAAATCAGCCGCGATATTCAAAACTGGACAGGAACCAACGGCGTTCTTGAAATTTACGCTGGAGACAAAGTGGCGCGTCGCTTTTTAAAAATCGACAAACTCAGTACCGCCATGGGAACCGAGGACAACAAGCCTAGGCCGTATCGCTTTGGCTATGGAGTGTTGGATGAAAACCTGAATATGCAGGTAGATGCGAACGAGAAAAAAGTGTACTTTGAAATCAGCGACTACTCAAGCAACTACATTTTCTTTGAGAGTCCGCGTTAACTCGAGAATTTTCTGTTTTAAAACCAACCCATGACGCCCCCTAGGGCGCCCGCAGCAAGTAGCCATAAAAGGTGAATCCGGGTTTGCCAAACAACCAAAGTGCTCACCAGCGTGAGCACCCAAAGCCAAAGGTTCTCCAGAAAAGGGCCATGCCCAGCCGTCAGAATCCAGCCAGTTGCCATTAAAAGCGCCACCACAATCGGTGCCATGACCATCTTGAACGCTCGAACATCGCGCCGCTCTTTGTTTTTATGCCCCCACCGGGCCGCAAAGAAAGTAAGCGTGGTACTTGGCAAGAGAATCCCCAGCATGGTTGCAAAAACTCCCGCGAACGCCATGCCCCATGCGCTTGCGCCGCCTGCGATACCCCCACCCGCATTCATGCCGATATTCCATCCTAAAACGGCCACAAATAAAACATTCGGCCCGGGGGCGGCTTGCGCCAAAGCAATCGATCCCGTGAATTGGCTGTCACTCAACCACGACTTTTCATCCACCAAAAAGCGATGCATATCCGGCACCGTCGTGATCGCACCGCCAATGGAGAGCAACGACAAGGATAGAAAATGCAAAAAAAAAGTGAGCCAATCACTCCAAGAAAAAGCATGCATTACACCGCACCTCTTTCTAGGGAGTCTTTTTTTGACAAAGTCCGGTAGGCCCATAAAAACGCGGGGATACCAAGCCCCATCAAAACCCAGGCCAAAGGAATACGCAGCCAAGCGATGGCAAGCAAGGTAAGCACCGCCAACACAAAGCAGGCCCAACGGCCCATGGAATTGGATTTCAATGCGGAAATAAGTTTGAGCCCCGTCCCTGCAATCAAACCAGCTGATACCGCACCCATGCCCTTAAGCGCACCTATTACTGCCGGTTCATGAGAGACGCCGCTTAAGGCAACAGCCAAGGCCAGCACCACCACCAAGGGAAGCGCCATCATTCCGGTGAGCGCTGCCAAAGCGCCGCGCCAGCCAAAAAATCGATCGCCAATCATCAGTGCGATATTGACCACATTTGGCCCCGGCATGATTTGAGCGACGGCCCAATCTTCGACAAACTCTTCGGTGCTGAGCCACTTTTTATTTTCAACCAACTCGCGTTGAACGACGGCGAGAACTCCGCCAAAGCCTTGGATTGCTAGCCAAGAAAATGCGATGAAGAGTTCGGTGACAGAAGAGGGGCGCGGTTTTTCAGAAAGGACAGAAAATTCTTGGTGCACTGAAGACATTCGACCTTAAAAGTAATTCGCCTTTAGGCTTTGCTACAAACCAGTGTGCGCCGAGCAGGCTCAACTACCGATTTTTCTTTGGCGTAATCGGTGGTCAAAACGCGCATCAGTAAAAAACCGCTGCGTGATGGGCTTACCACCACTTCCGCCCCCGAAGGAATGTTTTGGTTATGGGCTTCACCCGTATCCGATACCAGCCAAAGATTGACCGGCTTGCCTTGCGATTGGCGGTCATTACGGACAAAGAAGTTATCGCTGTTGGCGCTGTACAAGGCAATCGACCAATAGTTTTTGAGCTTGGGGTTGGCGGTGATTCTTACGGGGCCACTAGAGAGATCAAAGGCACACACCGAATACAGTAAATCTGGACTGGGCATCACCACCGAGCGCGAGCGGGCTGTGACCGCTTCAGGAAACGCCGCTTGGTTTTGCATATTCATTTTTTGCGCCATCGGCCCGTGCATCAGCACTTGCATGATGAGTCTTGGCGCGGCCCATACCGCGAGCAAATGCACCAAGATGGCGGTGACCAATAAGGTCAAGATACGGTAAAACCAAAGCCGTTGGGATGTGGTGAAATTCTTCATGCGCAGTCCCCAATGCGCTGAATGGACGGGGCCTGCAAGGCCTGGGGTGCGGCTTGTAACGCGGGCTCTGGGTTGTACAAACGCAAGGTTAAGAGCAGACCTCTGCGTCCTGGCGTAGGCAGCCAGTAACTATCGCCTTGCGCAACTGGACCTGTCGTGAATGAAAAGTCTCCAGCGGCGTTCAGTTGGGCGGTACTACCGTTGAGGCTGTATTTTCCGTTGGGCGCGTCAAATAAAAACATGTCATCGGCATACGCCGTAATACTCCACCAACGTGCCGCAGGGGGCGTGCCACTGATACGGTAATTGCATTGTGATTGGAGGCTGTGGCCCGCATCATCGCGCGTCGCAACGAAATACATGGTCTCATCTCGCCCAAGCGCCAATAAGGCGTTGACTGCAACCGTAGCGCGGGTGTACATGCCCGCGTCCAAGCTACCTGCATGCATATTCGCACGCCATGCCCCAACTTCTACCGAGGGATTCATCCACGCGGCTTTTTTGAGTACCCAATACGCAGAACCAAGACCCATGGCGACTGCACCGAGGTAAAGCAACGCGGCAATACCAATGCGTTTGGCGCGAGCGCTCCAATGGGCTTGGCTTGGCATGGTTAAAGCCCTGCTTTTTCCGCTTGGTTGAGACGATACGCTTTGGCCAAGGGCATCCAATGCAGCAAACCGTACAACATTGCCAAGACAAAACTCAAATACACCGAGCCGGCGTAGGACTTGATGTATTTGAAGGCGAATAAACATTCGAGTGCATGGATAGCCAATATTGCCAGTGCCAAGCGTTGAACCACAGGTCCGGCCTCCATCGGTAACACCACGAACAAAGATACCAAGGCCTAGGCGTAAGCGCCAAGCAAATTGGCTTTGAAAAAAGTAATCAACATGGGGTAAACGTTTGAGGTTAGCGGTAGGGGTCTGCGGTTGGGGCGACAAGGGCGCTAGTTCAAGCGCTTCTTAATGATTTCAGTGGAGTTGGCAGGCAGACTAAACAGCATACCGTCTTCCCCCACAGTCATCGGCCCTTTGAAAAACTTTGCGG
>CAMDAN010000099.1 GCA_945888535.1 Bordetella parapertussis
GGCATCATCGCCACTTTGGCATGGCGACGCGTGATGACTGTAGCCGTGGCAAACGCCAAAGCAATCAGCACGGCCAAGCCGTCACCAATGGGCGACACCTTGCCGCCAAAGGAATCAGAAACCATCACAGCAACGCCCGCAATTACCGCTGCAATGGCCGCCCATGTTCCCCTAGAAACTTTTTCACCAAACAACAGAAAAGCCATCAAAGCCGCGATCAGCGGAACTCCGGCTTGCATGAGCAAAATATTGGCCACGGTGGTGTAGGCGAGCGCTACGACAAAGCAAATGGATGCAATCGCAAAGCACACGCCCACGCCAACACCGGGCAGGCCCATGGCCAGAAACAAGTCAATCGTCTTTTTGAATCCTTGGCGCCAAAGCATGAAGCCCAGTAAAAAAGCGGCAGCAAAAACAGATCGCCAAAAGACAACAGTCCAACTCTCCGTGACGCTCAGATAGCGGGCAATCGCTCCGCCAAAGCTCCAAACGGCTGCCGATCCGAAGACCATCAAGGCGCCGCGCTGATCAATTGTTTGAGATTGCATACTTAGACCGAACCTAAGCGTTGAATGAGTTCAACTTTGTAGCCGTCTGGGTCTGTTACAAAAGCGATATGGGTGGTTCCGCCTTTGACAGGCCCCGGCTCGCGGGTGATTTTTCCACCCGCGGACTTTATGGTTGCGCAAGCGGCGTAAATATCTTCCATTCCCAGCGCAATGTGTCCATAGGCTGTTCCCATTTCGTAACTATCAACGTCCCAGTTGTAGGTGAGTTCGAGCTCTGCGTGGTCCGGGTTGTTTCCAAATCCAACAAAGGCCAAGGTGTATTTGTACTCTGGGTTATCGGAAGTTCGTAGCAACTTCATTCCTATGATTCGGGTGTAAAAGTCAATGGAGCGTTGAAGATTGCCAACGCGCAACATGGTGTGCAAGAGTCTCATGGAATGGACGATACCTTCGAAGGATGGGTTGAGCCACAATGCGGCCATAGAGATCGACAGCCAAAGGCCTACCGAATGCCCCACTTTAACAAAGTCATTTTATTTACCGATACCGACGGTCGCGCCCGATTTAAAGAAGAGCCGGTTGCGCTAGACCAAGGAACGCCCGAAACGATGCTGTCAGAGGTGTTTGCAAGCGGCGGATACCAGTTGCGGACTAGTCCAATAGGCTTTCGCAGCACTTTTCATTGCACTGGAAGTCCTCAGTGGGTATTTATCTTGGCAGGCCAAATGGAGATTGGAATTCAAGACGGCGTATCTCGCATCTTTCAACCCGGCGAGCATTTTTTCAGCGCAGATCTATTGCCTGAAGGTGACACATTTGATCCCACGCGCCATGGACATTGGAGTCGGCAAGTAGGCGATCAGCCGCTGGTGACTTTGTTTTTGAGGAGTTAAAAAAAGAGCCTTGAAAAAGGCCCTTTTTAATATACGTTAACGTCCTGCTGGACCCCTATTGCCACCGGGACCACCGCGACCTCGGCCGCCACCGCCACCGCTGCGTGGTCCTTGACCGCCTCCAAATCCGCCGCCGCCGTAGCCACCACCACCTCCGCCAGAGTTGCGGTTGCCTTGGTAACCACCGCCGCCACCACGACGTCCACCGCGCTCAGCCATCATGTCAACGCTGGTGCGCATCGGATCGGGTTGACCGCCAGGCGCACGGGGAGTGCGTGGCTCGCTGGGAAAGTTAGTCATATTGGGGTTGCCACCGTGGCGACCGCGTCCTTGCGGTGGGCGGCTGTCATGGTTGCGTGGGGGTTGGTCTTCGTGCGGTCCTGGGCCGTCATGGTCCATCGGGAAACCTGCATCGCGGTTAGGGTTGGCTTGGCGCGGGCCGCGTGGGCCATTGGGATTGCGCCCACCACCGCCGCCACCGGAGCGAGGGCCTTGGCCGCCGCGTCCACCACCATGGCCTTGCCCGCCTGCATTTGGTCCTTTACTTTCACGAACGCGTTGAAGCATTTCAGTGCGTGCATTTCTAGCAGCGGCTTGCATCACATCGCGGCTTGGCGGTTTGCCCGCACCGCCCCAAATGGTTTGGCGACCCATCGCAATGGGTTCGGCTTTTTCGCCTGGCTCTGGTTCAAAGCCAGGTACCACTTTGACTTCAATGTTTTGTTTGGTGAAGCGCTCAATGTCTTGCATAAAGCCTTCTTCATCCATACACACCAAATTCACGGCAGCGCCATCGGCGCCGGCACGACCGGTGCGTCCAATGCGGTGCACATAGTCTTCGCTGACATTGGGAATGTCGTAATTCACAACGTGAGGTAGGTCATCAATATCAATACCGCGAGCGGCAATATCAGTGGCAACCAAGGCGCGTACATCGCCGCTCTTGAAGCCCGCTAAGGCTTGGGTTCGGGCAGCTTGGCTTTTGTTGCCATGCAGTGCCATGGCAGAGATGCCATTCTTTTCTAAAAATTCTGCAACGTTGTTGGCACCAAACTTAGTTCGGGTGAAGACCAGAACCTGGCTCCAGTTTTGTTCATTGATGATGTGGGCCAGCAAGGCTTTTTTCTTACCCCGTCCCACTGGGTGAATCACTTGGGTGATGCGCTGAACTGTGGTGTTGCGCGGCGTGACTTGAACGCTTTGAGGATTCTTCAGCAGGCCGTTGGCTAGGTCACGAATTTCATCGCTAAAGGTCGCAGAGAACAACAAACTTTGTTTGTCTCTAGGGACTAAGGCGAGCACTTTTTTAACATCATGAACAAAACCCATGTCCAACATGCGGTCGGCTTCGTCTAATACGAGCACTTGAACTTGGCCTAAGTCGAGCATCCCTTGTTGTTGTAAATCCAACAACCGTCCTGGGGTGGCCACCAAAATGTCCACACCTTTTTTTAGTTTGGAGATTTGGGGGTTCATGCCCACACCGCCGAAAATCACAGTGCTATTGAGCTCTAGATATTTACCGTACGTACGGATCGATTCTTCTACCTGGGCAGCAAGTTCGCGGGTAGGGGTCAAGATCAGAGCGCGGATGCCAACGCCGCCGAATTTGTTTTTTGCTTTTTCTGTAATGCTCAGGCGGTGTAGAAGCGGAAGGGTAAAAGCAGCAGTTTTGCCAGTACCCGTTTGGGCGCCGCCCAGCAAGTCGTGGCCTTCAAGGACCAGAGGAATAGCTTGTGCTTGAATGGCGGTGGGAGTTTCATAGCCCTGTTCAAGCACGGCTTTGAGAATGGCGGGAGCCAAAAGGAGTTCTTCGAATTTCATATAGGAGCACCCCACGGTGGAGTGCATACATACCAGCCATTCCGAGTGTGGTTACACCCAGTCAGTCAAAGGCAGGTAGATTAAAAATGGGAGTGGTCGAAAGACCATTTTCCCCAGCATGGTGCTGGCGGCGCGGGTAACTGAAGCTCCGTGCCGATGCGCTATTGTCGCAGATTGTGGTGCCGACTGTCCACACCTCTTATCCGGGGCAAGCCAGAGCGTCGATAATACGGTCTTTATTCCTTTAGATGGTTCTCTACTTCAATGGCTCAATACGTTTTCTCCATGAACCGCGTCGGCAAGATCGTGCCGCCCAAGCGTCACATTCTTAAAGACATTTCGCTGAGTTTTTTCCCTGGGGCCAAAATTGGTGTTTTGGGAACCAACGGCTCCGGAAAGTCCACCTTGCTCAAAATTATGGCGGGCTTGGATACGGAAATTGAAGGTGAAGCTCTGCCGATGGCGGGCCTGCAAATTGGATACCTTCCCCAAGAACCCCAGCTTGACCCAACCCAAACCGTGCGTGAAAGCGTTGAAGCGGGAATGGGAAAAGTCTATAGCGCCAAAGCGCGTTTGGAAGAGGTCTACACGGCGTATGGCGATGAAAACGCTGACTTTGATGCCTTGGCGGCTGAGCAGGCTGAGTTAGAGGCGATCATCGCAACTGCAGGCACGGACTCTGAACACCAACTAGAAATTGCGGCTGATGCTTTGCGTTTGCCCCCATGGGACGCCAACATCGGAGTGTTATCTGGCGGTGAAAAACGTCGAGTGGCCTTGTGTCGTTTGTTGTTGTCTAAACCAGACATGTTGCTGCTTGACGAGCCGACCAACCACTTGGATGCCGAGTCGGTCGATTGGTTAGAGCAATTTTTACAGCGTTATCCCGGAACCGTCGTAGCCATTACCCATGACCGGTATTTTCTAGACAACGCTGCTGAGTGGATTTTGGAACTCGATCGGGGTTCGGGTATTCCTTACAAAGGGAACTACAGCGACTGGCTCAGCCAAAAGCAAGCCCGATTGGAATCTGAACAAAAAGGTGAAGAAGCCCGTGCCAAGGCATTGAAGAAAGAGCTGGAATGGTCACGGCAAAACCCCAAAGCACGCCAAGCCAAGAGTAAAGCGCGTCTGGCTCGCTTTGAGGAATTGAGCGATTTTGAATACCAAAAACGCAACGAAACCAACGAAATCTTTATCCCTGTGGCCGACCGTTTGGGCCAAGAGGTCATTGAGTTTGTCAATGTCACCAAGTCCTTCGGTGACCGGGTCTTGATTGATGACTTGAGTTTCAAAGTCCCACCGGGTGCCATTGTCGGAATTATTGGCCCCAACGGCGCGGGTAAGTCAACGCTGTTCAAGATGATTGCGGGACGCGAAAAACCGGATTCGGGTGAAGTCAAGATTGGCCAAACCGTAAAAATGGCCTTTGTCGATCAGAATCGCGACGATTTAGCCAATGACAAAACCGTATGGGAAGATGTCTCTGGCGGTTTGGATATTCTCAACGTGGGCAAGTTCCAAATGGCAAGTCGCGCGTACTGCGGGCGCTTTAACTTTAACGGCGCTGACCAGCAAAAACGCGTGGGAACGCTGTCGGGTGGTGAGCGCGGACGCTTACATCTAGCCAAGACCTTGATTGCCGGCGGCAACGTGTTGATGCTTGATGAGCCCTCTAACGACTTAGATGTGGAAACTCTTCGGGCTTTAGAAGATGCGCTGTTGGAGTTCGCTGGCACCTTGATGGTCATTAGCCATGACCGCTGGTTCCTTGACCGGATTGCCACCCATATCCTGGCCTGTGAAGGTGACAGCCATTGGGTATTCTTTGATGGTAACTACCAAGAATACGAATCCGATAAGAAGAAGCGTTTAGGCGAAGAGGGTGCCAAACCGAAGCGCATGCGCTACAAAGCATTAAAGTAAATTTATTGCATTCTGAAAAAGCCCAGCCCATTCAAACGGCTGGGTTTTTTTATGCAGGCTTGCGTTTGTTGACCAGGGCGATTCCAACGCCTACCATAGCCAAGGCGCCTAGCAAAGACAGGGTGACGGCTTCACCAAGCCACAGAGACCCAAAAATCAACGCGAACACGGGGGTTAGAAAGACAAATGTCCCAATTTTGGTTGCTGGGTAACGGGCGAGCAACCACATCCATGCGAGATAACTTACGAATGCGCCCGCCGTGGTTTGAATCAAAAGGGAAGTAAGCGCAAATGCACTGAAATTCCAGCTCCAGACTTCATTCGAAAAATAGGACATCAGAAGCAGAGCGATCGAACTCACGCCCACTTGGTAAAAGAGCATTTTCTCAGCGCTGGCCTTAGCCATCGCAGTGGTTCGGATCACGATGGTAGTGATGGCCCAGAAAATACCACCCCCGACGCCAAACAGGTCGCCCCAATGCTGAAGCGGCGTGAGCTCTTGCAGAAAACCTTCGCGCAAGGTGAAAGCAACCGCACCAAAGGCAAAGACTAAACCCAGCCATTGAACGGCGCTTAGGCGTTCAGACTTTACGATCCAAGGCAATATCAAAGCAACCCACAGTGGGGCGGTGTAAACGAAAACCGTGAGTCGTGAGGCTGAGCTGTATTGCATACCTGAGAACACGCAGAAAAACTCTAACGCGAAAAAGACGCCTGTTAACAGACCTGGCAGCAAAGTTCCATCGCGTTGCCATAAAGGAATATTGCGCCAGAGGCACCAAAGCCATAAAAAGACGGTCGCCCCTGTGAATCGCAATCCCGCTTGAAAGTTGGGCGGAATTTCAGTTAACGTGGCTTTGACTAAGACTTGCTGGAAACCCCATAAAGCGCAGCATGCAAGAAGTAAAGAAATAGCGATCGGATCAAGATGGTCTTTGCGTTGAATCGTAGCGGTCATTTAAGGCTTGGAGTGGATGGCGTGGGTATAAAACTGACCGCCATGGTAGAGCAGGGGACTCGCCGCTTGGAGATGGCTGCAGCGTTCTACCTCACCGACAAAAATAACGTGATCGCCTTCTTCATGGCGGCTGCGGTTAAAGCACTCAAAAGTGGCTACGGCACCTTCAATCAAAGGAACTCCGTGATGACCAGCGCTCCAAGCCACGCCCGCAAAGCGGTCAATGTTTTTGGTGGCAAATTGATTGGAGAGATGTGCTTGGTCAGCACTGAGAACATTAATAGCGTAATGCGAGCAGGTGCGAAGTACCGACATAGACGATGACTTCAGTGCCAAGCTCCACAAGACAAGGGGTGGGGCTAAAGATACGGAATTAAAGGAACTTACCGTCAGTCCGACCCAACCCCCATCCGGGTTACATGCGGTCACTACCGTCACCCCTGTGGCAAATTGCCCGAGCGCATGGCGAAACTCGCTTTGGGTGAAGGTCGGAGTCTGGGCTTGAGTCGGTGCGAGTTCGCCGTGCTTTGGGGCTTGGTTCAAATCAATGGCCTAGTATTTTGGACAAGAAGTCTCTGCTTCGTTCACTTTGTGGGTTGTTGAAAAAGTCATGCGGGTTGTTTTGTTCGATGATTTGACCTTCGTCCATAAAGATCACTCGATCAGCAACAGCTTTGGCAAAACCCATTTCGTGGGTCACGCAGATCATGGTGATGCCTTGGTTGGCCATCTCGATCATGACGTCCAAAACCTCCTTGATCATTTCCGGATCCAAGGCGGAGGTGGGCTCGTCAAACAACATTATTTTAGGCTTAAGACATAAAGCCCTGGCAATCGCGACCCTTTGCTGCTGGCCGCCAGAGAGTTGCAAGGGGTATTTAGAGGCCTGCTCTGCAATACGCACACGCTGCAGTTGTTCCATGGCCTTTTCTTCAGCCTCTTTTTTCGGCATTTTTCCAACCCACATGGGCGAGAGCGTGAGATTTTCTAAAACCGTGAGGTGAGGAAAAAGGTTGAATTGTTGGAACACCATCCCCACTTTTTTGCGAACGTCGTCAATGGCCTTGACGTCGTCAGTAAGCTCAACACCATCTACCGTGAGATGACCCTCTTGGTGTTCTTCAAGCCGGTTGATGCAGCGAATGAGCGTAGATTTTCCGGAGCCCGAGGGGCCGCAAATCACGATGCGCTCGCCCTGTTTGACGTCAAGATCAATATCGCGCAACACATGGAAATTGTTGCCATACCATTTGTTGACTTTGTTGAATGTAATGATGGATTCAGACATAAAAAATTCCTAGCGAAATGAAGTTTGGTTAATTAACGCAAACGGCTTTTATTGACTTGTTTCTCAATCCACATGCTGTAGCGCGACATGGCGAAGCAAAAGATAAAGTAAATAACTGCAATAAAGAGATAGCACTCAATTTTGAATGGCCGCCAGTCGGAATCCCCGTTCAGCGCCAAGCTCATTGCCCCCGTGAGTTCGTACAAACTCACAATGGTGACCAAGGAGGTATCTTTAAAAGTAGAAATGAAGTTGTTCATGATGCCGGGAACCACGGCGGCCAAGGCCTGGGGCAATACGATCAGGCGCTGGGTTTGCCAGTAGGACAAACCTAAAGTTGCTGCCGCTTCAACTTGCCCTTTAGGTAGCGCCTGTAAACCGCCACGAATCACCTCGGCCATGTACGCTGCAGCAAACAAGGTAATCCCAGCGACAACGCGCACCAGCACATCAATACTGACGCCTTGCGGCATAAGCAAAGGGAACATGAACGAGGCCATGAACAGCACGGATATCAAAGGGACGCCGCGCACCAACTCGACATACACCGTGCAGACACTGCGAATCGCTGGTAGGTTGGAGCGTCGTCCGAGGGCGACCACCAAGGC
>CAMDAN010000100.1 GCA_945888535.1 Bordetella parapertussis
GAGGTACAAACTCAGTGCCAGCAATCCAGCCGCTTCAAAACTTCCGTCTTGCAAGGTCTCCGCATTGAGACTGCCACCGACCAAATACAGCGTAGCAAATTTCCCTCCGTCAAAGAGAGCGGAAGCGCCCAAAATCAACACAAAACCGATGGCATAAAGGGCGCCAAGAATCAACATGGATCGCATGGAAGTGCGCCCTGCGCGAAAACCACTAATTAAGACTACCGGCATGGGGAAGTTGCCTTTGATCGTTTCACGCGTTGCAGCCATGAGTCCCAAGGTAGCCACTGGAAGCAGCGCCAATGCCAATACGTTGCCAACGATAGGGATCATGCTGAGAATCGACATGCTCATCATGAATAGAAAAAACAAACCTGAGAGTGCCAAAGGCTGGCGGAAAAACGTCTTGATCCCTAACTTGACCCAGACCACACCTTGCCGTGCGGGAAATAAATTGAGTGTCATGGGGCGTGTACGGGGTTGGTGAACAAAATTTCTACATTCAGGGGGTTGGAAATACGTTGACGAAGCACGCGTTCAAAGCGTCCGGGATCATGGGCTTGCAGAATACTGGCTTCACGGGGTAAATGTTTATCCCAAAGGCGAGAAATCCAAAACCGCAAAGCCCCAGCACGTGCCATCGCAGGGAGCAATTGGCGTTCGGCGGGATGCAGAGGTCGAACGCTGGCATAGGCTTGAATCAGGGCTTGACTCTGCGGGGGTTTGAGGGCGCCGCTATCGAGATCGACACACCAATCGTTCAGACAAACGGCAATATCAAATAGCAAAGCATCGTTTCCTGCGAAATAAAAGTCAAAGAAACCGCTTAACTGAGAAGCTTCTCCCAAAACAGTGGGTGCATCAAACAAGGCGTTGTCTCGAAACAAATCGGCATGGATCGGCCCTCTTGGAAGCGCCGTGTAGGCGGCGCCGCTGGCAACGTGGTTTTGGTAGGCGAGCTCGGACTCTAGTAAATCAGTCTCTTCGGTTGACAAAAAAGGCAAGATCACTGGCGCCGTTTGGTTCCACCATGTGATTCCCCGCAGGTTGTCTTGGCACATCGAAAAACTCTCTGCGGCTATATGCATTTTGGCGAGCATGGCACCCAATTGAGCGCAATGGGTGGGCTCAGGGTTTGATTCGCTCTTACCGGATAGTCGGTTAACGACGGAGGCAGGCTTTCCGTTCAACGCGTGCAGAACGTCACCGTTCGCGTTGGTTGCCGGATTCGGTGCGGGGATGCCCTGTACCGCAAGATGTTTCATTAACCGAAGGTAATAGGGCAGTTGCTCTGCAGTAAGGCGCTCGAAGAGCGTCAAGACGAATTCGCCTTGGTCAGTTGAAGCGAAATAGTTGGTGTTTTCAATGCCGCCTGCGCAGCCCACGAGGCTTTGCAATTGGCCCAGTTGGAGTTGATCGAAAAGAACGCTGGCCTCGTCCATCGAGACTTCTGTGTAAACCGCCATGAATCTAGCCTGTGAAAAAAACGCAATAAAACGACTGGAATATCGATTCGTATTGTAGAGCCGGGAGGTGCTCCTTCATCAAAGGCAAAATAGAGCCATGCAAGAACCCGAAAACACCCTTCTGTTGATCGATGGATCAAGCTACCTGTACCGCGCTTTTCACGCCATGCCCGATTTGCGTGCCATTCCTGGCGACCCCAGCAGCAGCCCCACAGGCGCTATTCGCGGAATGGTCAACATGATGCAAGCGCTTCGCAAAGAAGTGCCTGCGGCCTATGTGGCCTGTGTCTTTGACGCCAAAGGGCCGACGTTTCGGGATGATTTGTACCCGCAATACAAGGGACACCGCTCCCCCATGCCTGACGACTTACGAGCCCAGATCGAACCCATCCACGCGCTAATGCAGTTGCTCGGCATGAAAGTGCTTGATGTACCAGGGGTTGAGGCCGATGACGTGATCGGAACCTTGGCGGTTATGGCTGCAACCCAAGGCATGGAAGTGATCGTAAGCAGCGGTGACAAAGACTTGGCGCAGCTGGTGAACGAACGCATCACAATTATTGACACCATGAACGGAAAGCGCCGTGACATGGCTGGGGTAGAAGCTGAATTTGGAATTCCTGCACGGTTGATGTTGGACTACCAAACTTTGGTGGGTGATACGGTTGATAACGTTCCCGGTGTAGAAAAAGTGGGCCCTAAAACGGCAGTGAAGTGGTTGCTTGAGTATGGAAGTTTGCAGTCCGTGGTTGAAAACGCGGGATCTATCAAGGGGGTTGTTGGCGAGAATCTTAGAAAGGCGCTGACCTGGTTGCCTACAGGACGTCAACTTTTAACGATCAAAACCGATTGCGATTTGTTGGCTTGGTTACCCGGGCTTCCAAAGCTTGAAGATTTACGTCGCAGCGAAGAAGATACCAGCGGTTTGTTTGCGTTTTATGAGCGGGTCGGTTTTAAAGGGTTGGCGAAAGCAAACTCCCCAAAACAGACTGCTACAGAGCCCAAGTTGGCATCAGCCCAAGATAGTTTGTTTGGTGAATTGCAGGAGCCGGCGATTGCACGCTTGGTTCCTGTTGAAACCCAGTATGAAACTATCTCAACTTGGGCAAACTTTGAAAAGTGGCTCAAAGTCATTCAAACGGCCGACTTGGTTGCGCTCGATACAGAGACGACATCGCTGGACGCTATGCGAGCGGAGATCGTTGGATTAAGTTTCAGTATCAAGGTGGGTGAAGCGGCTTACATTCCCTTAGCGCATACCTATGCCGGCGCTCCAGACCAACTCCCGCGCAGCGAAGTGTTAGATCGGCTCAAGCCTTGGTTAGAAAACCCAGAGCGCCTGAAATTAGGTCAAAACATCAAATACGACCGCCATATTTTTGCCAACCACGGCATTGAAGTACAAGGCTACGCGCACGACACGATGCTGCAAAGCTATATTTTGGAAGTGCATAAGCCGCACGGCTTAGCCAGTTTGGCTGACCGCCATCTAGGGCGCTCCGGTGTGAGTTTTGAAGATCTTTGCGGTAAAGGTGCTAGCCAAATTAGCATTGACCAAGTCGATGTCGCGCGTGCGTCTGAATACGCTTGTGAGGATGCTGACATGACCTTGGATGTTCATACGGCACTGTGGCCACAACTTGAGCGCAATGAAAATTTGCGGTTCGTGTACGAACTTGAAATTGCCAGTAGCGAATCTTTGTATCGTATTGAGCGCAACGGCGTCTTGATTGACGCTGCTACTCTTGCAGCCCAAAGCCATGAATTAGGCGCTCGCATTGTGCAGCTTGAAACCCAAGCGCATGAACTTGCCGGTCAACCCTTTAATCTGAGCAGCCCCAAACAGATTGGTGAAATTTTCTTTACCAAATTAGGCCTGCCTGTCGTCAAAAAAACCGCGACGGGTGCGCCCAGCACCGATGAAGAAGTATTAGAAAAACTAGCTGAAGATTTCCCCTTGCCTGCCAAAATTTTGGAACACCGGGGCTTGGCCAAACTCAAAGGCACTTACACCGATAAATTAGCGCAGTTGGCGCTGCCCCGCACGGGGCGAGTCCACACCCATTACGCCCAAGCCGTCGCGGTGACAGGGCGCTTGTCGAGTAACGACCCTAATTTGCAAAATATTCCGATTCGCACGGCGGAGGGCCGTCGAGTACGTGAGGCCTTTATCGCCCCTGCTGGAAGCGTGATCGCGAGTGCCGATTACAGCCAGATTGAATTGCGGATCATGGCCCATATCAGCGCCGACGAAGCCTTGCTCAACGCTTTTCACCAAGGCTTGGATGTTCACCGGGCCACAGCTGCTGAGGTCTTTGGGGTTGAGGTTTCGCAGGTGAGCAACGAGCAGCGGCGCTATGCCAAAGTGATTAACTTTGGATTGATTTACGGCATGAGTGCTTACGGGCTTGCACGCAATTTAGGGATTGACAATACCGCTGCCAAAAATTATATCGAGCGCTACTTCGCGCGTTTTGCCGGCGTGAAGCGCTACATGGACACCACCCGCGAACAAGCCAAAGTTCAAGGCTATGTCGAAACTGTTTTTGGCCGGCGCTTGTATTTGCCCGAGATCAACTCGCCTAATGGCCAGCGCCGAGCAGGCGCTGAGCGGGCTGCGATCAATGCGCCTATGCAAGGCACGGCGGCCGATCTGATTAAGCTTAGTATGGTGAAAGTTCAAAGCGTGCTGGACACACAAGCGCGGGGTACCAAAATGATCATGCAAGTCCATGATGAGTTGGTGTTTGAAGTTCCCCAGGAAGAAGTGTCGTGGGTCACTACAGAAATTCCTCGCATCATGGCCGAGGTTGCTTCACTGAAGGTGCCGCTACTGGCGGAAATTGGCGTGGGTCCCAACTGGGATAAAGCGCATTAAAAAAGGTTTTTGATGATTCTCTTGGCAATTTTTTTGGGTACCTTGTGTGCCGGCATTGGCAGCGTGTGGCTGGCTGCGGCTTTGAGTTTTGGGGTGCTGGCCCGGTATACGCAACATATGCTCAGCATGGCTGCAGGCGCTTTGTTGGCCACTGCGTTTATGCACTTGTTGCCTGAAGCCTTTGAGAGCCAATCCAGCGCCCACGACTTGTTCCTCACCCTCTTGGTTGGTTTGGTTTTCTTCTTCTTGTTAGACAAGGCCGAGTTGTGGCACCACGGCCATGAGCATGGGATGCATTCCCATGAAGAACACGATCACTCGCACAGTGCTCATAACCCCACTCACTCGCATGGCCCTGATGCCATGGGCGGCGGCTGGGCTGTTTTGGCGGGGGACAGCGTGCATTGTTTTGGCGACGGTGTTTTGATTGCCTCCGCGTTCATGGCAGATATGCGCTTGGGGGTGATTGCTTCTTTGGCAGTGTTAGCCCACGAGGTTCCGCATCACATGGGCGATTTAATTGTTTTGCGTATGGGCTCCCCCAACAAACGCATTGCCTTGATCAAGGTGTCGATGGCTGGCTCAGTCACGGCATTGGGTGGTTTTCTGGGCTATTGGTTAGTCGAGCAACTCCAAGATTACTTACCCTATTTTTTGGTCGTTGCCTCCAGCAGCTTTATTTATGTCGCTTTGGCCGACCTTATCCCGCAGTTGCAAAAACGTTTGGCTTTGCGACAAACGGCGGCGCAAATTGCTTGGCTTTTGGCGGGTATTTTCTTGGTAACAGTGGTCAGTGGCTTGGCGCACTGAAATGAAAGTAGGGGCCTAGCCCTCGCCCTCGCGATGTTTTTTAGCCTTGGGCAACGGGTCTTGTCGGGTCGCTACACCACTCACTCCAACTGCCTGCAAAAAGGGCTGTGTTTCCAAGCCCCGCAATAGCCATCGCCAAAATATTGGGAACAGCTGTAACACCACTTCCGCAATGGTGCACGATGTCTTCAGGACGTCTTGCGCCTAAGAGTTCTTCAAACTCATGCCGCAAAACGTCTTTCGATTTAAAGAAACCCTCAGCGGTTAAATTGTTTGTAAAGGGCCGATTCAAGGCGCCAGGAATATGCCCTGCGACAGGGTCCAAGGGTTCGATTTCCCCTCGAAAGCGGGGAGCCGCCCGGGCGTCGATAACCGTTTGGTCTCTTTTCCCTATATTGCCCAAGACAGTTTCGGCACTGACTAACGCAACCAAGGGCTCAGTGATAGAAAATTCAGTGTGGTCAAGCGTTTGACTCGGTCCGGGGACCACCGCGCCACCAGACGCTTGCCAGGCTTGTAGCCCACCATCAAGGACAGCAACCCGCTCGTGCCCCAACCATTTCAGCAGCCACCAAAGTCGCCCGCAGTAACTGGCACCTTGACGGTCGTAGACGACAGCCTGCATGTCGTTTCCAAATCCTATCTGGCCTAACCAGTTGGCAAAGTTTTCCCGAGAGGGAAGCGGATGGCGTCCGCCGCTCTCAGCGCCAGTGCGCAAGCGATCGCCTTTGGCGCTTAGGTCGATATTTAAATTCGCGTAGACCGCTCCAGGCAAATGAGACGCCTCAAACATTTGGATTCCCGCATCGGGTTGACCAAGATCAAAACTGCAATCAAAAACCATGCAAGGTGCGCCACTTTGCAGTAGCTCTTGGAGCTCTGATGTTGAGATGAGGGTGGAATACATCGTTAGTGCTCCTCTGGGGGTGTATTGGGCATGGCACGGGTTCGCAAAATCGTAGCCACAATACCGCTTGCGACAATGACTGCGATTCCGGCCCAGCCCATGGGCGCGATCACATCTCCAAAAACAACCAAACTGTAGAAGCAGGCAAACACGATGCCGGAATATTGCATGGTGGCAACCACCAAGGTCGAGCCCTTGCGGTAAGCCCGTGTCATGCACCATTGACCGAGTGAGGCCAAAATTCCAATAGGAACGACCCAAGCCGCGTCTTCCCAGGAAACTGCCTCCCAAGGCGTCATGCCCGAAAATCCAATACCAACTAAGCCCACAAAGGCTGTTCCCAAAGAGAAGTAAAACACGGTTCGCACTTCTGGCTCGCCCACCTTGCCGAGTGCGGTCACCTGCATATATGCCAATGCCGCCCCCATCCCCGATAGCAGGCCAATGACACCGGCAAACAATTGGTCTTGGTCCATCGTAGGGCGCAGCGCCATCACGACGCCCGCAAATCCCATCGCAACGGTAGCAAGCAGAGGGGCTTGCCGCGCAGGGTTGCCATACAACAGCGCACCTCCGACAACAAAAGCAGCAACCCACACGCCGCTCATATAGTTCAAAGTCATGGCGGTGGCCAAAGGAAGCTCAGCAATCGCATAAAACCAGCTCGCCAGTGACAAAACACCTATGGCACTGCGGCTGAGATGCATCATCGGAACCGGAGTTGTGAGCGGCACACCTTTGGCGCGTACCACGATGCCCATAAAAATGACACTCACCATGCCGCGGTAAAAAATCAGTTCAAACGTTCCAAAGCTGTGGGAAGCAAACTTGACCCCAACGGCCATGGTGGCAAACAAAAACGACCCTAAAACCATCCATAAGGCTTGCATACCTTAGGTCGGATCTTGGCGAGCAGTGGTTCCAGCATGTTCCATACGCGCACGGTACCACTCATGAAAGTGTTGCATCCCATCTTCCATCGGGCTTTGGTAAGGTCCCACTTCATTGTCCCCGCGTTGCATCAAGGCTTTGCGACCGGCGTCCATGCGCTCAGCAATCTCATCGTCTTCAATACAAGTTTCCATATAAGCCGCTTGTTGGGCTTCGACAAACTCCCGTTCAAAGGCTGCAATGTCTTCAGGATAGTAAAACTCCACCATATTCATGGTTTTATCGACGCCCATGGGGTGCAAGGTGGAGACCGTTAGCACATGGGGGTACCACTCGATCATGATGTGGGGGTAGTAGGTGAGCCAAATCGCACCAAATTTCGGCGGCACACCGTCGCGGTACTGGAGCAGGGCGCTTTGCCAGCGTTCGTACACGGGTGAGCCCCCGCATGCGTCAGCCTTACCTAAACGGTTGGCGACGCCGACGGTTTGAACCGAGTAGTGTTCTTTGAATTCCCAGCGCAGGTCATCACAGGTGACAAAGTTACCCAGCCCCGGATGAAAGGGCCCCACATGGTAGTCCTCCAAATACACCTCAACAAAGGTTTTCCAGTTGTAGTTGCATTCATGCATTTCTACCCGGTCTAAGACGTAGCCCGTAAAGTCCAAATCTGCACGGGGCCCCAGTCCTGCCATTTGGGCCGCCACATCGACGCCATTGTTTTCAAACAACAAGCCGTTCCATTCTTGCAGCGGATAGTTATTCAGGTTCAGGCAAGGGTCGGCCGTAAAGTGGGGCGCACCGATTAAGGTGCCGGCTTGGACTCCTGGGCT
>CAMDAN010000101.1 GCA_945888535.1 Bordetella parapertussis
GGGTGGTCATGGGGTTGGGTCCTGTAAGGAGTTCTGTAGAGATTTAGATAACTTTGGCGTCGTTTCGGAGTTTGTCGACCAAGGCGGCTACGTCTGCGACTTTGATGCCGGCGCTGCGGGCTGCGGGTTCAACGACTTTGAGGGTTTTAATACGCGGGCTCACGTCTACGCCCAAGTCTGCAGGGCTCAGGGTGTCGAGCTGCTTTTTCTTGGCCTTCATGATGTTAGGCAGGGTGACGTAGCGGGGCTCGTTTAAGCGCAGGTCGGTGGTGATGATGGCGGGCAGGGTCAGGCTCAGGGTTTCGGAGCCGCCGTCGACTTCGCGGGTGACTTGGGCTTTGCCCTCTGCGATCTCTACTTTGCTGGCAAAGGTGGCTTGGGGGCGGTCGCTTAAGGCGGCGAGCATTTGGCCGGTTTGGTTGCAGTCGTCATCAATGGCTTGTTTGCCCAAGATGACCAAGCCAGGCTGCTCTTTGTCCATCAGGGCTTTGAGCAGTTTGGCAACGGCCAGGGGCTGGAGTTCTTCGGCGGTTTCTACGAGGATGGCGCGGTCGGCTCCGATGGCCATGGCCGTGCGCAGGGTTTCTGCGCAGGCAGCGGTGCCACAAGATACGGCGATGATTTCGCTAGCGTGGCCTTTTTCTTTAAGGCGTACAGCCTCTTCAATGGCGATTTCGTCAAAGGGGTTCATGCTCATCTTGACGTTGGCGATGTCTACCCCGCTGAAATCACTCTTGACTCGCACTTTGACGTTGTAGTCCACCACGCGTTTGACTGCTACCAATACTTTCATTTTTTTCTCCGTAATCAGGACTCTGCGATTAAGAACGCGGCTTGGTGTTTTCAGGGTCGTACAAAGCGCCATAGCCCACGGCCGCGACGGTGACCGGATAGACATCTTCAAAATATTGAATCTGCAACGCACGGCCTACTTGGCAATACTCGTAAGGCAGGTAAGCCAGCGCGATGTTTTTGCCAATGGAGGGGCCAAAGGCAATGCTGCTGGTGTACGAGCGTCGACCTTCGGAGTCAATCAGCGTTGCGCCCGTTTCGGGGTTCATCACTGGGCAAATACCTACGGGGTAACGCGCCACGCCGGTGCTGTCGATGTTGCTGGTCATAGTCAGCGTACACAAGTAGGCGGGTTGGTGTTCGCGTTCGCGAAATTTCAGATGCGCTTCTTTGCCATGGAAGTCGGCGGCCTTTACTTTGGGTCGGGCCAAGTCCGCTTCAAGCAGGTTGTACTCGGTCAACAAATCGGCGTTTTGCAGACGCAAGCTTTTCTCCATGCGTCGGCTGTTGGCGTAGGTTTCCACGCCCACAGGCGTCACGCCCAAGGCGTGCAGCGCATCCCACAAAGCCAAGCCATCTTCGTATTTAAAGTGCAGCTCCCAGCCTTGCTCGCCCACATACGAAATGTGGAAAGCCAGCACAGGAACACCTTTGATTTTCAGTTCGCGCAAGGCCGCAAAAGGAAAGTTTTCGTTGGACCACGCCTCGGGCACATCGGCAATTTTTTGAATGGTTGTGCGGGCGTTGGGGCCCCACACACCCAAGCAACCGTATTGCGTGGTGGTGTCGGTGACAGTGACTTTGGCGCCCCGGTCTTGCGCCATCCGGCGCACCCAAGTCAGGTCGCGGTGGCCCGCGTCTGCCCCGTCGATCACGCGGTAATGGTCTTGGGCTAAACGCAAGACGGTGAGGTCGGCGCGTACACCGCCCTTGGCGTCTAGGAAGTGGGTGTAAATCCCTTTGCCAACGGGCGTGTCCCCGCCTACTTTGGCAACGCAGATGTATTCCAACAGGTCTGCGGCGTCTGGGCCTACGACATCAAACTCCGCAAAGTGAGAGATGTTGATCATGCCCACGTCTTCTGACATTTTCAAATGCTCGGCGTTGGACACGCGCCAGAAATGGCGGTTGTCCCACTCGTTGGCGCGAACAGGAACTTTGTCGCCATAGACCTCGAACAAATGCTCGTTGCTGGCGTAACCATGCGCCCGCTCCCAACCGCTGAGCTCCATAAAGTAAGCGCCCAAGGCTTTTTCGCGTTCGTAAAACGGGCTCTTAAAAATGCCACGTCCAGCGCTATAGGGTTCGCGGGTGTGCACCGGCGGGTTGTAAATTTTGAAAGCGCCTTCGTAGCAGCGGTCGTGGATGTATTTCTCATCCTGCTGAAACGGGTAGTAACGCGCCACGTCAATGCGGCTGTGGTCCAGGTGGGTATGGCCATCGGTCATCCAATCGGCCAGCAGTTTTCCTACGCCCGGTCCGTCTTTGACCCACACCGCCTCGGCGTACCACAGGCCGCGCACTTTGGAGGATTCACCAATCGAGGGATTTCCGTCCGTCGTTACTTGCAACAAACCATTGAAGGAGTATTTGTCGTCGTAACCCAGCTCGGCCAAGATCGGCGTGAGCTCCATCGCCCGCTCCAGCGGCGCCATGATTTGCTCAAGTTCTAAGTCGCGCTGCGAAGGCGACAAGCGCGCTTGCTCTTTCTCTAACAAATCGCGCGGGTGGCACATGCGCGGATTTTTTTCTTCGTAATAGCCCCACTCAATCTGACCGCCTTCAGGCGTTTTCGGATCCCCGGTATCGCGCAGATAGGCCGAGTTGCCTTGGTCACGCAGCAAGGGGTAACCAATGTCTTTGCCCGTGCCGGCAAATTCAAGGTAAGGTTTAAAAAACGTGAGTGGGTGGTCTACCGGCATGATGGGCAAATCTTCGCCCGCCATGCCTGCAATCAAGCGGCCCCATAAACCGGCGCTCACCACCACGTAATCTGCGGCGATATAGCCTTTGGTGGTTTCAACGCCTTGGATACGGCCGTTTTCAATGCGCAAGCCGGTACACGCCGTATTGGCAAAAGAAAGCAGCTTACCTGAGGACACCGCCGCGTCCACCAACTCGCCCGCCACCATTTGCGAGCGGGGTTTTACCAAGCCCGCATCGGGGTCCCACAAGGCCCCTTGAATCATGTCTTCTTCTAACAATGGGAATTTGGCTTTAGCTTCGGCGGGCGTGATCATCTCCACCCGGTTGCCAAAGGCTTTGCCTGAGGCCACGCGGCGCTTGAGCTCGACCATGCGCTCATCGTCACCCACCCGCGCCACTTCGATACCACCGATGCGCTCATAGCGACCCATCTTGTCGTAAAAATCGATGCTGTACTTAGTCGTAAAAATCGTCATCTGATCGTGCATCGTGTTGAAGCAAAAGTCAGACGCGTGGGCGGTAGAACCCACGTCGGTAGGAATCGCGGATTTGTCGATCCCAACAATGTTGTCCCAGCCGCGTTCGATCAAGTGGTGCACCACGGAGGCGCCGACAATGCCGCCTTGGCCAATGATGACAACTTTGGCGCGTTCAGGAAATTTGGCCATTTGCAGGAGCTCCTAGGGGTAATGAAAGTAGGTCTTTTTCAGACCGAACAAAGTGTATTTGGGCCCTGTGCGGGCTAAGCTTCAATTGCGACTGTGGATTATAGAAATGCGTCAATGAGAAACGGCGAGTAGCCTCACGTCATTTCATCTTTCACAGATTAGCACTTTTGACAAGGATTACCTTGTTGGCGAATCAATGTGAACCCGCAAACGCCCGCATGTGAAATGCAGCGTGTTCAGGTTCATACACATAGCCCGTACCCACGGGGCAGGCGCGACGCGCCAAGCAGCCCGCTTGCATACAGTCTTGCCCTTGCGGGCTGTGCAGATGCGTTGCGCAGGCATCGAGTTGGTAGCCCTTGGCGTCAAACGCCTGAACCGGACAGGCCTGTAAACAAGGTTGGCCGGAACAGTTCAGACACACATCGGCGCCAGCCAAAGCAACGCCAGAACTTGAAGTTAAAAAAGGCGCATCGCCCAGCGAAACTGCGGGCAAGGCCAGCGCAAATCGGTAGGCGTGCCACAGTCCATAGGTGGGATGTAGGCGCAGCATCAAGGGGCTGGTATCTAGGGTTTCAGCGCGAGCGGCCCATTGCTGAAAGGGCCAATAGGGAGGGCCATCAAAAGGGAAAAGCGCCAAGCCGCCCCAATGCTCTGCCAGTTCTTCGGCGATCGCTCGGCTCCATCGGTCTAAGGGGTCTGGCAAACCATCGGCGTAAAAAGACGACGCGGAAAACGCGGGCCACTGGCTAGAACCCACGCCTCCGACCATCCATACCACGGCGGCGGTTTTGCCATTGGCAAGCGCGGGCAAAGCATCGGTTGCCTGCGGCTCCCACGCTCCGCGCAAGTGCAAACCATGGCTACTTAAAACATCTGCGATCTGGGCGCGAGAAGGCGAGTTCATGGGGCCGGCAATTAAAGCGCCTTGGTGCGCGGTGGGCCAGAGGCGGTTGCGGTAACGACGGCTTCAAAGAACACATTGCCGTCAATGTCGTTGTTGACGCTGTTATCGCTTTGGCTAAAGACCACCTCGGCATGGGCAGCGCCTGCGTCCATTGCGCGGGTGTAGGCTTCTTTACCTGCCAATTCTTTGGCGTGGTCTATCGCGCTGGCATAGTCTGGGAAATCAACGGGCCCGAGGGCTGTGAATATTTTGAATGTGCCACGCACGGGCTGGGTCACGGTCAGGTGCACGCGCTGAGACACTTCGCCCAACACTGCGCCAATGGCGTTAGCGACTTCAGCAAACGGCGGCAAACGCAGAGTGACTCCCAGCCCTTTTGCCACGGCAGGGTAATAACTTGCCGCCGGTGCGCCTACGCCGACCAAGGGCATGGCGGGCGAAAACTGCAACTGAAAAACCGATTCGCTTGCGTTCTCAGATTCTTCTTCTTTGTTTTTTCCCAAGGCCATGGTGGTCAGCAAGGCTGCCACTTTTCCGGCGGTGGACTCGTTCATTTGCCCCGCGTCGTTGAGGCCCGCTTCAATGAGTTTTTGGCAAATGGTGTCAACCACCTTGGCCACCACGTCTTGTGCAGGACCGATTTCATCGCCCTGCTTCCACTTACCCAGCCCATACATATGGCGCATCTGACGCGCCCAAATGCGGGCAGCAAACACCGCGGCGGGCGCACTCCAGTGGTTTGACATTCCTAAAACATGGGCGGCGTCACTTGGGGTAAAGCCACTGTAAATAGCCAAGCCTTTGCGCTCCAATCGAGCGACAGCGCGGGCCAAAGCGCGGTTTTCTATGTTGGCTCGCTCTAAATCCACCGGGCCTTTGGCAAGGCACTCCCAAGCATACAACTCATCGTCATTGAGGCGGCTGAGGTGGGCCGCGTCGCCTTGGAGGCGAACAGCAAAACGCATTTGGCTAGCGTGGGGCGTTTCGTTTTGTTGTCGCTCTAACACGGCCAACAAATGCGGATGCTCGTGAACAACCAGACTCAAGGGAACAACGCGGCGCGGGCCGATGGTGAGGCCGTCACCACCATGCAGTCGGACCTCACTGTCACCACCCAAGCCAATGGCATACACCTTGACTGCCTCGACCATCGGTCGCCAGTTTCCGACCATGGCACCATCAAAACTCAGCGCGGGCTTACCGCCACGCACCACCGCGATATCGGTCGTCGTACCGCCCATGTCGGCAACAATCGCGTCTTGCAATCCGCTGAGTGCGCAAGCACCCAACACGCTAGCCGCAGGTCCAGAGAGCACGGTACTGACCGGGCGCTGCATCGCACTGACCACATTGACCAAAGAACCATCGCCTTTGACGATCATCAAAGGCGCGTCTATCGCGCGATCAGCCAAGGTTTTTTGAACGGAATCGATCAGCGCTTTGACATGAAAAATCATCCGCGCGTTGAGCGCAACGGTGAGTGCGCGCCGGGGTGCACCTAGGCTGGAGGCCAATTCATGGCCGCACGTCACTGGCACATCACACAACTCTTTCACCCACGACCGCACTTGCATTTCATGCGCAGGGTTGCGCACCCCAAACGTGGCAGAAATAGCGAAGGCAGAAACGCGGTTTTTGTGGCTCAGAATGGCTGCGCGTGTTGCAGCTTCATCCAGTGTTTGGGTCGGAAGCCCGCCGGCATCGTGCCCGCCTGGTAAACAGACAATCGCGTCACTTCCAAGCAGGTCGATCAGCCCGCTGCTTTTAACTTGCAGCGCTTCATACCCGAGCAACAAAACGCAAACGGGAGAACCTTTGCCCTCTACGACTGAGTTGGTGGTTAAGGTCGTAGACAAAGAAACCAAAGTGACCCGCGTCAGCAAGTCTTGAGGTAATTTATCTAAAGAAGCGGCAATACCCTCGGAGAGGTCAAAGCGGGTGGTGAGGCTTTTGGCAGAGGCAAGGACCTTGCGTTTTGCATCCAACAAAACAACGTCCGTGAACGTTCCGCCCGTGTCAATGCCTAAGGAATATGCCATAGGGGAAACAACGCTAGTGCGTAGGTTTATTCGGCACCGGCTTCACAGAGCCAACGAAACAGATAGTCCGCAAAACTGCGTCGCACCGTCAATTCAAAACGCGTACCGGCTTCAAGACACAAGATCGTCGCACCGGCTTTAGCGACATGGCTTTGCGCCACCGCGCCGACCGCAAAAACGCGAGGGTGAAAATCGAGCGGGCATCCGCGTGACAACAAATCGGCCGCGCCTTCGCCTTGAACGGTGAGCGTGGTGTAACCGCTGCCCACTTGCACCACAGAACAATGCAAGCCGTCTAAGGCGAGTCGCAAGGCGCTTTCTAAAGCGTCGTCGTTGGGGTTTTGCACGTTAAGCGGCGCTTTGAGAATCCACTCATCGGGGCCCAGCCACACCAACTGTCGACCCCCGCCCGAACTTGCGGTGTTGGCCGCCACAGGCAAAGCGAGTCCTGTCACCCGCTTCACAGCATCCGCAAAACGCGCATCCTGTGCGTCACCGCGCAAGGTGATGATTTCCATGAATGCCGACTCACC
Source organism: Bordetella parapertussis (assembly GCA_945888535.1). GTDB lineage: Bacteria > Pseudomonadota > Gammaproteobacteria > Burkholderiales > Burkholderiaceae_C > Allorhodoferax > Allorhodoferax parapertussis_A. Next base: position 6,866 of record CAMDAN010000101.1, read on the forward strand.
GATGGCTACCCGTTTTCCATCGACAGACAGCACCCGGTCACCCAAGCGGCTGATGCCGTTGAGCGGGCTTTCCAAAACAACATTAGACATGGTGGCGTTTTCCTTCAGGGTCATAAAAGACCGGGCTGCAAATAGTTGCCGCAACCATGCGGCCATCGACCAAGGGGAGATAGACTTTTTCACCCATGCGGCTGAGTCCTGAGCGCACGACCGCCATCGCAATCGAGCGCTTTAGCGTGGGGCTGAAGTAGCTCGATGTGACGTGGCCAATCATGGGCGCAGGCAGCGCGGGCAACTTCGCCGTAGGCGTGATTTGCGCGCCTTCTGGCAACACGGTTGCCGGATCATCGGTGAGTAAGCCCACCAGTTGTTTGCGGTCTGAACCAGCGGTATGGCTACGGCTCAAAGAGCGTCGGCCTAAAAAGTCTTTGGTGGTAGAGACCATCGCGCCCATGCCTAAATCATGCGGGGTAATGGAGCCGTCGGTGTCTTGGCCCACGATGATGTAGCCTTTTTCCGCACGCAACACGTGCATCGACTCCGTGCCGTAAGGCGTAATTCCAAATTCAGCTCCCGCGGCCATCAAGGCGCTCCACACATGGGCACCGGCGTTCGAAGGCACATTGACCTCGAAAGACAACTCACCAGAAAAGCTGATGCGCATGATGCGGGCTTTGACGCCCGCGACCGTGCCTTCGCGGTAGCTCATAAAGGGGAAGGCTTCAAGCGACAAATCAACATCCGTACAGACCTTTTGTACGACGGCGCGGCTCTTGGGGCCAACAACTGCGAAGGTAGACCATTGCTCGGTTACTGAGGTCATATAGACCTTCATCTCAGGCCACTCGGTTTGCACCCAACGCTCCATCCAATTGAGAACGCGGGC
>CAMDAN010000102.1 GCA_945888535.1 Bordetella parapertussis
GACTCCATCTCACCTGACTCACACCCATGAAAATCGCCAAAGACTCCGCTGTCACACTGCACTACACCGTGCGCAACCCACTGGGTAAAGTTCTCGAAGAGAGCCAAGAACCCATGGCGTATTTGCATGGAGGCTACGGAAACCTCTTCTCTAAAGTGGAGGAGGCTCTTTTAGGGCAAGAGGTGGGCTTCCAAGCGACGATTGAATTGAGTGCTACCGATGCTTTTGGTGAGCGCGACGAAACATTGCTGCAAACCATTCCTAAAACCCAATTCCCTCCTGGGGTCAAAGTGGGCGGGCAATTGGAAGGCCAAGACTCCCAAGGCCACTCGCGGGCGTTTACTGTGGTCAAGATCAAAGGCGACCAAGTCCAGTTAGATGGCAACCATCCGTTTGCCGGCCAAGCGCTGCAATTTAAAGTGAAGGTCCTGGAGGTTCGCCAAGCCACAGAGGAAGAAGTAGCCCACGGCCATGTCCACGGCGCCCACGGCCATCACCATTAAGAAGGCGTAGTAGTTGATAGTATTTTGCGCCTTAATGTCGTTAAGGGGTAAATTATCCTTTATTTTTAAAAAATGCAACAATATTATGCCAATTTATTTATTTAATTGGGATAAATCGCAATAGTCTGCGGGGCAAATAACGCCACAATCAAGTCTTTCATAGCTACTTCGACCTGAGAGACCCCATGCTTGCGCAACCATCTACCAAATACCAGGCTTTTCCCGCGATTCATTTGCCTGACCGCCAGTGGCCCAGCCGCACGATCACCCAGCCACCGATTTGGATGAGTACGGATTTGCGAGACGGCAACCAGTCGCTTTTTGAGCCCATGAACCTTGAGCGCAAGATGCGCATGTTTCGCACCGCCTGCCAAGTCGGATTCAAAGAAATCGAGGTGGGATTTCCCAGTGCTTCGCAGACTGACTTTGATTTCGTCCGAAATTTGGTGGATGGGCAACATATTCCAGACGACGTCACGATTGAAGTCTTAACCCAGGCCCGTGGTGATTTGGTGCGCCGCACCTTTGCATCCGTCGCCGGCGCTCGCCGCGTGATCGTGCATGTGTATAACGCCACCGCGCCGCTGTTTCGGGATGTGGTGTTCCAAATGAGCAAGTCACAAGTGTTGGAGTTGGCCTTGGACGCCGTTCGATTGATTCAAAAATTGGCCCATGAGCACCCCCAGACCCAATGGGTCTTGCAATACAGCCCCGAACTATTTACCTCTACCGAGTTGGAGTTTGCAAAGGAAGTCTGTGATGCAGTGACTGCGCAATGGGGTGCTACCCCGGCCAACAAGGTGATTTTGAATTTGCCTGCAACGGTGGAAGTCTCAACGCCTAATATCTATGCAGATCAAATTGAGTGGATGCACCGCAACCTTGCGCGGCGCGACAGCATTATTTTGAGTCTGCATCCCCACAATGACCGAGGAACGGCGGTTGCCGCTGCCGAGCTTGGCTTAATGGCAGGCGCAGACCGCGTAGAAGGCTGTCTTTTTGGCAATGGCGAGCGCACCGGCAATGTAGATTTGGTGACTTTGGCCTTGAACCTGTATACCCAAGGCGTCAACCCCGGCTTAGATTTTTCTGACATCAATGCCGTGGCGCGAACCGTCGAGCATTGCAACCAGTTGCCCATCCATCCTCGCCACCCCTATGTCGGTGATTTGGTTTTTACGGCTTTTAGCGGCTCGCACCAAGATGCGATTAAAAAAGGCTTTGCCGCCCTAGATAAAAAGGGGCTTTGGAATGTTCCCTATTTGCCGATTGACCCAGCCGATGTCGGCCGCACCTATGACTCCATCATCCGAGTGAACAGCCAATCAGGAAAAGGCGGCGTGGCGTATTTGATGGAAACCGAATTTGGGGTGGTGATGCCTAGGCGTTTGCAGGTGGAATTCTCGGGTGAAGTCCAAGCCTACACCGATGCGTATGGTGGCGAAATGAGCGCCCAAGACTTGTGGAATTTATTTTCAAAAGCGTACCTTCACACAACGCAGCCTCTGAATTTGGTTGAGCATCATTTGATCGATGATGGCCTAGGGATTCGTTTGGTAGTAAACGCCGGCGGGGTGACCCAAACCCTGAGCGGACGCGGCAATGGCCCGATAGACGCGGCGGTGCATGCGCTTCAAACGCTAGGTATCCATGTCCAAGTGCGAAGTTTTGAAGAGCGTTCGGTTAAAGCCAGTGAGGACGCAGGCAACGCCCAAGCCTGCGCATTTTTGGAATTGATCCATTCAAAAGGTGCAGGCGTGGAGCGCTTTGGTGTGGGCATGGACACCAACATCGTCACAGCATCTATCAAAGCTCTGATCAGTGGCGTGAATCGCTTGGGCTTGGGTTAAACCATTGGCCTGCGCTGCAGCGCTCAATCCCTGCCAAATCTCGGCGGGATTGAACGCTAGAAAAACCGGTGTGAGTTAATAGCGCACGCACCGCGCTTGCCTGATCGAAGCCATGTTCCAAAAGCAGCCAGCCACCGTGTGTGAGTGCGGTGCTCGCTTGCAGCGTAATCGTGCGCAAATCGTCTAATCCATCGGCCCCGCTGGTTAAGGCTTGCAGAGGTTCGTAGCGTAATTTTTCCAAGTGAGCGTCTTGATTGGCAATGTAGGGAGGGTTGGAAACGATCAGGTCAAAAACTGCGTTGACAGCGGTGATCCAACTGCCTTGCAGGAAATCCACAACTAAGCCTAAGCGGATGGCATTATTTTTTGCAACCTCAAGCGCATCTTTACTAAAGTCGAGCGCGTGCATTTGGGTCGTCGGACGGTGCTGCTTCAAAGCCAAAGCGATTGCGCCGCTGCCGGTTCCTAGATCGATCACCCGGGCTTGGCTGTCTTTCGGTAAAAGTTCCAAGGCCCACTCCACCAAGGTTTCAGTATCCGGGCGCGGCACCAGCACGCGGGCATCAACAGCAAAGTCGAGGCCGAAAAATTCTTGGTGCCCCGTGATGTAGGCAAAAGGCTCACCGCTGAGTCGGCGTTGCAGGGTTGTATCAAAACGGCTTTGAGATGCGGCATCCAATGTGTCGGTGTCATGGCTTAACAACCATGCCCGCTCGGCGCCTGTCCCGCCCAACGGTAAGCGCCCCAGCGCAAATAAAACCAAAAGCTGGGCGTCAAGCCGCTCTAACCCTTGGGCCATGGCATACGCAATCGCTTGTGTGGTGGTCACGCCAATCCCACTTCTAAAGCGGCGAGTTGCTGGGCTGCTTCATAGGCTTGAAGCGCCTCAACGACATCGCCCAAATCACCTTCCATGATGTTGAGCAATTTGTACAAGGTGAGGTTGATGCGGTGATCGGTAAATCGACCTTGGGGAAAGTTGTAAGTCCGGATGCGGTCGCTGCGGTCACCCGTTCCAATCAAACCTTTGCGCTCGGCTGCATCTTTGGCGGCGCGTTCGCTGCGGTCTTTTTCATGGATACGCGCTGTCAATACTTTCAAAGCCTGCGCTTTGTTGCTGTGCTGGCTGCGTCCATCTTGGCACTCTGCGACGATGCCGGTGGGTAAGTGGGTAATACGAACGGCAGAGTCGGTTTTGTTGATATGTTGACCGCCCGCGCCGCTGGCGCGGTAGGTGTCAATGCGCAGATCGGCAGGGTTGATTTGAATGGCGACTGCTTCATCAGGCTCGGCCAGAACAGCAACAGTACACGCGCTGGTATGAATGCGCCCCTGTGTTTCTGTGGCGGGAACGCGTTGTACGCGGTGGCCGCCAGACTCAAACTTTAAAGCGCCATAAACGTTGTGGCCTTCGATTTGCAAAACCACTTCTTTGTAGCCGCCCAGCTCACTGGCAGATTCGCTCATGATTTCGGTTTTCCAGCCTTGACTGTCGCAGTAACGGGTGTACATGCGTGCCAAATCGGCTGCAAATAACGCCGATTCGTCGCCACCAGTTCCTGCGCGGATTTCCACAAACGCATTGCGCGCATCATCAGGATCTTTAGGCAGCAGCATGCGCTGCAACTCCTGCTCTAGTTGTTGCAGTTCTGAATTGGCGCTGTCAATTTCTTCCTGCGCCATAGCTACCATGTCTGCATCGCCTGACGCACTGACAAGCATATCGGTTGCCGCTGCGTTGTCGGCTTCTCGGCGCTGAAACCGGTCCCATCGGCTGGCCACGGCGGAGACTTCGGTGTGCTCGCGCGAAAGGGTTAAAAACTGGGCCATGTCTTTCATGATGTCTTCGCGCGACAGCAAGAACTCAAGTTCGGCAAGCCGATCGGTGTAGCGGGCCAGTTGTTGGCGTAAAAAAAGTTTCATGGCGAGATTTCAGAAAGAGGGATGTCAAAAATGAAAGTGGCTCACGCGCCCAGCGGGGCCAAAGGGGACGGTTTTGGGCCGTGAGAGCCTATCGATTGACGTCAGCTAACGCTCTTTGCGTAAAAAGAAGTGGGCGATGGCTTGGCTTGCTTTGGTCCGCGCGTCAGTATCGCCGGCATGCAGTTCTGCAAAGGCACCATGCAATATTTTTTGAGTCAAACCTTTAGCCAGAGATTCCATGACCTCGTCAACCGAGTCACCTTTACTCAGTGCTTTGCGGGCCTTCTGAAGCTCGCCGTGACGCCATGCGTCGGCTTGGGCGTTAAGTTGTTGGATCAAGGGAACGTTATTGCGTTGGTCGACCCAATGCATAAAACCTTGCACACCCGCATCCACAATCGTCTCGGCTTGGGCAACCGCCGACTGCCGGTTGGCCTGGGCGGTTTGAACCACGCTGGCTAAATCATCAACGGTGTAGAGGTAAACATCTTCTAGTGCTTTGACTTCAGCTTCAATGTCTCTTGGGACAGCCAAATCCACCATAAACATGGGGCGGTGTTTGCGTTTTTTAAGGGCTCGTTCAACGGCGCCTAGTCCGATGATGGGCAGGGTGCTGGCCGTACAACTGATAACCGCATCGAATTCGTGGAGACGGTCAGGGAGTTCACTCAAGTGCATCACTTCGCCGCCAAAGCGGCTGGCAAGTTTCTCACCGCGCTCTAAGGTTCGGTTGGCAATGGTTAACTTCGCAGGATTTTTACTTGCAAAGTGGGTGACGCAAAGCTCAATCATGTCGCCGGCACCCACGAAAAGCACCTTCACCTGGCTTAAGTCCTCAAACAACTGGGCTGAGAGTCGAACCGCTGCTGCGGCCATGCTGATGGATTGCGCACCAATTTCTGTGGTGGTTCGAACATCTTTGGCCACTGCAAAGGAGCGCTGAAATAGCTGGGACAAAGTAGCCCCTAATGCGCCCGCGTTCTCTGCGGCTCGAACCGCGTCTTTGAGTTGCCCCAAAATTTGGGGTTCACCCAAGACCATCGAATCGAGCCCGCTGGCGACGCGAAAGGCATGGCGTGCCGCCTCGTCGTCACTGAGGCTGTAGGTGTGGGCGCGCAGCATGTGGGTAGAAACGCCACCGGACTGCGCGAGCCAATCGAGCGTACGCTCTTTGTCAGATGCATCACCGGCGCAGTAAATTTCCGTGCGGTTGCAGGTAGAAACAATGGCAGCTTCGTGCGCATGGGTGAGCGATTCGCGCAGGGCTTGGAGCTTAGGTGCGAGCTGATCGGAGGCGAAGGAAAACCGGCCGCGCAAGTCCAGCGGTGCGGTGGTGTGGTTGATTCCTAGTGCCCAAACTGCCATATGAAGGGGGGATTATAAAATTGTTAGCTCTTAGAAAGAATCCATGGACTTTGTTGATCTCCTTACCCACACTGCAAACTTTGTAGCGCCGTGTATTTTTGTTGGCTTTTTTATGGCGATGACCGCACCTTGGTTGTTCAAAAAATCGCCACATCGCTACACATTACTTACCCGTTCACTCTTGAATTCACTGGCCGCCGTGCTGGCGATGGCAGCGGGCCTGTGGTTTTTTGGCAATGACGGAAAGATGGTGAGCTACTTAGGGATGGCGTTGGCAAGCGCCCTCAGCCAGTTGTGGCTTGGCCGACGCTAACGCTTCCCCATTCGCTATCAGGCGACGTTCAGATTTTTAAACAGCGTGAGGGTTGAATAAGTCCACCCGGTCGGTGATGATTCCGTCGGTTTTCAGATCTATCAACACTTGGACAGACGCACTGTCGTTGACCGTGTAGCTCAGGGTTCTGAGTCCTGCCGCTTTTGCTTGGGAAACCGAGGCTTTGTTCCACAAGGTGTAGTTGCAGACGATTGCAATGCATTGCAATCGCAGCGCCGTTTCCAGCCAACCGTCCCATAAAGTGTGTAAAAGTAGGGCTCTCGGTAGCGCAGGGGCTTGCGCCATAGCGCCTTCGAGAGCGTCAACTTCAAAGGAGCTGAGCAAAGGGGCAACGGGAGCTTTTTGCCAAAGTTGAGCTGCATGTTGTGCAACGACTTTGCCTGTCTGCAGGCCTGTCCCTGTGGTTGGCTTTACCTCGATATTGAGACAGCAGCCGTTGGCAATGCAAAAACGGGAAATGTTTTCTAAACTTGGCAGTGGTTCCCCGAAGTAAGTTGTGCTGTGCCAGCTGCCGGCGTCTTGTTGGGCTAAGTCGCTCCACGCATTGTGACCCGCGATGGGTTGGAGTCTTAAGGCATCAGGGCAGGTTCGGGCTAAGGTGTCATCGTGCAATAAAAAAGGAACGCCGTCGCTGCTGAGCTTGACGTCACATTCAAACATTCGGTAGCCATGTGTTTGCCCCAAGCGAAAGGCCGCCAAGGTGTTTTCTGGGGCCAAGGTGCCTGCGCCACGGTGCGCGATCCAGCGCGGGTAGGGCCAGTCTGGGAGGGAGAGGAGGCGGTCATGGGCAGTCATAGGGCTGTATTTAACCCTATCACCATGAATGGACACCCAAACGAAGTGTAATCAAAGAGTGTCCGGAGAAAGCCAAGGACAATGTTGCACTGCGGTACTATCGGTTTTTGTAAAAATTCGACAGATCAGGTCGCATTTAATGCTGCCTCTATGAGATGAACGCTCCAACTTCGCTTTCCCATGTTTTGCCTGAACCTGCGACCCATTCGCCACGGCAGGAGCGCATTCGTGAAATCCCCTACAACTACACCTCATTTTCTGACCGAGAAATCGTCATCCGTCTTCTAGGCACAGCGGCCTGGGACACGCTGCTGGTACTGCGCAATGAGCGCAATACCGGGCGCTCTGCACGGATGTTGTACGAGGTGCTGGGTGATATGTGGGTGGTGCAACGCAACCCCTATTTGCAAGACGATTTGCTGGACAACCCCAAACGACGCAGTCTTTTGGTGGATGCTTTGAAACATCGATTGGGAGAAGTAGAAAAACGGCGAACACCTCAAGTGCAGTCGCAGCGCGACAACATGGTGGGTGAACTTTTAGTCGCAGCCCAAGCCGCGGTCTCTGCGTTTGACGCCTCATTTATTGCAATGGCAAGTTTGCGCCGCCAAACCCAGAAAACATTGGGAAAGTTAACCGCCAAGGACAATATCAAGTTTGATGGCTTAAGCCGGGTGTCTCACGTCACAGACGCTACCGATTGGCGGGTGGAGTACCCGTTTGTGGTCCTGACGCCTGACACTGAAGAAGAGATGGCCCGCTTAGTCAAAGGATGTATTGCCTTGGGCTTAACCATCATTGCCCGTGGTGGCGGAACCGGCTATACCGGTGGCGCAGTGCCGCTAACTTGGAAGAGTGCAGTCAT
>CAMDAN010000103.1 GCA_945888535.1 Bordetella parapertussis
GGCAAGCCGCCAAGCGACTGCCCCACGCTCATGCTTCCGCGCGTTGCGACAAAACGCATGCCAATCTCGCGGGCAGCTTCAATGCTGTCATCCAGCGTCACGCCGTTGGGGTAAATATAGAGATGGTCGGAACTGGTGGTGCAGCCGCTCAAGAGCAACTCGGCCATCGCGACTTGCGTACTGGTGTAAACCATGGCGGGCGTCAAGCCCGCCCAAATCGGATAGAGCCCGCGCAGCCAGCCAAATAGCTCGGCATTTTGGACCGAAGGAATCGCCCGAGTCAGCGACTGGTACATGTGGTGGTGGGTATTGATCAGCCCGGGAATGACCACATGGTGGCGAGCATCGATCACCGTGTCGGCAGTGTCAGGCAAAGATTCGGCCAGGCCGATCCTTTCTATGCCATGGTCACGGATAAAAATACTTGCGTTGTGAAGTTCGGCTTGCGAATCGTCTTGGGTTGAGATCGTTTGGGCGTTGCGAATGAGCAGGGTCGGCATGCGTGGATTGTGCCGCAGCCCACCTATTTCAAAGCACTTAAAACATTTTCAGCCGTGGCTGGCGCAGTGAGCACAACGGGGGTGTGGGAATTTCGCGCCTGGGCAAGCGCATCACGCAGTGCTTCATACACACTGATCGCCAGCATAAAAGGCGGCTCGCCGACGGCCTTGGATCCAAAGACGTTATCTTCACGGTTCGGCTCAGGCCACAGATCGACTTTGAAATGTTCTGGAATATCACCCGCTGTTGGAATTTTGTAGGTGCTGGGTGCATGGGTGCTGAGAAAGCCTTCTTTGTTCCAAACCAATTGTTCGGTGGTGAGCCAGCCCATGCCTTGAACAAAGCCACCTTCAATTTGGCCAATGTCCAGACCCGGATTGATGCTGCGACCGACATCATGCAAGATATCTACACGCAGAACGCGGCTTTCTCCGGTCAGCGTGTCAATGGCCACTTCGGTACACGCAGCGCCATAGGCGAAATAGTAAAACGGCCGACCGGTGAGCGTGGTTTTGTCGTAATGGATTTTGGGTGTGCGGTAAAAGCCGTCGCTCCACAATTGAATCCGATTGGCATACGCCATCTGCACTACGGAATCAAAGCTGCGTGTGGCTTTGGGAGAAATAACCATGCCCCCGCGAAACTCAATCGCTCCGGCTCCACAGCCGTCCAAGCCGCAGACAAAAGCAGCCAAGTTCTCGCGCACATGGCGAGCGGCAAATTGCGCAGCCCGGCCGTTCAGGTCGGTGCCTGCGGACGCAGCGGTGGCAGAGGCGTTGGGAATCTTGCTGGTGTCGCTGGCACTGCACAACACGCGCTCAAACGCAACGCCTAATTCATCGGCCACGATTTGCGAGACCTTGGTATGCAAGCCTTGACCCATCTCCGTTCCACCGTGGTTGACCTGCACACTGCCATCTAAATACACATGCACCAAGGCGCCTGCTTGGTTAAAAAGTGTGGCGGTAAAACTGATGCCAAACTTCACCGGCGTGATCGCTAGGCCGCGCTTTAGAACGGGGCTGATGGCGTTCCAGGCGGTGATGGCTTGTTTGCGTTGGCGGTAGTCCGAGGTCTGCTCCAGCTTGCTGAGCAAAGGAGCCAAAATGTTGTCTTCCACCTTCATTTGGTAATGCGTGGTGTCGCGCCGAGCCGCTTTGGGATCGTTGGCCTGTTCGCCCGCTAACACTTCATCGCTGTAAAGGTTGCGCATGCGCACATCCAAGGCGTCCATTTTTAAATGCCGAGCGATATCTCCCATGATGGCTTCAATCACAATGACGCCCTGCGGACCGCCAAAGCCACGAAAGGCGGTGTGGCTTTGGGTATGGGTTTTGCAGCGGTAGGAAGCAATCGCAACGTTCTCAAGAAAGTATGCGTTGTCGCTGTGAAAAATCGCCCTGTCAGCAACGGGGCCTGATAAATCCGCACTAAAGCCACAGTTGGCAGCCATCTGCAACTGCAGGGCGGTCAGTCGTCCAGTGTCATCAAAGCCCGCTGTGTATTCGTAAGCAAAAGGATGGCGCTTGCCTGTCACCATGAAGTCATCATCGCGGTCAAGGCGCAGCTTGACAGGAGCTTTGAATTTTTGCGCCGCTACGGCGGCCCAGACCGCAACGTGGCCGGCTTGGGTTTCCTTACCGCCAAAGCCACCACCCATGCGCCGGCACTCGACGCGCACGGCATGGTTGTCCAAACCCAGCGCGTGGGCAACCCAGTGCTGGACTTCGCCAGGGTGTTGCGTGCTGCTGTAAATCGACCATTGGTTTTGCTCATTGGGAACGGCATAGGCAATTTGCCCTTCCAAATAAAAATGCTCTTGGCCTCCGACCTCTAGCGTTCCTGTGAGCGTGTGGCTTGCTTTTCTCAATGCTGCTTCGGCGTTGCCCCGGTTCACAAAGACAGGCGGTAGCACATAGCTTTTCGCTTGCAGTGCGTCTTCGATAGTCAAAATGGCGGGCAAGGCTTCAATGTCTAAAACCACTTTGCGGGCAGCACGCCTTGCTTGCATCACGCTGCGCGCCACCACCAGTCCGATGACTTGGCCGACGTGTTGAACGGTGTCGATGGCAAAGACGGGTTCGTCACCTGCAAAGGCGGCCAGCATCGGATCACCCACGATATCTTGGGACAACACCACGCCCACCACACCCGGCATGGCCCGTGCGACTTGAGAGTCGACTCCGCGTAAACGGCCATGGGCATGGGTCGAGAGAATGGGCGCCGCATGCAAAGTGCCCCGCAGTTCCGGCAGGTCATCAATGTACGACGCAGCCCCGGCAATTTGTGCCTGGGCACTTTCATGGGCAGTTGTTGCGCCAGCGGCAGGACCCGAACTTTTTGCGGCGAGGATGCGTGTCATACCGCAGCTCCCGCGAGATCCCATTTCAAACCCAAGGGTTCAAGGGATTGCAAATCAACGTCTGCCTGGCCTTGGCTCTCTAACCAAAAGCGCCAAAGTAAATTCCCCAACACTTCACGCCGGTAGCTGCTGCTAGCGCGCATATCTGAAATCGGCGAAAACTCGTTGCGCAAGCACTCCATGGCATCTTGCAATGTCTGCGGACTCCAAAGTTTGCCGAGCAAGGCTTTTTCTGTTGCACGGGCACGCACCGGCGTTGCCGCTACCCCGCCGACTCCGATGCTTGCGTGGGTCACCACGGCCTTGTCAACGTGGATGTCAAGCGCTAAACAGACAGCAGAAATATCGTCTTCAAAGCGTTTCGAGATTTTGTAGACCTCGCACCACTGGCTTCGAGTGTGTTTGACGGGTATGGCTTTATTGGCTTTAGGAACCACAATCCACGCCAAAACTTCATCGGCTTGCATCACGTTTTTTCGGTAACCGGTATAGAGGTTTTCCAATGGCATTCGGCGGTGTCCGCGCGTGGACATCAAAATCACTTGAGCGCCCAATGCAATAAGCAAAGGCATCGAGTCGCCAATCGGGGAGCCGTTGGCCACATTGCCGCCCAAGGTGCCAGAGTTGCGAACCGGTAAGCCCGCAAAGCGATGGGTAAAGCTTTGCAGTTGGGGTCGGTCTGCAACCAAGGCGGCAAAGGCGTCTGCCAAAGTCACTGCTGCGCCAATGGCTAAATGGTGTGGATACTCTTGAATGTCTCGCAATTCCTTGACGCGCGTGATGTCAATTACTTTGGCAAATTCGCGGTGTTGTTTGGTCACCCAAAGCCCGACATCGGTACATCCCGCAACCAATTGCGCATCGAGCCATTGCTTGCGAAGTTGAAGCAGGCTTTTTAAATTGCGCGGTAAAAGGTATGCGTCTTGCGCTGACGGTGTGTCAGTCATGGCCGCGAGAGCTTTGAGGATTTTTGGGTGATCCAACTTCACAGCGGGAAGTTGTTGCATGGCTTGGGCCGCTTGGACAATCGGACGGTACCCCGTACAGCGACATAAATTCCCCGACAGGGCGTTCTGCGCGGTGGTGCGGTCAATCGGTTGACCAGCATGCTTTTGGTATAGGCCAAACAAACTCATGGCAAACCCCGGTGTGCAAAAACCGCATTGCGAGGCATGGCTAGTTTTCAAGGCCTCTTGTACGGGGTGGGGTGCGCCGTTGTCTTGGGTTAAACCTTCCACCGTCCAAACGGCAAGACCGTTTACCGAATGGGCCAAGCGAATACAGCTGTTGATGGCACGGGTGTGTAATTTTCCGTCGCGCTCTTGTCCGATGACCACGGTACAGGCACCGCAATCACCTTCACCGCAACCTTCTTTGGTTCCGGTGCAATGCAAGTCTTCGCGCAAGACTTCGAGCAAGGTGCGGGTCGGGGGCACTGCGTGCAGCGTGATGGCTTCGCCGTTTTTCAAAAATCGAATGGTCTGGGGTTTCATGGGCTTGGTTCTCCGGCCATCAGGGTAAATCGGTAGTTTCTTCAGCGCTATACGCGCTAGCATATGACACCTATCCACCTTTGCATATGAGCTTAACCCCGCTTTTCGACAAGATAGACCTTCACTTGATAAAGGTTTTACATACCGTGTTGACCGAGCGCAGTGTTTCCAAGGCCGCCATCCGACTGGGCATGCACCAGCCGGCGGTGAGCGCGTGTTTAAAACGCTTGCGCAGTGCCTCGGGTGACCCTCTTTTAGTGCGTTCAGGCGCTTTCATGGTGCCAACCGAAGCCGGTTTACGCATGGTTGAGCCCAGTGCCCAGCTCTTACGCTCAGCCGAAGTGCTTTTTTCTGATGCCCGCGAATTTATTCCGAATACAGCCCGCCATGTCTTTCGTATCGCCGCCTCGGATTATTTGGCTCCGTCTTTTTTGCCCCAGTTGGTCGCGTCGATTAAAACCCAAGCGCCTTACGCTGCGATAGAAATATTGCCTTTAACGCCTGCCTCGGATTACCGCGCCCAATTGGCCAGTGGCGAGGCTGATATCGTGATCGGCAACTGGCCTTCTTTACCGGCAGACATGCACCAAGCCTCCTTGTTTAGCGACGATGTGGTGTGTTTGGTTTCGCAAAAACACCCGGCGGTTCGCCGCGGTTGGGACTCTGCCGATTGGCTCAAAGCCGAACATATTGCCCCCGGAGCGACCCATCTCGGAGCCAAGGGTGTGATCGACGGCCACCTTCTTGAATTGGGTTTGCAGCGCAACGTAGTCGCCCGGTGCTCTCATTTTGGTTTGATTCCAGCCATGGTGGCATCGACATTGCTAGTGTTAACCACAGGTCGGCGTTACTGCGAAGGGTTTGTGAAAACCTTACCCGTCGTCGTGGTGCCGTGTCCCGTGGAGTTTCCTAAAATGGTCTACTACCAACTGTGGCATGAACGCACCCACGCATCGGCAGCCAACCGGTGGCTGCGTGAACGGGTCAAAGCTGTGGCCGCAGGCCTGTGAAATGATGAAAACAAAGAGACTTTTTCATGGATAAGCCCCGACTGCAACTTACCGGTATCACCAAAGCCTACCCCGGCGTCGTCGCTAACAGCGGTATTGCGCTTACGGTCATGCCAGGCCAGACCCATGCGGTTTTGGGTGAAAACGGTGCGGGCAAGTCGACGTTGATGAAAATTATTTACGGCTCCATCAAGCCCGACGCCGGTCAGATGGTTTTCAACGGCCAGGTGGCAGACATTCGCAACCCGAAAGAAGCGCGTGCTTTGGGCATCAGCATGGTGTTTCAGCACTTCAACTTGTTTGACACCATCACGGTGGCTGAAAACGTGTGGCTCGGATTGGAAAAAAGTTTGACGCTGGTCCAGGTTACCCAAAGTATCACTGCCAAAGCAGCGCAGTACGGTTTGGACATCGACCCCAGCCGGCCCGTACACACCCTGAGCGTGGGGGAGATGCAACGGGTTGAAATCATTCGCGCTTTGTTGACCAATCCGCAGTTGTTGATTTTGGATGAGCCCACTTCGGTGCTGACACCGCAAGCGGTGGAGAAGCTGTTTATTGTGCTGAAGCAACTCGCATCGGAAGGCTGCAGTATTTTGTATATCAGCCACAAGCTCCATGAAATTCGTGAACTGTGCAATGCCTGTACGGTGCTGCGCGGGGGCAAAGTCACCGGGGTATGTAACCCGGCGGAGGAATCTAACGCCTCACTTTCGCGCTTGATGATTGGAGCCGAGCCGCCCAAGCTAGTGCACAACGTTCGAGAAACCGGCGAGGCTCGTTTAACAGTTCACAATTTGAGTCTGCCACGCGAGGATCAATTTGGCGTGGATTTACATGGCATTGACTTGCAGGTCCGCGCAGGCGAAATCGTCGGCATTGCGGGCGTATCAGGCAACGGCCAACGTGAACTGTTGTATGCCTTATCTGGTGAGGATTGCCGCTCACCCAAAGGCAGTATTCGCTTGGGTGACGAAGACGTATCCCACATCCATCCGGGGGGCAGGCGCAAACGCGGGCTTTACTTTGTTCCCGAAGAACGCTTGGGGCGCGGTGCGGTCCCAGAGTTGAGTTTGGCGCACAACCTGCTACTCACCCGCAACGAAGCTATCGCTTATCCCGGTTTTGCAGGCGGCTGGATTTCTTTGGCGATGTTGCACACCCAAGCAGCCGCCGTCATTAGTCGCTTCCAAGTGAAAGCCAACGGCCCCGGGGCGGTGGCGAGGTCACTCTCGGGTGGTAATTTGCAAAAATTTATTGTGGGGCGCGAAATCGACGCGCAGCCCAAGGTGTTTATCGTCTCGCAACCGACTTGGGGTGTCGACGTGGGCGCTGCGGCGCAAATTCGTGGAGCGATTTTGGCCTTGCGCGATGCCGGTTGTGCGGTGCTGGTGGTGAGTGAAGAACTTGATGAGTTGTTTGAAGTGTGTGACCGCTTGCACGTCATTGCCCACGGCAAGTTGTCGCCTTCCATCGCAACGGCCAACGCCACGGTCGAGCAACTCGGCGAATGGATGAGTGGATTGTGGAGCGCGACATGCTGAATTTCAAACTCCAGGTTCGCCCCGCGCCTTCGCGCTTGTGGACCTTTGCCTCACCGCTATTGGCACTTGTCTTAACGGTGCTCATTGGCATTGTGTTGTTCCAACTCTTGGGCAAAGACCCGGTGCGCGGCTTGCAGATGTTTTTCTGGGAGCCGGTTAAAAGCGCTTACGCTTTGGGCGAGTTGGTTGTGAAAGCAACGCCTTTGTTGCTGATTGCACTAGGGCTGGCCGTGTGTTTTCGCTCTAATGTGTGGAACATTGGAGCGGAGGGCCAATACATCTTGGGCGCGGTTGCCGCCAGCGGTGTGGCCTTGATGGCCGATAAAACCACAGGCAGTTGGATTGTGGTTTTGGTAATTTTGGCCGGCGTGGCGGGGGGTATGCTGTGGGCGGGTATCACTGCGCTACTACGCGACCGCTTCAATGCCAATGAAATTTTGGTCAGCCTGATGATGGTATACATCGCCGTTCAAGTCTTGGGATTCTTGGTCTATGGTCCTTGGAAAGACCCCAATGGGTATAACTTTCCGCAGACCCAAACTTTTGAAGCAGCCACCCGCATTCCCAAACTCATCAGCAGCTCGCGCATGAGCATCGGGGTGTTGTTTGCTTTGGTGGGCGTTGCAGCGGTGTGGGTCTTTTTGTTTCGTACCCGCGCCGGATTTGCGCA